>NZ_JBFRSC010000060.1:0-112101 GCF_041473335.1 Vibrio sp. 10N.222.55.C7
CTTTTTTGTAACGTCTGAAAGCTGTTCGCAGCTAACCGTTCAAAGTCACGTTACAAAATAATGTTCATCAAGAACATTGCACCTAACGCATTCAATACCGAAATCGCGATCATCACCGGGATGTAGCGACCTTCAGTACCAATTGGTCCCATAATACGGCCCATGTATTGCACCTGAGAGCCCATCAAGTAGATAGCTGGCGCCAAGATAGCTATATGGTTGCCGTTCAGAATACCTTGGTCAAACAGCGTGATAACCACGCCCACCGCGCCACCCATCGACATCCACGCACCGATCAATACCGCTGCCGCTTCGCCAGGTAAACCAAATACCGCCATAATTGGAGCAAATACACTGCCCATCAAATCCAGCGCACCCGTTATCTGCAATGCCTTGATGATCACAAACGCCATCAGAACATTCGGTACCGTAGAGGTAGTCGCAATAACCCAGCCTTTCTTAGCACCTTCAACGAAAATATCAGTAACCAATGGTTTCTTTGCTTTAACTTCGCTCATTATGCTACTTCCTCTTCCTCTTCCAGTTTTTGTTCTTTGTCTGATTTTGGTTTGTCTTCTTTGCCTTCAGTAATGTTGAGGTAAATACGGAACAGATTCGCGCCGACAAACTTAAAGATAAACATCACAGCGACAGCCAAACCAATTGACGATGTCACCGCTAAAGAGCCGTCCATCGCGGTTAGAGTGAACAGCACCGCACCTGAAGAGAAAAAGTTAACGATCGCCGCACCCGCCGTAAACTGGAACATGGTGAACACATCGGTTTCACGCTTAGTCAGATGTCCTTCGTCTTTCAGCTGACGTGTCATCGCTGCGCCAGCATCGGTACTTTGCAAAGAAGCGATCAGTGCCAAGCCTGAGTTACCCGGAATACCCATCAGAGGGCGAAGCAGAGGTGTCAGTAGTTTACGAGCCGCATCCAGTGCACCGTAGTGCTCAAGTACGTTGATCATACCCAGTGCAAACATCACGGTCGGAATAAGTGTCAAAGCAAAAATGAAACCGTCGCGAGCACCACTACCGCCTTTACCACGCAGTGACGTCGTTGCCGCTTGAATACCATCGGCCGTTTCACTCACATCGTAAGCGACCTTACCGAATGAACCGTTGAGCGTTGTAAAATCGAACACTCCATACCATTCATTGGACTGCATTAAGCCTGAAAAGAACACAATCGCGAACGCGAGTGCGATATAGCTGCCGATCGTGACTTTACGATCGGTTTTGGTTGGATTAGTCATAAGGACCTCTATACATCTCGTTTATGTGGAACAGAACACGTATAGATAGTGCAAACTAATGAGCGAAAGGTTAATGACCAAAATCAAATAGCGTATCGGTTTAAATAAAAGAAGCACAGCAACATATAAAACTGTGATTTGGATTTAAAAGCAGGACCATACGCTAAATAAATTAGAATATTTCACATACAAAACTAAAAAATCTTGCTTCAACAGCGCAACCAAAAACGCACACAATCGCCACACAAGTCTGGCTTCTAGTGAGAAGTTTTTACCTAGTGCGATCTCTGATAATGCTGTAAGAGATCTCTTACATTGTTTTTCTGGTCAATTTTAATTCGATTATAATACAGAGACTTAAAAAGTGATTTTGCTTCCAGAACGCAACCGTTTTCCCTTAGTTGATTGAGTTTTGAGCCAAGCGCAAACAGTGAGCCATTTTATAAAGAATTTGAGCTTAATTCGAAATTTCAGCCCTCAGAGGTGCTATAGACTTCGCGCAGCCAATATAGAAGGAGAACGGTGATGACTATGGAAATGAGAACGCTTAAATATCAAGTAATGGGCAAAGGCATGTGGATCACTGCAACAGTATCTCGCGTAGTAGCGGACAAACTTGCGCTTGAATACCAATCCTATGGCTGGCCTGTTGAAGTATGTGCAGCAGAACAAACACTGACGTTTGATCTCAATGCTGCATAATGTTGGCAATTTCGAATAAGCTCTATCGGCACTGAGTCCGGTAGGGCTTTTTCTTTGGTCTTTAGTCTTTAGTCTTTAACTTAAGTGTGGAAGACAGTAATTTTGAGTATGTAAGACCGTATTCCGTTCACATCACAGTCTATTCCTTTCATTATAATCTATTGAATTATTAAGATATCTATCACACTGCACATGGTTATTTAGGTCTACTCTTTTACCCGTGTTAATAACTTATTAACTTCGGAGCGTAATCCATGTTAGGTATCCAGCTTTCTGCTGTTCTCTCTTTGTTACTCTTTTCTTCGGTAGCAGGTGCTGCCACTTCTCAGTTGGGAGAACCACTCAAGCTCACCAACTCATTCGCTGGCTACCTATCCCTGACCATTTTCGTTGTCGCCTACATCGTGGTGATGATGGAAGAGTACCTAAAGCTCCGAAAATCTAAGCCAGTGTTACTTGCAGCAGGACTGATCTGGATAATCATTGGTTTTATCTACCAAGAACACAACCTTGTTGAAGTCGCTAAGCAAGCACTCGAACACAACTTACTGGAATACGCTGAGCTGTTACTTTTCCTACTCGTCGCCATGACCTACATCAGCGCCATGGAAGAGAGAAGACTGTTTGATGCGCTGCAAGCGTGGATGGTGGGCAAAGGCTTTAATTTCCGCTCTCTGTTCTGGCTAACCGGTATTCTGGCCTTCTTTATCTCACCGATCGCCGACAACCTCACCACAGCTCTATTGATGTGCGCCGTGGTTCTGAAAGTCGCAGGATCTAACCCTAAATTCGTTAACCTAGCCTGTGTGAATATCGTGATAGCCGCTAACGCTGGCGGCGCGTTCAGCCCATTCGGTGACATCACAACGTTGATGGTGTGGCAGGCTGGTTATGTGAGCTTCAGTGAATTCATTCCCTTATTTATTCCTTCAGTGATGAATTACCTCGTCCCTGCAATGATCATGTCTTACTTTGTTCCCACAACCCAACCCGACACGGTGCATCAGCACGTTGAATTAAAACGCGGTGCAAGACGCATCGTGTTGTTGTTCATCATGACCATCAGCACTGCGGTTGCTTTCCATGCCGTACTCCACTTCCCTCCAGTAATGGGCATGATGATGGGGCTGGCGTATCTACAGTTCTTTGGTTATTTCTTGCGTAAGACCTTACCAAATTCACTGGCGAAGAAAAAAGCGGTGGCGATTGCCAACAATGATGGGGGGGCATTGAAGCGACTCGGTTCAGTCGTGCCCTTTGATGTATTTCGAAGAGTGTCCCATGCCGAATGGGACACTCTGCTGTTCTTCTACGGCGTGGTAATGTGTGTAGGTGGCTTGAGTCTACTGGGATACTTGGAGCTTGCCTCTGGCGTGATGTATAGCCAATGGGATCCAATTTGGGCCAACATCATGGTGGGGATCTTATCTGCGATTGTCGATAACATTCCGGTGATGTTTGCCGTGTTATCGATGGAACCTCAAATGTCGATGGGTAACTGGCTACTGATCACCTTAACCGCAGGCGTTGGCGGCAGCTTGTTATCTATTGGTAGTGCGGCAGGTGTGGCGTTAATGGGCGCGGCGCATGGCAAATACACCTTCTTTGGCCACTTGAAATGGATGCCAGTGATCATGATTGGCTATGCCGTCAGTATCGCTGCACACCTATGGCTTAATGGCGATCTTTTCTAATTCGGAGATCTTTTCTAGTTCGAACTGTCTTTCACAGGCTTATCTACAAGTGTCCAGACGTTACTCAATTGTATCGCTGGACATTGGTTGCAAGTTAGCATCTCGCCCTTCTGTTGAATGCGCATCACTAGTCTAGAGTCAGTTCGGCTGCTTCCAGAATTGAATTCAATGGTGATCAAGTCATCATCAACACGATAGGTTCGAGTCACGGAATTATCCGTTGTTTGATAAGTCACTTGCCCGGATTCAAAAAGTAGATAACTGTCATTATCTGCGTTCTCATACATACCTTTGAACAGAGCAAGCTGTGGAACCTCGAAAGGTCGGCTGGTATCAGTTAAACAACCTGTCAGCAATAATGCAGAGCTGCAGCCAGATATTAGTAAGGGGAATCTATTCATTTGGGCATCCTTGCCTAGAGAACATAGTCAAAGAATATGCAACCAAATCGATATTTCCCAGAAAGCGTTGATTTTAATGCAAAGTCATATTTTAAGAACCACTCGCCTTCACCATTAAGTAGTACGAGATATTCAGCCAGCATCTCGACAGGCTCATGGCTAAATCGCTTGCTAGTCTTGCTCTCTTCCCTCTATCACCAATAAGTGCTGTTTACGTTCTACGCCACCTGCATAACCCGTCAGTTTGCCGTTTTTACCAATCACACGGTGACACGGCACAATCACTGAAACCGGATTTTTGCCATTCGCCAAACCCACAGCACGAACGGCTTTCGGATTGCCTATCGCATCGGCCAGTTGTGCATAGCTCCAAGTCTCTCCATAAGGAATGGTCGTCAGCGCCTGCCAAACCGACTGCTGAAATGGCGTGCCCTTGGCTGCAATCGGCACAGAAAACTGAATAGCTTCGCCCGAGAAATAGCGATTAAGCTGCTCGATAGCCAATGCAAAGATCGGAAAGCTATCATCTTGAACACCCAACGGTTCCGGCTTGGTGGTATGTGTCTCGAACCAAAGGCCGAGCAAGCCTTCATCGTTCGCCTGTAACGTCACGGTTCCCAATGGGCTCTCATAGTAAGTAAAACGGTTGTCCATGATATCTCCTAGCTTAGTATTCCGATTAAGACTGATTCCAACAGTGGAACGTGGCGTAACTACCCCAAGGCGAAACACTCTCCGTGTTGATGGCGGGGCGATGCTCAATAAACTTCTTCACCACCAAGTCACCAACCAACAGATGATTAGGTTCGCTTAACCCGCGAAGCAGTGCATATTGAATAGTCCAAGGCCCAATCCCTTTTAGCTCAATCCATTTGGAAGGATGCTCAGCTTCATTGTCGACCATGTATTCGGCAAAACGCTTTAGGGTCTCTTTGCGGCTTCCCGGCATTCTCAAGAAGCTAACATCAGCGTCCGCTATCTGTTTTGGTGTTGGGAAGCTGGCTTTCTCATGTTCATCAGAAAGCTCTTTGACCAATAAGTTAAGCTGACCAATCGCCGCGGTTACCGAAACTTGCTGTCCTAGAATCGCTCTCACGCCTGCCTCCCAAGCACTCCACACGCCAGGAATACGGATACCACTCTTAGCCACCAAGTTAGGATCGATAGTCGTAAAGAACGTCTCAACCTTGGCAATATCGACATCAAGATCAAACATACGGCGGATATTCGCAATCAAGCTTCTTAATTGGCTTATATCATCCAACTCGAATTCAATATCCAAGCGGTTATCTTTGGCTAAAGTCGCCTTGAACCAACCCTTTGACCCGTTCACATTTACCGTGCGCTTATAATAATCTTCGCCAACGCCTTCTAAGCCCTCAATCATTCTTCGTCGATAAAACCTCAACAAGTGGTTCCAATCTAAGGGTCCATGAAAACCAAGCTGAATATGATTACTCTGAGTGTCACTTGGCTTCGCTCGCCTAATTTGGCTTGGCGAAAGCTGCAGCTCTTTTTGAAAGGCATCATTAAAACGGCGCGTACTATTGAAGCCACTAGCAAAGCCGACATCAGTAATGCTCATGCTACTGGTGTGCAGCAACTGCTTGGCAAACATCAATTGACTGTACAGACTATATTGCTTGGGTGACACGCCGATGTAATTGTCGAATAAGGTTCGTAAATAACGATCTGAAATACCTAACCGCGTTGCAAGGTCGACGATAGATCCTGAATTCAGAGCGCCATTATCAATCAACTGCATCGCACGTAAGAAAGTGGTTTCGACGCCCTTCCAAGCCGGCGAAAAAGGTGCGCTGTCTGGTCGACAACGTAAACAAGGACGATATCCCGCTTTCAATGCTTGAGCTTGATGGGAAAAATATTCGACGTTTTCTTCTTTGGGTGGTGTGGCTGGGCAAATCGGGCGACAAAAAATTCCTGTCGTTTTCACCGCTGTAAAAAACATCCCATCAAAGCGAGCATCTCGTGCATATCGAGCCAAATGGCACTGCTCACTGGTTAAGCTGCTGTTGTGATTGATCTTTTTCGACATGCCGTACTCTTCCCACTTACCATAGCGTTTGATCCGATACCTAAAAGTTTACCGTGAACCACCATTGTCGCTAGCCACTTTCGGAAGCGAAGGTCAGATAAATCACAAAAAAGGGTTTTAATTTTATTCAATTCGACTAAATTTAACCTAGAGAGGGCATTCTTCTCACAACGTCAACGATCGGTACTTAGCACGCCAAGATGCAGAGACCTATCGAATATAAAAAGGAAAAGGCTATGGTTCTACACACATGTCGTATTGTTTTATCAAATCAACAGGTTCTCACCAGTCAATCAGTCGAGCAGTCTCTAAGCTTTCTTGAAGACAAAGCGGACAACGGGATTTCTATGATCGAGATTGACGCAACGGATGGCAATCAAATCCATTCGTACATGTCACACTCTCTTGAAGAGTCTATTGAGAATCTAATGAACCTATAGGGCTTTTAATAAAGGCTACACATACCAGGCCTAAACGATATTTATGGAATTAGAAACGATCTCTAGTTCCGAAAAGAAGTACATTTCTGGTTTAAAACAAAAATGGCTCCCAACTATACAATTAGTTGGGAGCCATTTTTTATTGAATCTAATCAGCAAAGCCACTGCTTACCGCGAATGCCGTTACTCAGGTGCTTGTTCAGCGGCTTGCTGCAATGTGTAAGCCGTCGATGGGTCAATCTCATTAACCAACTTCTCAACCTGCATGATCGCATCAACCGAGGTACTGCTTTTACGGTAGCTCAGATAAATTGGGAGATACCAGTCTTCAACCCCTTTCACCTTGTGCAGCTGACCCGAATCGATAAAAGGTTCGACTAGAGACACCGGAAGATACGCACTGCCGCCTTTCTCTAAAATGAAATCGAGGGCGATACGGGCTGTAGAGGTACGTAGGTACGGTGCTGGCACTTTAGGGTGACGTTCTGCGTGTTCAGAACCAAAGCGCGTTCCCCAATCCACATAAACATACTTATGTTGAAATACAGATTCCAGATCATCTTGCTGCGTTGATACCAACACCAAAACCAAGTCAGCGACTTTTTTACAGTTCAGCTCTTCTGCTTTGATCTGATCGAACGCGAAAGCCATATCTAAGGTTCGTTCTAACAAATTACGGTTCAGTTGCTCGCGCCCCATCACCTCTGCCATAAAGCCGTAACCACCAAAAGAGTCGGTTACCACACTTAAACAGTTTTGCAGATACGCATCCCAAATATTCGGCGTGCCGCCCAGCGTTAACTGCAAGGCTTTACCACTCTCTAACGACAGCTCAAATTTGGCTTGTTGTAGGGTGGACACCATCACTTCGGCATAACCAATCAAACGTTCACCGGAAGATGTGAGTTTGATGTTATTGCGGTCACGAATGAAGAGCTGAGTATCAAAATAGCCTTCAAGCTGTTTGATCCGCGCACTCACCGCCGCTTGTGTTAAATACAAGTTTTCAGCTGCACGCCCAAAATGGCGCACCCTTGCAACCTCAAGAAAGGTTCTAAATACTTTCACATCCATCAAATACATCTCTGTAATAAATCTGCTAACTAGCCGATCTAGGATTGTTTATCGTAAAGGCAAAAACATTTTGTTTCCTATTTTAGCCTTTTAACAATATTTTCGCGTGAGCAATAAACACTAATTTCTATCTAACCACATTACTGAGGCTGATATGTCTGAGACCGAATTCCGACACGGAAAAAAACGTTTTTATGACACCATTAAATTCCCGAGAGGGTTCGCTAAGTCGGGTGATTTTACTCTTTCAGAAGAGGAAATCCTAACCTTGTTTGGTGACACTATGCTTGCACTTGAAACTGGTGAACTAGCACCAATCAATGCAGAAGAAAAACACTTCATTAAAGTGTTGTCTCACCCTCATAAGGCAAAGTCCAAGTTAGAGCGTGTTTGGTTGAAGTACATTCAACTGGCTCGTGGACGCCGTCGCTTTCACACCCTAAACGGCTGCAAACGCGGCGACGTATCTAGGGAAGAATACGAAAGTGAGTTAGTGTTAGAAGATTAGTAAAATCGCTCAAAGTGATACCTCATCACTTTGGGCTTTTTTTTGCCTTCAAACACACATCTTCTTTGTAATTGGTAAGTTTAGCCAACCTATCCATTCTTACCAATATTTATATACAATTCATAGCGATAGCGTGACTAAAACACAGCTCTCGTTCAATCTTATGGGTATTCATCCCACTGAGATTCATCGTTCTTCATCCTGCCCCTGTCTTTTATCACGATAGCGCTCCATTGCCATCATTATTTTTCTAGTTTCAACTATACGCTCAACGCTTGTTTATACTCGAAACACGTTAATGCACCAAAATTCGTCAATGGTTCGAGCGATGCCATTATTGCAATAATCGTATCAAGGCATAGAAACACACCAACCCTTTCAGGTGCTGAATTAGATCAACATTGCTGTATATGACAAACGTATTAATCTTGTTTAACGCCACCAAATATCCATACAATAATTGTGCAATTTTGAGAGTTCCAGTCACAGTTACGACGAAAAAAGCAAAAACTTGACCTAAAACAATAGCGGAACTGGATAACTTATTTTATAATGCGAATTAATGTTTCAGAACACTATAAAATTTTATTTCTAGGGGCAAAATCAATGAGACTTATTCCATTAAGCAACAAAGCTAAAGTAGGTAAATGGGCTGCTCGTCATATCGCAGATTCAATCAACAAGTTCGCTCCAACGGCTGAGCGTCCATTTGTACTAGGTCTTCCTACTGGTAGCACACCTCTAACTACTTACGCTGAGCTAATTGAACTTTACAAAGCTGGCGAAGTTAGCTTCAAGCACGTTGTAACATTCAACATGGATGAGTACGTTGGCATCGACCCTAACCACCCAGAGTCTTACCGCACATTCATGCACGAGAACTTCTTCAACCACGTTGATATCCAAGCAGAAAACATCAACCTGCTAGACGGCAAAGCTGAAGATATCGATGCTCACTGTGCAGCATACGAAGAGACAATCCGTTCATACGGCAAAATCAACCTGTTCATGGGCGGCGTAGGCATCGACGGTCACATCGCATTCAACGAACCAGGTTCTTCTCTATCTTCACGCACTCGTATCAAAACGTTGACTGAAGACACTCGTATCGCGAACTCTCGTTTCTTCGATGGCGACATCAACCAAGTTCCTAAATACGCACTAACTATCGGTGTTGCGACTCTTCTAGATGCAGAAGAAGTGATGATCCTTTCTCTAGGCCACAACAAAGCTCAAGCGCTTCAAATGGCTATCGAAGGTTCTGTAAACCACATGTGGACTGTTACAGCTCTACAGATGCACCGTAAAGCTATCATCGTTGCTGATGAGCCAGCTCAACAAGAGCTAAAAGTTAAGACTCTACGCTACTTCCAAGAGCTAGAAGCTGAGAACATCCAAGACCTATAATTCCTATAGTCTTGAATAGCAGGGCGTTTTTATAAAGAGAGCGTCTTGAATAGAAAAAGCCACTGAATGTGGCTTTTTTTGTGCCTGCTGCTTTTGTATTTAATGGGAAGATATTTCGGATATTTTTTAGAAGCACAAAAACAACAAAGCGATTTCTCCAACGAGAGAAACCGCCATCATTTTAATCTTTGTATTGAAACGAACGAACAGCTACAAGTTATGTAGGATGTGAAACAAGATAAGCAGAGCTGCAAACTAGAGCTAAGAGCTCAGCGCGTTATCTCGGCATAGGGTAGTGATAATGTCAGTGATAGCTAATACGATCGTCGACTTCACCTTTTGATTATGTCGCCCCAAGAACATTTCAAGCATTGGGCCAGACATCGTTTCCACCATCTCCGCGTCATATTCGATAGGCATAATACGCTGAATCGCGTGCACCTTGTTGAGCTCAAATATCACATCAACTTCTGTAAAGCTGGTGTCTTCACCCTGTATTTTCGCCCACTCTTTCAAGGTAACGAAAACCTCTAGATCGTCGTAGAGTTCTTTACTGATCACGCCAAGTCCGAGTAGCAACTTAGCACGAATCATGATCTCGCCTAACGGCCCACCACTGTTGAGAAGTGGCTCGACAACGAACTTAATTGCAGTGTCGTCTTTCTTAAAGATGTTTTTTAATACGGCATCTACCGTGTCGTCCAATGCATCATAAGCAGCCATTAGGCAGGCGCTAGCACTCTCAGCTTCCGAAAGGGCTTCGAGTAATTCAGTTTCATGGCTTGTTTGTATTGGCATAACGGCTCGACAATAAGAAAGTGCCACTGGTGTGGCACTTTGATGGTTTATCATTTCAATGCTAGATAAGCTTCTTCCGCTAGTTTAACAACTTCTGAGTCACTATTCAGCTCAGAATAATGCGCTAATGTCTCAGCAAAGCCTTTTTCTGCGAACATTGCTTGAAGTTCAACCGCTTGTGGGTCGTCTTCGTTCTTGTAATGGAACGCAGCAGCGATTGCTTTTACTAGGTGAGCATTCGGTAGGCCGTACTCTAATGTACCGTTTAGAGGCTTAACTAGGCGGTCTTGCGGGCTCAGTTTACGAATTGGCTGACGACCAACGCGGTCTACTTCATCACGTAGGAACGGGTTAGCAAAACGACCTAGAATCTTTTGGATGTAAGCAGCGTGTGCTTCTGGATCAAAGCCGTAACGCTTAATCAGAACCGCACCACTCTCTTCCATCGTCGCTGTTACTTCAGCGCGGATTACGTCATCTTCGATAGAGTCTTTAATAGTCTCATGACCTGCAAGCACACCAAGGTATGCCGTTACCAAGTGACCTGTGTTTAGCGTGAACAGTTTACGCTCAACGAAAGCCATTAGGTTATCAGTGCATTCCATTCCTGGGATGTTTGGAATCTCACCTTTGAATTGTGTTTGATCTACGATCCACTCGCTGAACGTTTCAACCGTTACCGCTAGAGGATCTGTTTCGCCCGCTTCTGCCGGTGGAACAATACGGTCAACCGCAGAATCAACAAAGCCAATGTGCTCTTCAGTGAACGCTTTCATTTCATCAGAAAGGTGCTCTAACACGGCTGCTTTTAATTGGCTAGTACCGCGAACCATGTTCTCTGCCGCGATGATGTTCATTGGTGCAGTGTTGTTTGCTGCTGCACGCTTTTCAATGCCTTGAGCGATAGACTTAGAGATGATTTTAAGAACCGTAGGGCCCACTGCAGTCGTCACAAGATCAGACTCAGCAATGCAATCTACTACTGCGCTTGTCGCTGAGTTTACTGCTGTCACGTTCTTAACAACTTCGACAACACACTCTTCGCCAACAATCTTAACTGGGTATTCTTGGCGTTCAATTAACGCATTTACAACCGTTTCATTTACGTCAGCAAACGTAACCTTCATACCAGCATCAGAAAGAAGCTTACCAATGAAACCACGACCGATATTACCTGCACCAAAATGTAACGCTTTCATAATTTTGACCTTATAAATATTTGAATCTAGATAGCTAACTGCTCAACAACATGCCTTGACGATGTGCCCTAGGCATTAAGCAGTAAGCTATTCAGACTGAATCTTGTTAGAAAGATTAAGACCGAAAATGAGGCCAGTAGGGGGATACCGGCCTCCTTCACTCAGGAGCTTGACTAGAGCTTTTTAGTTTCCGTTGAGAATACGTAGAACATCAGCAGGGTTTGTTGTGTTCTGTAGGCATTCCACAGCTTCTTCATCATCGAGTGAATTGGTAATAGCCATCAGCACCATGTTGTGCTCATCGCCTTGTGCGGCAATACCGATAACCATCTTCGCGATATCATCTTCATCTTCGCCCCACTGAATACCTTCAGGGTACTGACAGAAAACGATGCCGGTTTTTTGTACGTACTGTTTCGCTTCGATTGTGCCGTGTGGTACTGCGATAGACTCACCTAGGTAAGTAGACACAAGCTCTTCACGAGCAAACATGCCATCTACATATTCTGGTGATACGTTGCCAAGTTTTACTAATTGTTCGCCAGCAAACTTGATTGCGTCTTCTTTTTGAGTCGCTTTAAGGCCAAGGAAGATGCTGTCGTCAGTGAGTGCAAGCTTGTTGCTTTCTTGCGCTGGAGCTGCTGCAGGTGCCGGAGCTTCTACTTTCGCTTCACCACTTTGAGCATCGACAAGCTCAGCAACTAGTTGGTCGTATACGCCGCCGTCTAGGAAGTTGCTTAGAGACATATGCATCGCACCTGGCACAGTGCTACGAGCACGGTCTGTTAGGTCTTTATGCGTAATAACGATTTGCGAATCAGCCGGTAGGTTGTTGATTGCGTAGTTGGTTACTTCAATGTCTAGGCCAGCTGTTGCTACTTTCTTACGTAGTAGACCTGCACCCATTGCACTTGAACCCATACCCGCATCACACGCTACATAAACTGCTTTTACATCCGCTAGGTTTACGTTTGCTTCTGCTGCTGCACCTTTAGAAGACGCTTTCATGTCTTTCATTTGTGCAGAAGCTTTCTCTAGTGAATCTTCCTCATCATCTTGCGCTGATGTTTTAAGAAGGATTGACGCTACAACAAACGATACTGCCGTTGCTGCGATAACAGATAGAATCACGCCGATGTAAGAGCCTTTTGGCGTCATCAGTAAGACTGCGAAGATAGAACCTGGAGATGCTGGAGAGATAAGGCCAGAATCGAACATTACGTTAGTGAATACACCCGCCATACCACCTGCGATTACCGCAAGAATTAGACGTGGGTTCATTAGAACGTAAGGGAAGTAAATTTCGTGGATACCCCCTAGGAAGTGGATGATAGATGCACCAGCAGCAGATTGCTTCGCGCTACCTTTACCAAACACCATGTAAGCAAGTAGAAGACCAAAACCAGGACCTGGGTTTGCTTCGATTAAGAAGAAGATTGAACGACCAATCTCTTCAGATTGCTGGATACCTAGTGGAGAGAAGATACCGTGGTTGATTGCGTTATTTAGGAATAGAATTTTCGCAGGTTCAACAAAAATAGATGCTAGAGGTAATGCACCTGCTTCTACCATTGCGTTTACGCCAGCAGCAAGTCCGCCAGATAGAATCTTAACCGCAGGACCAATCACGATGAACGCGATGATCGCACAGATCATGCCGATGATACCCGCAGAGAAGTTATTCACTAGCATTTCGAAACCACTCTTCACTTTACCGTGAACAGCTTCATCGAATTTTTTAATTGCGATACCACCTAGTGGACCCACAATCATTGCACCCATGAACATTGGGATATCAGTACCAACGATAACACCCATTGTCGTGATGGCACCTACTACCGCACCGCGGTCACCACCAACCATTTTACCACCGGTGTAACCAATCAATAGTGGCAATAGGTATGTAATCATAGGGCCAACCATTGATGCTAACGTTTCGTTAGGCCACCAACCGGTTGGGATGAATAGTGCAGTAATGAAACCCCACGCAATAAATGCGCCGATGTTTGGCATTACCATATTGGATAAGAAACGACCAAAGTTTTGAACCTTAATCTTTGCTTCTGGTGATAACATAGGTAGAACCCCGTAATGTATTGGTTGGTCAAATGACCGAAAGTGTGTACTCAAAAGTCGATTAAAATGTATCACAACATTTCTAAAATGCACCTTAGCCCAACTTTCGTGACAACCATCACACACGAAAAACACTTTAGGGTTAACAAGAGCACTTTAGATCACAAAAATACCATGAATTAAAATTACAAAGCCAAATTAATGAGAATAAATATCATTAACGCAAGATCTAGATCACGCTTTATCTTGTAATACTTAAAAATAAATAGTGATCAAAATCACACTTAATAAAATATAGCATCTAAGATCTATATAAACCGTATAAAAGAACATCGTGTCACGTATAGAAAATATGCACCCAGATGAGCAGAATCGCTAATCATGTAATTTAATTACAGAAAGAACCACATTTCCCACAAAATCAAAATCAGACATGACTTTCTACTAAAAACATAGACCAGTGAGCAGCAGTTGGCATTAGTAGATGTGATATGGTACTCGCCTGTGCTATCACATCATGTATCTCACCAAAACCCATCAGCGGATCACTCTGCTATTTGAGAAAAGACTATGTCAGACAAAATTTCCACATCCGCACTCGCTAAACAAAAAGGCATAGAAGCTAAAACTTTATTTAGCGATCTAAAAACAGCGGGTTATATCGTGCGCTCACAAGAGCGTTGGATTCTCACAGAACGGGGAGAAAGCTTTGGTGGGGAATATGTCGAACACAAGAAGTTTGGTGTCTTTATTGTCTGGCCAGAGAAACTGCTTATCGATTTGGACTCATTCTCAGGAAAAACACTCACCGCCACCCAGCTTGGCAGTGCCTTTCAACTCAGCGCAAAGAAAATCAACTTACTGCTCAACGAGCTTGGTTGGATAACAAAAGAAGAAGACGGTTGGCATGTCACCTCTACAGGCTTAAAAGCCGGAGGTGAACAAAGAGAAGACAAAGCGACTCAAAACTTATTCGTGGTATGGCACGACTCATTGGTTCGCAATAAACGTTTAAAGCAGTCTGTTGTTGAATTCCTAGGGCATGATGCTGAAAGCCACTCGACCGATGTGTCATTCTCCAGTTTTCGTCAGAAATTTGAGGCGAAGCACCGAAGCTTAGACGGGCATTATGTTCGATCAAAGGGAGAGCTGATCATTGATAACTGGCTTTATATGGCAGGAGTGGTCCATGCGTACGAGCGTCCGCTTCCGATATCAAAAGAAGTGATCAGCGATTTTTATCTACCAAGTGGCAAAGTATACATCCAGTTCTGGGGAACTGATTCTGCGCCAATCGCCGAAAATAAACGTGAAGCTACGAGAAAAATCTATGAAGAGCATGGTTTTGGTTTAATCGAAATCACGCCAGAAGATATCCCCAACCTAGACAGCGTACTTCCGCCATTATTGCGCCAATATGGTATCAAAGCGTACTAAGCTACTGAATCTAGAGATTCCACCTCCATTAAGATCACACTTATTGAATCATTATGGACATTACTAACCATAGTGATTTGATATGTTCGCTATTTTTCCCGAGTCATTCTTCTATTATCTTACACCCATCGACTTGAGCTACCGCAGATACTCGATTTATTGGGGCATGTTCGATAACTATTTAGACGTTCAATCTATTGAGATTCGTTTAAATTGGTTATCCGTTTATTGTTGACGTAACTGAACATAAAACCCTACAACATTTATTATTGATAGATATTAGGATTCAACATGACTCATCCAATCATTACTGATCTAAACACTCGTTACACAGCTAAAAAATACGATGCCGACAAACGCATCTCTGCGGAAGACATGGAAGTAATCAAAGAAGCACTTCGTTTATCAGCTTCTTCTATCAACTCTCAGCCTTGGAAATTCATCATCATTGAGAGCGACGCAGCAAAACAACGTTTCCACAATACTTTCGAGAACATGTTCCAGTTTAACCAACCACATGCGAAAGAAGCGTCACACACGATCCTGTTTGCTCACGATCCTAAATACACTAAAGAGAAATTCGCGAAGCGTGCTGATACAGAAGTAAGTTCTGGTCACCTACCTGCTGAAATGTACGAGCAATTCTTAGGTGCTTACGCATTCGCAGAAATGAACACAGACGAAACGGGTTTCAACGGTAACTGGACTAAGTCTCAAGTGTACATCGCACTAGGTAACACAATGCACACACTGGCTCGTCTTGGTATTGCATCAACACCAATGGAAGGCGTAGATGCCGCTATGATCGGCGAAGAGTTTGCTGACGAACTGGAAGGTCACGTTGTTGATGTAGCACTGGCTATCGGCTTCCACAAAGACGGCGAAGACTACAACCACGGTAAACCAAAAGCGCGTCTAGCGCTTGATGAAGTGGTTACAACACTTTAGGGCGTGTTGACCTTTCGTGGTTAAATTTTGTTCGGATGGGGACGCCTAGTCAAAAGCGTTTTAATCGCGGTGAGGGAGAAGTAGCCTAGTCATTCTAAGCAAACCTCCCTCAACAAAGAGTAAAACGCTTTTTGCGGGGGCGCCCAGCTCGAACCCTTCGGGCAGCGTTTGCTCGTCATTTCTACTGCGTTATCGGCTTCTCATGTAGGCTAGCTACACATCGATGCCTCTGCCTTGTATAAATACCCAGCAACTCACTGCAAAAATCAGCTCGAAAGATCAACACGCCCTAGTTATTGATGTGACAGAGCCCTAACCGCAGGGGTATCAGGCAAGAAAACCTCGATAAACAAGAACAAAAAAAGCCAGTCAACAGACTGGCTTTCTTGTATTCATCTTAGTGCGATAAGCACATTGCGTTTAAGTAAAGGCGAACATTAACCGATAAACGAGATGTAACCCTGAAGGATAATCAGGTTAACGATATCGATAAAGAAGGCACCAACAATTGGCACCACCATGAACGCCTGTGGTGAAGGACCAAAACGGTTCACCAAAGAGCCCATGTTCATTACCGCTGTTGGTGTTGCACCTAGGCCGAAACCACAGTGACCACCTGCCATAACCGCTGCGTCGTAGTTAGAACCCATTACTTTGAACGTCACAAAGTAAGAGAAGATACCTAACACAACCGCCTGAACCGCCAGGATAACCAAGAACGGAATCGCAAGGTCAAATATGTTCCAAAGCTTAAGGCTCATTAGCGCCATTGCTAGGAACAGTGACAATGACACCGTACCAAGAATATCGACCGTTTCGCTGTCAGTCTTATGCAGCTTAGTCACTTCAAACACGTTAGTGATGAACACACCGATAAACAACGCGTAAACGAAGTCAGGAATCATCAACCAAGAAATTTCAAAAGTCGCCACCCACTGCTCTAGGTACTTCGCACCCGTGATACAGATAAGAAGGATGAACAACACTTCAATCACCTTCTTCGCCGTCACTTTGTCTTCTTCATACTCGTTGTAAGTAACAAGTTCAGGGAAGCGTTCATGTGTTTGCGTGCCAGTGCCGTACTCAGATTCAAGCTGGTTTTTATCAATCAGCTTTTGCGCCACTGGGCTACCGATAATACCACCGATGATCAAACCAAAGGTCGCTGAAGCCATCGCGATTTCTAGCGTATTTGCAATGCCAAACGTGTCTGCAAAAGTTTGAGACCAAGCCGCGCCTGTGCCGTGACCGCCCGAAAGGGTGATAGAGCCAGCAATCAAACCCATCAAGGGTTCAAGGCCTAGTGCCGTAGCTAAGGTTACGCCTACACCGTTTTGGATAATGATGTAAACCGACGCTACCCCTAAGAATAGGAATACCTTAGCACCACCTTTTATCAGCTGCGTGTAGTTCGCCGCAAGACCGACCGTTGCAAAGAACATCAACATAAACGTGTTCTGCAGGGGCAAGGAAAACTCAAGATCAAGGCCGTTAAAGTGCAGGGCTGTAATAGCAAAAGCGACAATCAAGCCGCCGACAATGGGCTCTGGAATGTTGTACTTTTTGAGAATCGGAAGCTTTGCATTGACGAAATGACCTAGAAACAAAACACTAATCGCGATTAGGAAGGATTCTAGTGGTCCAATTGAAATTAATTGATTCATATAACCTCTATTTTTTTACGTTCTCATCTTCCCTAATGAGTCTAGTTTTATCTGTAATTATTTGTGCTGCTCTACCTATATTTATACAAACTGGAGAGAAAGTGTGGATTCGAAAAGCGAACACATTACTGCGATCGCTTAGTACCATGTTAGTAGCACGTTAACTTTTATAGGAGATAAAAGGATTTGTGACAACAATCACCTCCTAAAAGTTGAAAACGGCGTGAGTATCTATGCCGCTGACTCTGCTTTCTTAATACCTAAAAAAGCAAAAAGGAGCTATTTCTAGCTCCTCTTTCATCACCATCGCTGGTAATTAGAATTTTTTCGGTGCGTAACCAGTCATAACCTCAATGCGAAGTTCTTTACCGATCTTCGTCATTGGGTGAACAATTACGAGTCCTTTAACAGACTTTTTAAGTTTACCCATATCCGCTTGCTCAGCCTTAGTGATCTCACGGCTAAATGGCATATCAACCAGAGACTTACGCTCTTGGTTCACACCATAGCTTTCTTTGTGTTTAAGCTGGGCAATTTTCTTAGTTAGCTTCTTAATCTCTTCCTCGAACTGACGAACAACAGGACGATCATTACGAGTTTTAGCAGCATCTAACTTGTGGCGACACTTGTCTAGACGGTTGTTAATTTGTTGAAGTTCGTTTTTAACACTCATAATAATTTCCTAAGATTAAACAAGCCAATTCGGATTGGGGCGCGGAGTATAACACAAGGGTTGTGTTGAACCGAAATTTATCTGTTAATTACCAATAGAAACGAATCACATCGACACCGCTCATTCAGCTTACTTATTCTTTGTGGCGAATCTCTAAGCGGATTATTCATTGATAGGATAGCGCCTACTTCAAAAATTGCAGTCCTCGATGCATCAAAATTCCGTCTAAACTTATACTCTAACGAAATAACTAAATCAGGGTACACAGCTTGGAGTTGTTACCCCCAGCACGACTCTGAATCGCAACGTAATCACAAGGATAGCCGATGACATTATTGAAACGAACATTGACCTGCAGCCTAGCCCTGAGTGCAATGTTTGCCACAACTTATGCATCTAGTGAACAAGCCACCCAAAGTAACCTAATCGTCGAGTACTCTACACCGCAAAATACCGAAGAAGAGCAGCTCAAACGAGAGATTCAAAGCAGTGGCGTTAATGACACCGTGGTCGACCTATCAAACCAACTCTTCATGTTTGAGAAGCCATTAACCATTCAATATGGCGGGGAAAAAGGACCACTCTACGATCCACAAACCCATCAAGTACTGATCCCTTACAATTTTTACGCTGAGTCACTCAATTACTTTGAGAAGAACCAATACGAAAAAGAGTATGGGAAATCTGCGCAAACCGGCGCTATTGATACCTTGCTGCACACCCTGCTACACGAGACTGGGCATGCGTATATCGAAGATCAGAACATTGCCATATTGGGTAAAGAAGAAGATGCGGTTGATAACCTAGCAACCGTGCTACTGCTTAACTACGTAGAGCATGGGGCCGACGCTGCTATCAGCGCTGCAGACATGTTCGCTTTCGAGTCAGAAGACCGCCCAGAGTATTACGACTTGGGGGAATACATCGACGAGCACAGTTTCGATCTGCAGCGTTACTTCTCCACGTTATGCTTGGTGTATGGCAGCGATCCCGATGCCTATAAGAACTTGCTCGATGAAGTGGAAAACGACTATTTGAAAGACAGAAAAGAGTTCTGCGTTGAGCACTTTGACGTGATCAATGAAAATTGGCATCAGTATTTAAAAAAGAGTGACGATGCTTAGATGCTTAAAGGTTAGTGTCGAGAACTAGGAAAACGGCTTTGGCATCAAATTCCAAAGCCGTCACTCGATAGATTGGCTTAAGTCTTACGTGTTAAGAGTTAAGAGTTAAGAGTTAAGAGTTAAGAGCTTAAACCCTAGACGTTCACTTTGTACTTCAGATCTTGTGCTTCATCGCCCGTCATCCCTCGAAAACCCCAACAATGTGAAGGCTGCTCTTTAATGGTGATTTCAATATCAATCGGAGAGATAGCTAACTGCTTCTCTATCTCAGAAAATATCTTCTTAATTAAGCGCTTTTTGGTGTTTACCGCTCGACCTTCCATCATATTTATCTCAATGACGGTATAGGCTTCTGTTCTTCCTTCCGGGTAAAAGAAGTCATCTCGTTCCAATGGCACAAACCGATGTGCTCGCTTGTCATCGGGTAAACCCATTTCACTGTTCAAGCACTGCTGCAACACATTAGAGAGCTGCAACTTAATTGGATTTAAGCACTCTTTGATACCATAAATAACAATCATGACCATTCCTTTGATGCGATGTTAGGTATAGAAGAACGTCAGATAGAAGCATCGTCTGGCAACTACCCATTCGCTTACT
Organism: Vibrio sp. 10N.222.55.C7; assembly: GCF_041473335.1. NCBI lineage: Bacteria > Pseudomonadati > Pseudomonadota > Gammaproteobacteria > Vibrionales > Vibrionaceae > Vibrio > Vibrio sp. 10N.222.55.C7. The sequence continues at coordinate 20,063 of NZ_JBFRSC010000060.1, forward strand.
ATTTGTTCATATATTACCTAATGACGCGTATGAGAAAAGGTAAAAACAATGAATTTATGAACAGGTGCAACAAAATATCTATCCCTTTGCGAACATAAGCCGAAGCGAATTGATCGAACACCACCCTCCCCGCGTATATCTTCTCAAATCACATTTGAACTAAGGAGTGCTATGTGCCGAATTCACCTAGGAAGACCACGCGGACAGACGCCGAACCAGAAACACCCGTAGAGTCTTCTCTAAAGCTTGCTGTGTTTCCTCTCCCTATCTTTCTTTTACCGGGAGGCAGGCAAAGACTGCGCATTTTTGAGCCAAAGTATCTCGCGATGGTTGCTCACGCAGCGCAGGGCGATGGTTTCATTATCGCCACTCAAGACAACACTAACTCTGATCATCTCAGTTCTTGGGGAACAAAGGTGACCATCGTCGACTTCAATATGTCGGACGACCAGATATTAGAAATTGATGTCGAAGGCGAAAAGTTGGTGCAATTGCATGGGTCGTTTCGAGACGATGATGACCTGATTAAAAGTAAGTTCAGCTTGTTGCCTCACTGGCCTACCGATGAATATAAAGTGCCTAACGTGTTTACCGCTTTTTTGGTTCAGTTGTTTCGCGACCACGATTCGATAAGAACACTCTATCCCACTCCAGATTTCGAGAGCCCACAATGGATTTGCGCGCGACTACTCGAAATGATGCCTATCCCACTGGAAAAGAAAACCGAATTTACTGAACCAGCCAGTTTTCCGTCTCTAGTTCCTTTTTTGAATCAAATCATTACGGGGCAATAAGCACTTTTCTCCACTATAATTTTGTATAGTAGAAACTAATTTAAATTAAAGTGATCCCGACTTTCTCCTTTCACGTAGTGCCTATCAAATTCGCATGATGGTTAGTTACTATGCAAGTGGAAAGCAGAAGTTCAGGGAACGGCAAGGAGCATGTCATTATTCCCGATAACAAAGTACCTACAGACAACAAAGTACCGACAGAGCTATCGAGCTGGTTGATGTTGGTTGGTACAGACCGAGACAAGCAGGCGTTCACCTATTTGTTCAAGTTTTTCGCTCCTAAGATTAAGCGTTTTGGTATTAGTAAGTTGGGTGGCGAAGCGGCTGCAAACGAGCTAGTTCAAGACACGATGACTAATGTTTGGAAGAAAGCACATCTTTACAATGTAGACAAAGGCGCAGCGACCACTTGGGTTTACACCGTTATGCGTAATGCAGCGTTCGACATGTTGCGCAAAGTGAAAGCGAAAGCCGAACAAACGATAGCCGACGATATCTGGCCAATCGATGCGATGGTAGCCGAGTCTCAAAGCGAAGATTTGCCATTCGGTGACCATTTGATGAGCCGACACGTAATGACTCAAATAGAAAAGTTGCCTCTCGCTCAGAAAACCATCGTCAAAGGCGTTTACTTTCAAGAGCTCTCTCAAGAGCAACTCGCTCAGCAACTTGGCGTCCCACTTGGAACAGTGAAATCACGTCTGAGACTCGCTTTAGCCAAATTAAAAGTTCACATGGGGGAACAAGACCATGATTAAACATCACCCAAACGCGGCAATCTTGAAAGACTTCGTCGATGGCACGTTGGCTGATTCAGTTTCTTTGATTGTTTCTAGCCATGTAGAGCTGTGTGAACACTGCCAACAACAAGTCAAGCAGCTTACAGCTGTATCAGCGAATAATGCTTTTGACGCAGAGCCAGTATTCTCAAATGAAGATCTAGACAGCTTCTCAATGGACGACATGGACTTTGATTTTGACGCGATAGAGCAAATCACAGCTGATACTTCTCAGTCTGTTGAAGTGACTCCAGAGGTTCAGAAAGTAACTGTTGCTGACACGACATTCACAATCCCTCGCGCTCTAAACTCAGTAGCGAGAAAGGACTGGATGAACCTAGGCAAAATTTCACGAGCAAGACTCGATTTTGCTGACGAAGCACACCACACCAGCTTGTTGCACATCGACAAAGATGGACAAGTGCCTTGCCACACCCACAAAGGCTTCGAGATCACGCTTCTTCTAGAGGGCAGTTTCGAAGACGAAATGGGCGTTTACAACAAAGGTGACTTCATCTGGTTGGATGGCAATCACACTCATCAACCGGCAACAAAAGAAGGTTGTGTCTGTTTAACCGTTTCAAGTGATGCGCTTTACTTCACAAAAGGTGTGAGCCAACTATTCAATCCACTTGGAAAATATATCTATTAACCCAGTTGCAGGCTATAAATATACAGGATGGCATAAAGCTATCCTGTATATCGTCAATACATCTGAATAAAAACAACTACGGTGTCAAAGTAAAAACACACCCAGCTCTGTAAATACGATTAGCAATGTTGAACTATAAGAAAAAGCTCAGAGCAAGAGCAAAGGAGTTGGCCAATGGAAAAGAAAATCAAAATCGGTATCAGTGCATGTGTTGCTGGACATAAAGTACGTTTCGACACAGGTCATAAACGCTCTCGTTTTTGTACAGACGACCTAGCAGACTACGTGGAATTGGAACCTGTTTGCCCAGAGATGGCTGTTGGTCTTCCAACCCCTCGTCCAACCATTCGTCAAACAAGAATGCTAGATGACATCATCCATGTTTCTCGCCCTGATGGCTCAGGTGATGTGACCAACGAACTGATCGAGTTCGGTCAAAACTACTCAAAGAAAAACCAACACATTGCTGGCTTTATTGTGTGTCAAAAAAGCCCAACCTGCGGCATGGAGCGCGTGAAGGTGTACCACCACCATGGTCGCGGCTCTGAATCGACAGGCATAGGCATGTTCACCCAACAAATTATGGACGGCAACCCGTTACTTCCCGTTGAAGAAAACGGCCGCCTTAACGATCCCATTTTGCGTGAAAACTTCATGACTCGAGTGTTCACTTACCAAAAATGGCTCGATCTTGTGGATGAAGGTGTGACCAAGCACAAACTGATTCAGTTCCACAGCGCCCACAAATATCTAGTCATGTGTCACCACGTTGAGGGTTACAAAAGCTTAGGCAAACTGCTAGCGGGTAATGATTTAGATATCGACGAACTAGCGGCTCAATACATCGAAGGCTTGATGACGGCGTTGTCTCATCACGCGAATCGAGGCAGTCACGCCAATACGCTGCATCATTTGCAGGGTTACTTTAAAAAACAACTGAGTAGCGCTCACAAGCAAGAGCTGACCAACCAGATCGCATCATTCAGAGAGGGCGTTGTTCCACTGCTAGTGCCACTGACACTGATCAATCACTACCTGATGGAATACCCGAACGAATACCTAGAATCACAGGTTTACCTAAACCCGCACCCTCAAGAACTTAAACTGAGATACGGATATTGAGCGACATACTATGGATACGACGAGACCTGCGGATTCACGATAACCCAGCGCTCGTCGCGGCAGTTGAAAACGGCGTAACGACCGCCGTTTTCATTTCAACGCCTCAAACGTGGCGGCAACACCACCTTGCGCCGATCAAAGCTGATTTCATCTATCGTCATCTAAAACAACTCGATTCCCAGCTCGCTGAATTCGGGATAACGTTGCTTCACCTGAAAGCTAGCGACTTTGACGACCAATCCAAACAGCTCATCGATTTGTGCCAGCAGCTTGATGCCAAGTGCGTCTACGCTAACTCTGAACCAGAGGTCGATGAACAAGCTCGCGATAAAAAGCTGATTTCAAGCGGCCTAAACCTGAAGATCAGCGATTGTGACGTTATGCTGCCACTCGGTAGCGTTCTCAACAAACAAGGCGAGATGTTCAAAGTCTTTACGCCCTTTAAGAACGCTTGGTTAAAAGAAGTTCAGGTGAAAGGCATCATCTGCAGTCCAGCTCCTGTCGAGTCAGCTGAACGTTCACAAACACAGCTTCCTGACGACTTACAAGCCTTAACCATCTCTGCTGACTATGATTTCGATTTTCCGCGTGTTGATTCGAGTCGCTGGCCATTAAGCCAAGATGTATTGGGCAATGTGATCCCCAATTTCTTAGGCAATAAAGTCAACGACTACGCACGTCTGAGAGATATTCCCTCAGTTAAAGGAACATCGGGGCTATCACCTTATTTAGCGATTGGCGCCGTGAGCCCACGTTGGTTAGCGATTCAATTGATTCAGCAGCAACCCGATCTGTTATTTGATACGCAATTACCGGCCTTTTGTTGGCTCAATGAATTGATTTGGCGAGATTTTTATAAGCATTTGATGTTCCACCACCCTAAACTGGTCAAAGGTGCTAACTTTCAGCAAAAATACAATGGTTTAGATTGGTATCACGATCATCCTAGCTTCAAAGCTTGGTGCGAAGGAAAAACAGGATATCCATTGGTTGATGCCGCAATGCGTCAACTGGTTGAAACGGGCTGGATGCACAACAGACTAAGAATGGTGGTGGCAAGCTTCCTAACCAAGCACCTGCTTATTGACTGGCGTTGGGGCGAGCGTTTCTTTATGTCGCACCTTATCGACGGAGACTTTAGTGCCAACAATGGTGGCTGGCAGTGGGCTTCAAGTACTGGCTGTGATGCTCAACCTTACTTCCGAATTTTCAATCCAATCACTCAGAGTGAAAAGTTTGATCCAAAAGGAATTTTTATTCGTAAGTACATACCAGAGCTGCAAAATATCCCAGATAAGCATGTACATTTCCCACATGACTTTATCGCTAAAAACGGAATAGACAGCGAATACTGGCAACCCATCGTTGAGCACAAAGAAGCACGATTGAGAGCCTTAGCCTTCTTCAAATAATTAGAGTGAATATTATGGATAACTCTCTATGGCTTGATAACTTTCTCAACATGTATCGAGAACTCGGAACAGACAATTTCGACGTGCTGAAGACGGTTTATCACCCTGATATTGAATTCCAAGATCCGCTGCACCATGTCAGCGGTATTTCTGCGCTTACTCACTACTTCGAGAACCTCTACACCCAAGTGACGAGCTGTTACTTCCACATTGAACACACTTTCGAAGTGAACGATGAAGCTTCGGTTTACTGGACGATGCAATTTGCTCACAAGCAACTAAATGGGCAAAAGCCGATCGAAGTACAAGGACACAGCCACCTCAAGATGTTCGACGGTCAGGTGATTTACCACAGAGACTACCTCGACGTCGGTTCTATGTTGTATGAACACATTCCAGTACTGGGCTGCGCGATTAAATCCATCAAAAAGAGAGCGAGCCGATAATGCGTATTATGATTACAGGCGCGACCTCAGGTATCGGCCAATCCCTCGCTAAAGATTACGCTCAGCAAGGGCATCAGGTGATTGCTTGTGGCCGCAACCCAGACAAACTGCAGGCCTTAGTTGATTCTCACGATACAGACATCGCACATTCATCCATTTCACCGCTCTGTTTCGATCTGACCGATTACCACAACTTCCCAGAACTCGACCAAGACAAGCCGCTCGATCTGCTGATTCTAAATGCGGGTGATTGTGAATACATCGACGACCCTGTGAATTTTGATGCCGAGCTTTTCGAGCGCGTCATCAACATCAACCTAATTTCAATTGGCTACGCTCTTAAAGCTTGGTTAAAAAACATCAAGCCCGGTGGCCGTTTGGTTTTGGTAAGCTCCAGCGCCAGCTTTTTACCTTTACCTAGAGCAGAAGCTTATGGCGCTTCAAAGGCAGCCCTCACCTACTTAGGCAGAACACTTTCGGTTGATCTGGCAACGCACAACATTCATGTATCAATTGTGCACCCTGGCTTTGTTGAAACGCCATTAACCGAGCGAAATACGTTCGCTATGCCTATGATTATTAGTAGTGAGGCCGCAACTCAAAGAATCGTAAATGGTATTGCTCAAGGAAAGAGTGAAATCGATTTCCCAAGACGATTCATCATGTTGATGAAGCTACTAAGAATACTTCCAACTCCAGTTTGGCAAAAACTCGCTTCAAGGATGGTATAACAATGAAGAAAATCGCCATTATCGGGTCAGGTATCTCTGGACTCACTTGCGCACACATATTAGATAAGCACCACGACGTAACGGTATTCGAAAAGAATGATTATGTTGGGGGCCACACCGCGACCGTTGATATTGAACATCAAGGCTCGGCGTTTTCGATAGATACAGGTTTCATCGTATTCAACGATCGAACCTACCCGAATTTCAATCAGCTCCTGGAACAACTCGGTGTCGAAAGGCAACCTACAGAGATGAGCTTCAGCGTCCACAACACCACTACTAAGTTTGAGTACAACGGCCATAGCATTAACTCGTTATTCGCACAAAGGAGTAACATCTTCAAACCTCAGTTCTGGTCTTTAGTGTCTGACATTCTCAAGTTCAACAAACTGTGTAAGGCTCAGTTTGAAAGTAATGAATTCACACCAGACGTTACCCTTGGCAGTTTCCTACGCGATAATCAATTTTCAGATTTTTTCAGTCAGCACTACATTCTGCCGATGGGCGCGGCTATTTGGTCGACAAGCTTAGAGGAAATGGAAGAGTTTGAGCTGAAATTCTTTATTCAGTTTTTCTACAACCACGGATTGCTCGATATCGCGAACCGCCCTCAGTGGTATGTGATTCCAAAAGGTTCACGCTCTTACGTTGAAATTATCCTTTCACGCTTGAGTAAGCCTGTTGCACTGAATACATCGATTAAACAAGTCACTCGCCAAGAACCGGGCGTCACTGTTGAATTTGAAGATGGCAGCACGCAAAACTTCGACGAAGTAATCTTTGCCTGTCACTCAGACCAAGCCTTACGTCTGCTTGGTGATGCGACAGAACAAGAGCAACAGGTACTGGGCGAGATCCCTTACAGCCGCAATGAAGTGGTTCTGCACACCGATACACGCTTATTACCAGACAGAAAGCTGGCTTGGGCAAGTTGGAACTACATGTTAGATGGCGACAGTAAACGACCAGCCTGTGTGACTTACAACATGAACATCCTGCAAGGCATCGAAAGCCAAGACACCTTCTGTGTCACCTTGAATCAAAGCGAAAGCATCAACCCAGAGAAAATCATTCGCAGCTTTGTTTATCATCACCCGGTACTTAATTCGAACACGGTCGAAGCTCAGCACAAACGAGAGCAGATTTGTGGCAAAAACCAGACTCACTTTGCTGGTGCTTATTGGTATAACGGGTTCCATGAAGACGGTGTCCACAGTGCACTCGATGTGACCAAACGCTTCGGTTTGGATTTGAGTACGAGTTCAGCGCAATGAGCAGCCAAACCCTGACACCCGAGATGGGGATCGCATCCGAAAAAAGTGAAGAACTTAGCGGTATCTATTGGGGTAACGTCAGACATCGTCGCTTTGGCAACATCACACATGAGTTCAGCTATCAGCTGTATATGATGGGGCTCGATCTTGACGAACTGCCCCAAACCACATCGCGCAGTGCGCTGTTCGGCACTCGATGGTATAACCCGATTCGCTTTGTAGAATCGGATTATCTCGCTGAAAAAAAAGAAAATGTCACTACGTATGAACCAAAATCACTTAAGCAACGTATAGCTTCCAAAGTGCAACAACTTGGTGGTGTTTGGTCTGATTCAAACCGTGTGACGATGCTGGCTCAGTGCCGTTGTTTAGGCATCTATTTTAGCCCAATCAACTGTTTCTTCTGCTATGACGAAACTGGAGATTGTAAATACATGTTGGCAGAAGTGAGTAACACGCCTTGGCGAGAAAGACACTACTATCTGATCGACATGCACCAAGAGTTGAAGGTAAAAAAAGAGTTTCACGTTTCGCCGTTCATGGATTTGAACATGACTTATTTTTGGAAGATTAAGCCACCAGCGAAACGCACGTTAGTTCACATCGAAAGCCGCCGAGACAACAAGCTTTTCGATGCGACACTGGCCCTGACCAAACAGTCAGTAACCAAGACAAACATTAGACGAACGGTATTCAAGATTCCGGCTATGACCATAAAAGTCGTGATGGGAATTTATTATCAGGCTCTCAAATTATTCCTGAAAAAAGTACCGTTTGTGGCGCATCCAGACTCAACATCTTAAGCGCTTAAAACAGAAATCAATTCTAGCTTGGGTTCGCTCCAACCAAGGAGCAAAACTCAGCTTAGTTGGCACAAAATATTAGAATGAGTTATCAGCGAGGTTTACATGGAACAGCTTGCCAAACAAAACAACAATATTGAACAACAAGCTAAAGCCGTTGCTGTTTCAAGCAACTGTAAATATCGAGCTTTAATTTTCAAGGTATTAGAAAGCCTACAATTCGCGACGCTTGAGATCATTGAGCGCGACCAGCATTCAGTATTTGGTGATCGAGAAGCCGAACTGAAAGGTCGAATCGTGATTCATGATGCGACCTTTTTTAGAGATGTCGTTATCAACGGCAGCATTGGGGCATCTGAAGCCTATATCGATGGCAAATGGACCAGTCCAAATCTGACGCGTGTGATTCAAATCATGGCTCGTAACCAAGCCCAATTGGATGAACTTGATGACAAGACACAGTGGATTTCTCGCATCAAAAACCTCGTGCTGCGTCGTAAGAATGCCAACACCGAACAAGGCTCCAAGCGCAACATTCTCGCCCACTACGATATTGGCAACGAGCTGTATGAGCGCTTCTTAGATAGCTCGATGCAGTACTCTTCCGCTATCTACAGCGAAGACGCAGAAACCTTGTCGAAGGCTCAACAAAACAAAATGAAAACCATCTGTGAGCGACTAGAACTGTCTGAGAAAGATAGCGTGGTCGAGATAGGCACAGGTTGGGGCGGCTTAGCCATCTTTATGGCGCAGCACTACGGTTGTCATGTCACCACAACCACAATATCAGATGCCCAACACGCACTTGCAGAACAGAGAGTCAAAGCACTTGGTTTAACCGACAAAATCACCCTGCTTAAAGAGGATTATCGCAACCTTACAGGAGAGTATGACAAGTTGGTCTCTATCGAGATGATAGAAGCGGTCGGCCATGAATATCTACAAACCTTCTTTGAAAAATGTTCGTCGCTACTCAAGCCCTCAGGCAAGATGCTGATTCAAGCAATTACGATTGCTGACAGCCGTTACGATAAATACCGTAAGGGCGTTGACTTTATTCAGAAGTACATCTTCCCCGGCGGTTGTTTACCTTCGGTTTCAGTGATGACCCAACACCTTGCGACTAGTACAGATCTTGTGGTTCAAGAAATTGATGATATTGGCTTGCACTACGCTCGAACGCTTAACGACTGGAACATCGCCTTTGAGAATAGCTGGGAAGAACTTGAGTCTCTCGGCTATTCAGAAGAGTTTAAGCGCTTGTGGATCTTCTACTTCTGTTACTGTGAAGGTGCATTCAAAGAGCGAGTGATCAGCACTCACCATTTAGTCGCAAGAAAGCCTCGTTACTTTGGAGCAAAAGATGAAACGGTTTTGGATTATTAATCTCGTACTGTTTCAAGCGACCTGGGTTTGCAGTGCCTTCTTTACCGCGCAAGCCCCGTTCGTCACACCACTGATTGTAGTGGTTCACTTCCTCCTATCACCGACTCGCAGTAGCGATCTGAAGATACTCATCTTATTACCATTAGGGCTATTACTTGATAGCCTCTTCTTTCACTTCGGCGTGTTTGCCGTCGACTCTGAAATTGCTAATCAATCGTGGTTTCCAGTGTGGCTTGTTTGCCTATGGATCATGTTCTTAATCAGTTTTAACCACAGCCTAAATTGGCTTTTAAAATGCTCAAAAGTGATCTTGTTTGTCATAGGGTTCGTAGCAGGTACTAGTAGTTATTGGGGAGGCATCAAAGCAGGCGCCCTCCTGACTACTTGGCCAGATGCATCGGTAGTTGCTGCCCTTGCAATAAGTTGGGGGATTTTGTTGCCCTTACTGGTGGCCGCCTACTCCAACTTAGTACAACCTAAAATGGCAATATCGAGGTGACTTATGGCTTATCCACGCAATCCGACACAAACGTTCAAACCTGAGAGCGATATTGTTCGCGCTCATCAGCAAGCAAAAAACACACTTCTAAGCTTTATCACTCTCTCGTTAATTTTTGCTGCGCTGTTATTTTCCGCAAACACTAAAGCCTCTGCGGTCGATGACTTAAATAAACGTGGCCAAGGCGAAATGAGTTACCTATTTTGGACACTCTACTCTGCTGAATTTTATGCCACACCAACCAACTCAGAACGCGCACTGAAACTCGAGTATTACCGCGCTATCGACAGCAAAGACTTAGTCGATGCAACCGAAGATCAATGGAACAAGCTTGGTTACTCAAATAACAGTATTCAGCGTTGGTTGAAGCCGTTATACGCGATGTGGCCGAACGTAGAAGCAGGAAGCACTCTCACCATACGTGTCGCTGAAGATAATGTCAGCCGCTTCTACTTTGATGAGCAACCTATCGGAGTAATCCAAGACAAACAATTTGGCGAAGCATTTCTGGCGATTTGGTTATCTGAGAACACATCCGAACCCGGCCTACGCAAACAACTTTTAGGTTTAAACAAATGAATCCAAAAACAACAATAATAAAATTCGCTCTGGCACTTTTTTCACTCACTTGGCTGGCAGGTTGTGGTTCTGCAAGTTTAGAGGACCATGTCGACACTACGCCAGAGCTCAAGCTTGAAACCTTTTTTGATGGTGAGCTAATGGCTTACGGCATTGTTCTCGACCGTTCTGGTAACCTACTGCGCCGCTTCGATGCCAAACTTATAGCAACTTGGGACGGAGACAATGGAGAGATAAAAGAGTGGTTCTCTTTTGCTGATGGCGAGCGATCAACCCGCGTTTGGAACCTGATAAAAACTGGCGAAAACACCTATTCTGGGACTGCCAACGATGTCGTTGGAACCGCTTATGGGGAGACTCAAGGTTCTGCTCTATATTGGAAATACGACTTAGAAATAGAAGTCGACGGCAGCACTTATGAAGTCGTGTTAGATGACTGGATGTTCTTGATGGACGACAAACGCTTGTTCAACAAAACTGAGATGTCCAAGTTCGGCTTTAAAGTCGGAGAGGTCATCTTATACATCGAGAAGATTTGATGTAACTGCCGTTTCTGATTCTTAGTTTTAAAACGATGACTACATCTACAGTACGTAACAAAACAGCCCACAACGAAAATTGTGGGCTGTTTTGTTTGATCCCTCGAATAGCATACCTGCATGCTCAAGCCATTGTGCTAAGATGCGCCACCAGCATACAAATGGACTAGACTGACACTAAGCAGTCCCCATTTGTTTCGCTAAGCGTAGATTCCCTACCATGAATAATTGAAAAGGCTTTAAAGCATGAGCAAGTTGACCTCAGCGGAGCGTAAAGCTCGCGACAATGAACGTTTCTCACAACGCGTAAACGACCGCAGAGAAAAAGGTGAAGACGTAGTTGCTTACGCACTGACCAACAAAAAAGCTGTAAAATTCCTGACTAAGTCAGAGAAAAAACGTTTCAACGAAACGAGAGCGACTCTGCAAGAAGAGAAGCGAGTGAAAGAACAAGAAGAGCTTAACCGAATCGAAGACGCGTTCACGATCAAACAGTTCGACGACGAATAATCACTTATGATTACTCAAAAGCGCTGGCTCTATGCCGGCGCTTTTACTTGTTAGTTCGTTGTTTTTTAACGCTGTTATTTCTTGCTAAACCCGTCGATTCTTAACGGCTTTCCCCCACTCTCTTAGCTCAGCCTTACCGCTCGACCGATCACCCAAGCTATTAACCTATCAACCTATCAACCTATCAACCTATCAACCAGGCTATCGATCAACTTTAGCCATAGATCTCAGAAAATCTTAGCCTAGCCCCTTACTATCTCGAATCAACTCTACAAATTGAAGACAGTATGATTTTAATTACCGGATCAAGCAGCGGTTTAGGCGCAGCTCTCGCGAAACAATATGCTAACGCCGACGCTCAGCGCGTAGCCATTACAGGTCGCAATGCACAACGTTTAGCAGAAGTGGCGCAAGGCCTACCTGCGAATACCATTAGCCAAGCGTGTGATCTCTGTGACCCGCACTCAGTGAGCGAGTTATTGGATGCGTTACCTGAAATGCCGAAGCTGGTGATCCACAGCGCTGGCAGTGGGTACTTCGGTAAGATAGAACAGCAAGATCCAACCATCATCAGCGACATGCTGAAGAACAATATTGAGTCTTCGATCTTTTTGATTCGCGAGCTTGTACAGCGCTACAAAGATCAATCGGTCACCATCGCTGTGGTGATGTCGACGGCGGCACAAGGTGCTAAAGCGGAAGAGTCCACCTACTGCGCGGCAAAATGGGCCGTGAAAGGCTTTATCGAATCGGTGAGGTTGGAGCTAAAAGGTCACCCGATGAAAATCGTGGCGGTTTACCCTGGAGGAATGGCGACCGAGTTTTGGAATACAAGCGGTAAAGGCATGGATACCTCGAGCTTTATGACCGCGCAAGAAGCCGCTCAGATGCTACAACAGGCGTTGACCAGCACAGAGCATGGATTCGTGTCAGATATCACGATAAACCGCGGCTAGCAGGTAAACAGCTCGCTTAATCGGTAAATAGAGCGACACATTACCAAAGAAATGATTAGAGTAATTATTTGTGAGGGTGAGCATGAAAGTGTGCGACAATGCTCGGCGTAAATTCATATTCAAGGTTTATTATGAAACTTCTAGTTCGTAACCTATCGCGCTCTACCTCTGAGCAAGACATCCGTGTGCTATTTTCTGAGTTTGGCTCAGTAAAAGAGTGCAGCCTAGTTTTAGACCAAGAAACTGGCGACTCAAAAGGCTTCGCTTTTGTTGAAATGCCAGAGCAAGAAGAAGCTAAAGCGGCACTAAACAAGCTGAACTTGTCAAAGCTTGGCAAAAACACGATTCGTGTAAAAGTAGCGAACTCTTAATCGATTCAATGCTTCATAAGCCGCATGGCTTAGCTTAACAGCAGCACAGATGATAAAGCCCGTAACGATATGACGTTTTCCAGCGCAATATCGTTACGGGCTTTTTGCTGCTCGCAATTCTCTTTTCACACGATTTGAATACGCCTACAGACCTTCATGTTCATCAATAGCACGTCTTGCTTCGGCCATTGAACATCCAGATTCCATCACCAGCTGAGCCACAGTCATTGAAGGTGTAGCGGCCAACAGAGATGCCAAACACACCACGGGTTTAGGCAGCACTTTGTCGATTGCAATTGCTATCCAACCGTCTTTTTCATGGGTTAACATCGTTTTAAATTCAACGAGTTGATACTCTTGAGCGACCAACAGCCAATTACGCGAACGACGAACTCGTTTCAACTGACATCCACATTCCGCAGCATTCACCATCACTTGGCTTTTATCACTCACACGATGTACAAAACTATTCAATGGGACGCTAAACATAACTCTCCGCTAATCAATCTATTCCTACCATTCAAGAGCTCTCTACCTATCTCTCAAAACTTTCTAACTGTCACTCAATTAAAACCGTACGTAGGATTACACAGACACAAAAAAACCGCCAGTGATGCACTAAGCAACCTCGCGGTTTTTGGATGTTAACGTGTGTGGTTTACGCTTTAGTTTCTACCACAATGTCCGTTTTTACCGAGTTCGCGATAAAGCAGTTTTTGTGCGCCAAGTGGTGCAGTTTGTCGAGCTGCTTGGCGGTGGGCTTTTTGGTACCTAAAAACACAATTTTAGGGCGCAGAGTCACCTTAGTGACCGATGAGCGGCCGGATTCATCTTCTTCCAGCACACCTATCGCATCATCGACATAAGAGTCAATTACGTACTTCTGTTTTGCAGCAATGCCCAAAAATGTCAGCATATGGCAGCTAGAAAGTGCCGCGATAAACGCTTCTTCTGGATCAACATTCGCTTCCACCGAAAACGGCAGTGGCACAACATGTGGAGAGGACGAAGCAGGCACAGTGACACCACCATCGAACTCCCACGTATGACCTCGACTGTATTGATTGTCGCTAAAGACTTCATCTTCTGCTTTTTTCCAGCGAATGACCGCTCCATATTCAGACATAATTTCTTCCCTTTTTAAAGCTCAATAAATTAACGATCAGCTGGATGATTGACACCATCGTTGGTCACCACATCACCAATATCAAAAGGATTCACCCCTTCCAAACAGCCGATGTTAAAACCGTATTCGTTTGGGCTAGAACGGCGCTGATGATGGGTATAGATACCGCAGTTTGAGCAGAAGTAATGCTTCGCGGTATTGGTATTGAATTGGTAAAGCTTGAGATGCTCTGCACCTTTAAGGATCTTGATGCCATCCAGCGCAACAGAGCCCACAATCGCTCCCCTGCGACGACAGATCGAGCAATCACAGCGGCGTGGTTTTTCTATCCCGTTAGGTAACCTGAGCTCTAGTTCAACCGCACCGCAATGGCAGGTTGCCTTGTGAAAAGGTTGGATAACCGTATCTCCGACGACTTTCATTTTTCTCTCCAATCACATCCTTATGTTGGTCGTATCATAACCAGTTCAATGTTCTCTGTCCGTACCCGGGTGTTGAGTTCGAGAGATCTGTCATGCGCTGCTTCTCGGCTAATCTAACTAGACTTTTCAACCAAATCGCCAAACCGCTCAAACAAGAAATCAAGAAACAACCGGATACGCTTGGGCTGATATTTCTTGCTGATGTACACCACATTCAAATCGGCACTCGACACCGACATCGCGGTGTTGAAGTTCTTCATGTAGCCATTAAGCAGCGTCACAAGGCGCTGGTTATTGATGTCGCCTTGCACATCCAGTACCGATTTAAGAGCAATGCCCTCGCCTTTTAATGCCCAGTAGCGAATCACTTCGCCATCGTCTGAAAATCGCTTTGGAACAACAGTAATCGACTTCTTCATATCATGATCTTGGAAGTGCCATGTCTTGAGCTCTTCATTGCTGCGCAGCATGGCTAAACAATCGTGATCAACCAAATCTTGTGGTGTTAACGGTGTTCCATGCTTGGCAAGATATTCAGGAGAAGCACACAGCACACGTCGGCTTGGTGACAAGCGTCTGGATATCAAACTGCTGTCGACCAATTCACCATAACGGACCACGATATCCATGCCAGATTCAGCAATGTTCGAGAGGTTATCGTTCAAGTAGAGGTAAGGGATCACGTCGGGATATTGCTGACAGAACTCAGAGAGAATCGGAAGAATGTACTGCTTTCCGATGTCTTTCGGCGCGGCGATTTTGAGTGGACCTTTGACCTCTTTGACGCCATTTTGGATCAGGTTTTCGGCCTCACTGACATTATCCAATATCTCCAGACACGCCTTGTGATACAGCTCGCCAGAGTCGGTTAAAGACACATGGCGCGTACTTCGATTCAACAACTTCACACCATATCGCTCTTCCAGCGCTTGAAGCCTTGCTGTCATGGTCGCAGGTGATAAACCCAGTTCGCGCCCAGCCGCCGCTAACCCGTGATGCTTAACAATACTGACGAACATCGCCATATCTGAAAACTTATCCATACGATTCTCGCTTCCGTCTCTTCGTCTTACTTCTCGATCTTAATGCTCGATCTGAATACCCAGTCACACTATTCAGGTTAACCGAATAATGAATTTATATTTTAGACAATTATCAAACTTAGTCGAATACATATAATGACAAACATCAACAGAACAACGCAGGAATTCAGAGCATGACTAACGAATCGACTAATCAAGAGCAGCGCACTTTCGTCATCATTGGTGGCACATCAGGCATCGGTAAAGCACTCGCGATGAAATTGAGAAACGAAAACAACACAGTGCACATCGCTAGCCGACATACAGGACTTGATATCAGCAATGAAAAATCAATTTGTGAATACTTTGAATCGATTGGCATGTTTGACCACTTAATCGTAACGGCTGGCTCATCCGCTCCCGCAGGAAAAGTAACAGACGTAGCAACGGCAGACGCTAAGACAGCTTTTGACACTAAGTTTTGGGGCAGCTTAAACGTAGCAAAACATGCCTCACGCTACATGACGCCAAACGGCTCTATCACGCTCACGACAGGCATGTTGTCTCGCAAAGTAGTGGCTGGCACTTACGTAAAAACCGCCATCAACGCCGCGCTAGAAAGCGTAACCAAAATACTGGCGAAAGAGCTATCACCCATTCGCGTCAATGCCGTTAGCCCCGGCCTGACCATGACGGAAGCCTACAAAAACATGGACGACTCTGCTCGTGCAAGCATGTACGACAACGCCAAAAACAACCTACCTGCAGGCAAGGTTGGCGAGCCTTCAGAGGTGGCTATGGGTTACCTATTCGCGATTAACAACCCATACGTAACAGGGTCAATCATCGACATCGACGGCGGCGCTCTACTCGGCTAACACTCCGCAAAGAAGCAAAGAAGCAAAGACATAAAGAACAATCGTTAGGGCGTGTATCTCACGTCCTAACAAACAAGAATTAACACAGGTACTTCACTATGAAATCAGAAGCCATGACACAAGAAAAGATGCCATTCCAAGTTTGGATACTGACACTCGCAGCATTTGCAATTGGCACCGCTGAGTTTGTTATCGCAGGCATTCTTCCACAAATCGCCACATCACTTTCAATCACAGAAGGTCAAGCTGGCTACCTTATCAGTGCTTACGCGTTGGCTATCGTTATCGGCGGCCCGATCTTAACAATCTACCTTGCGCGCTTTAATAAGAAGATAGTGCTGATTGGCTTAATGGCACTGTTCATTATTGGCAACGTGTTATCCG
This sequence comes from Vibrio sp. 10N.222.55.C7, assembly GCF_041473335.1. Lineage (NCBI taxonomy): Bacteria > Pseudomonadati > Pseudomonadota > Gammaproteobacteria > Vibrionales > Vibrionaceae > Vibrio > Vibrio sp. 10N.222.55.C7. The sequence goes on from NZ_JBFRSC010000060.1 coordinate 36,748, forward strand.
CCTTAGCGCCAAGCTATCCACTTCTACTGGCAAGCCGTGTGATCGCAGGCTTAGTGCAAGGCCCTTTCTATGGCATCGGTGCGGTTGTCGCAACCAACTTAGTGTCTGAAAAAATGGCAGGTCGTGCCGTTGGCCAAATGTTCGCAGGCCTAACAGTCGCTAACGTTCTTGGCGTTCCAGCGGGAACTTGGGTTAGCTTGCAATTCGGCTGGCACACCACTTTCTTTACCGTGGCTGCACTTGGCACGATTGCGATGATTTCTATTCTAACGTCAATCAAATCGACTGGTCACAGTGAAGCAAAAGACATCAAAACTCAGCTGTTAGCGTTCAAAAACCCAATGCTGCTGATCAGCTTGGCAATCACTGCTTTTGCTTGGTCTGGCTTCATGACGCTTTACGGATACCTTGCGCCAATCGCTATGCACATCACCGGCTACGGTCAAGAATCTGTTACTTGGATCTTAGTGATTGTGGGTGTCGGCTTAATCATCGGTAACACCTTGGGCGGACGTTCTTCAGATAAAAACCTAGGCAAAGCTTCAATGTTTTGGGCTGTCGCAATGATCGTTTCATTGGTGGTGGTTGGCCTTGTGGTAGACAACAAAATCCTATTCGTTGCAGCGGCATTTGTCTTTGGTATTGCATCATTTGCGAACGTTCCAGCCATGCAACTTCGAGTGATGAACAACGGTGGCGAAGGCCAAGAGCTAGCAGCAACTGCGAATATCTCAGCGTTTAACTTGGCCAATGCCTTTGGTGGATTCCTTGGCGGCATGGTTCTCGACAGCCAACTAGGCGCAGGCATGATTCCATTCGCAGCCGTTGTTGTCCCAGTGATTGGTTTGCTGCTTATCGCCAAAGCCAACCGAGCGGGCAAGCCACAAAGCAACTCTATTTTCAGCCCAGCAGAAAGCAAATAACGCGATATAGCCCCATACAAAAAGAAAGATCACAGCATTAAAACAAGGTACACACCATGAACAAATTATTCGAAACATCAGAACTGAAAGGCCTAGCACTGCAAAACCGCGTGGTTATGGCACCTATGACACGCGCTCGTACTAGCCAACCAGGAAACGTGCCAAACGACATAATGGCGACTTATTACCAACAACGAGCAAGTGCAGGGCTTATCATCACTGAAGCCACACAAATTTCAGATGATTCCCAAGGTTACTCATTCACACCCGGCGTTTATACCGATGCGCAAATCGAAGGTTGGAAATCAGTCACCACAGCAGCAAAAGAGCAAGGTGCCGCGATCTTCTGCCAACTATGGCACGTAGGCCGAGTATCACACCCTACCTTTCAAAAAGGCGAGTTGCCGATTGCACCTTCAGCACTGGCACCCATAGAAACGCAGGTTTGGATCTCTGATGAGAATGGTAACGGCAACATGGTGGATTGCATCCAACCAAGAGAGATGACCCAAGCAGACATAGATCGTGTTGTTCAAGATTTTGCTAACTCAGCGAAAAAAGCAGTCGAGGCAGGGTTCAACGGAGTGGAAATACACGGTGGCAATGGCTACCTGATTGATCAGTTCCTAAGAACCAACTCAAACAAACGCACCGACAACTACGGCGGTAGCCGCGAGAACCGACTTCGCTTCCTAATCGAAGTGGTTGATGCTGTGATAGAAGAGATAGGTGCCGATAAAGTAGGTGTGCGCTTGGCGCCGTTCATCACCTTCAAAGACATGAACTGCCCAGATATCGTACCAACGATTTTAGAGGCATCGAAGGCACTTCAAGATCGAGACATCGCTTACCTGCACCTATCAGAAGCCGACTGGGATGATGCTCCAGTTATCCCTGAAAGCTTCCGTGTCGAACTAAGAGCCTTGTTCTCTAACACCATCATCGTTGCCGGCAGCTACACACCACAACGCGCCGAAGAAGTACTAAGCAAAGGCTACGCCGATCTCGTCGCATTTGGTCGCCCATTCGTTGCTAACCCAGATCTAGTTTCACGCCTACAAAACGGCAGCGAACTATCAGAACTTGATGGCGCCACTCTGTTCGGCGGCAACGAAAAAGGCTACATCGATTATCCAGTGTTGTAGTGAATCTTAAATTGATAGAACTGCCTTAGATTTTCCTTCAGGCAAAAGAAAGGCTCGCATGACTAGTGCGAGCCTAATGCAGTTTAGGGGGTAAACCACAATCTGATATTAATCTGGGACTAATTATTTAACTTATGAGCCATTATGCACTTGTGCGCATTGATATTCTATTTTTAAATGATTCACTGCAATTAATCAATCGATAAAAGTTAGCGTTTGGTCAATTTAAACCACATAGATAACAGTGGTTTAGTTAGTGATGTCTAGAAAACCATCATAAAACCCATAAAAATCAGATCTATAAGCTTCTCATTTGCCAGTAGCCTTCACCATTAGTGGCGAGTTGGCTGTGTAAATAATCGAGCGTATCTGCGACCGTTCCCGCAATGCCTTGGGGAGGATTGAACAACAGTAAACCACTGCCGATCAGGCGATCATCCCCCTTAGGATCACGAAGGCGAAGTTCCGACTTAATCGGGCTTGGCAGCAAACCATCTTTCACTGCAGTTATACAGTGGTTCAAAATCAGTGAGCTCTTGTCATCCGTGTAGAGCGGGTACCAAATTAGTGCAGATACCTTCTCAGATTGCTGATACGCCTTAACCAAGGCATCAATCACCGCGAGATATTCAGAATCGGTTTCATAGGGCGGGTCGATAACAATCAGGTGATGGTTGTCGTGTTTTGCTATGTCGTCAGGCAGTGCTTTCAAGCCATCGCCAGCGGTAATGGTGAGCTTACTTGAAACATCAAGATCGCGTTGCAGCTTCTCAATGTTGGTTTGTAATAAGTCGGCTTCATCTTGCTGAATGTCTGAAAAATAGAAGCTATCTTGGCTGCGGCCTTGTTGGTAGGTGATGGCTGCAGAACCCGGATAGAGAGAGATAAGTTGGTTCGGATTGTAGTATTCCAGCACCGACATAAAAGAAGCGAATGCCGGAGGAAGATAAGCCTTGTTTCGCCACAAGTACCCAACCCCTTCAGCAAACTCACCAGCATGATTACTTGGTGCAGTGTTGAGGTCATAACACCCTGTACCAGAGTGCGTGTCGATAACATTGAGGCGTGAATGTTGCTGCATTAATGACTGAACAAGTGCACTCAATACTGGATGCTTTAGCGCATCACCATGGTCGCCTACATGACATTGATGTCGATATTCCATTCCCTTGCCTCATTTCTACGAACGTCATCTAAACATACTTCATATCATGAGGGCTTGCCTGCTCAATCCATCGTTTTTTGAAATAGGCTCTCTTTTCTGTAACTGTTTGACTCTTATAAAAAATAAAGCCCCTCGTTTTACTATAAACGAAGGGCTTTGTTGACGTTACTGACTAAGTTGTACTGTTAACCAATAGATAACCTAAGGGTACTCACCCTCAACTTCTACTGGCGCTTTCACTTGGTAGTGACAAGGCTGTAGACCAAGTAGCTTAGGCAGTGTGATACCGACAGACACTGAAGACCACGTACCGCTGACAATACCGACAACCAATGCAATTGCGAAACCTTGCAGTGCCGCGCCACCAAGCAGCCAAAGCGCTGATACGGTGATTAGCGTTGTACCTGAAGTCACCATGGTGCGTGAGAAGGTCGCTTTAACCGATTCGTTAAGCAGGTTATCAGTATCACCGTTTGGATTGCCGCGCAGCATTTCACGAACACGGTCGGCAATGATGATCGAGTCATTCAATGAGTAACCCAAAATCGCTAACACCGCCGCCAATACGGTCAGGTTGAACTCAAACTGAGTAAAAGCGAACAGACCCAAGATGAGCGTCACGTCATAGATGATCGCGGCAAGCGCGCCGAGAGCCAAACGCCATTCAAAACGAACACTCAGGTACAGCATGATCATTAGGAAACACACCAATACCGCCAAGCCACCTTGGTCAACCATGTCTTGACCCACTTGAGGGCCAACCACGCTGCTGTTGAGCACTTTTACTTGGTCGCTTACAGAAGACAAAGCATCCACTAAGTTTGGCTGTGGAGCGTCTGTCAGTTGGCTATAACGGATTGTCCAGCGATCCTGTTCTGCCATACCAACCACTTGCACATCTTGTTGGAAGGCCGTATCAAGTTTTGTTTTTAACGCATCTTTGGTGACTTGATCAGAGAGCTGAACCTCAGCAACCACACCACCTGTGAAGTCCAAGCCCCAGTTAAAACCTTTCACCGCCACCAGCATCACAGAGCTCATGAACAGCACAATAGATATCGCAGACATCACCTTACGAAGGCGAGTCATATTCTTATCCGAAATATAGCTATTTGAAAAATAGCGGTCTGAAATAGTCATTTTTGAAGTACTCATGCTTAAATCCTTACATCGTGGCGTTGGTCACGCCCCCAAACCAAATTGATGATCGCTCGTGAAGCAAAAATGCCCGTGAACATACTGGTTAGAAGACCTAAGCCTAGAGTCAGAGCGAAGCCCTGAATCGGTCCATTACCAATGGTGTATAGAGCTACAGCAACGATCATGGTGGTGACGTTAGCATCGAAAATTGACGAGAATGCGCTATCGAAACCACGATCGATAGAGCTAGCAAAGCTGCGCCCTTCTTTCATCTTGTCTCGAATACGCTCGAAGATAAGCACGTTAGTGTCTACCGCCATACCGACGGTCAGTACCAAGCCCGCAATACCCGGCAGAGTTAACACCGCACCCGGTAGCAAGGCAATCAAACCAAACAACGTGGTCATGTTAACCACCAATGCACAGTTCGCGACCCAACCTAAGCGGCGGTACCATAGCGCCATAAACGTTAGCGTAAGGCCAAGACCAAGTGCCAAAGCAGCAAAGCCGTTGGTTACATTTTCAGCACCCAAAGATGGGCCAATAGTACGTTCTTCAATGATGGTCACAGGCGCAGTCAATGACCCCGCACGCAACAGTAACGCAAGCTCTTGTGCGTCTGCCAAACTGCCTGCGCCAGTGATTCTGAAGCGGCTACCCAGTTGAGATTGGATGTTTGCCACACTAATCACTTCACTGTCTTGCTTGCTGTTGCCCGCTCTATCGCGGCTATATTCGCTGTACACCGTTGCCATTGGCTTACCGATGTTATGACGTGAGAACTCAGACATTTTCTTACCACCAGAAGAATCCAGCGTAATGTTGACTTCTGCACTGCCCATCTCACCAATGCCACTGCGAGCATCAATAATGTGTTCGCCACTCAACACAGCCTTGCGGTCGACGACCACACGGTTGCCGTCTGAATCTTTCAGGGTTTGAGTACTGCGAGTGGCATTGTCGTACACCGAATAGAACGCCAATGATGCCGTTGCACCAATCACGTCTTTCGCTGCAGCAGGGTCTTGTACACCCGGCAACTCGATACGGATACGGCTTTCACCTTGGCGTTGAATCGATGCCTCCGTGATGCCTAGCTCTTCAATACGGCTGCGCATGATTTGCAGGTTTTGTTGAACCGTAAGGTTGCGTAGCGTTCTTTGCTCTTCTTCAGACTGAGTTAACGTTAGCGACTTGTCTGAGCGGTTACGTAGCCATTGTGGGAACTCTTGACGAATCAGCTTCTGGGCTTTTTCGAAATCGGCGTCGGTACGGAAATCAAACTGAACTTGGTTGTTCACCACTTTACCGCGGGCATAACGCACCTGACTGGTCACCTCCTCGACCATCGCTTGAGCTTGCGCGTGATAAACAGGCTCCATATCCACTTCTAACAGGAACTGCACACCACCACGTAAATCAAGGCCTAACTGAATCGGCGCAAAGCCCATGTCAGTTAGCCATTTAGGTGCTGCTGGTTCCATCGCTAGCGCAACCGTCGCGTTGTCCAATAGGCGCTCATTCAGCACCTCTTTAGCCTTCGCTTGTTGTTCTGCGTCTTCCAAGATTACGACTAAACGTTGGTCTTTTTGAAATGCCGATTTGGCTTGAATGCCTTCGCTCGCAAGGTATTGGGTAATTTGGCTAGCATCGATGGTCTGTTCAGAACGGTTGTTAATTTGAACCGACGCATTCTCGCCATACCAAGAAGGTAAAGCACTCAGAACCATGATGATGATAGTGGCGATAAGCACCACGTATTTCCACTTTGAGTAGTGGTTTATTTGTTTTCTTTGAATGCGTTTTTTCACAGTCAAGATCTCTTCTTTGAACTAATATTTTGCGAACACGAGCAATGGCTAATCGCAACCAGAACAAGCTGATTGAATGGTAGTGATGCTAAAGCTGATGTCGCTATGTTTGTCTTGGTTAACTGGCAAGTTCAATGGGCACTAGGCGACCATCGATACGACCAATTTAGGGTCAAACGATTAGCTAAGAAGTTCTCGGAAATGCGAGTATTGGATGTTGCCCTCTTTCCACCCCGAAAGCCGGGAAGACGGAGAACTCACAATACTGGTCCAGTGCAGCTTGGAATCCAACAACGGCGTGTTGAAGAGCAGGGAAGCCAGTATTGAGGGGGGAGAGAAGTCAATCAGTAGATGATAAGCAGGCTCAAGATCGGCCACGCTTTCTTGCTCGTTACTGAGCATACGTCTGAAGTTTGCTGCTTGAAGGCTTGATTCGGTGTCGTGATAGTTAGAACTGTCACCAGAAGGCACGGTGCCAAACTGAGTCTTATCGCACTCTAAGTAGCTCGACGGATTATCCGTATCAGCTTGTTTACAAAGATCATTCTGTGAAGATTGCTCTTGAGCCGAGTATATTTGAAATGGCTTAGAAGGAAACGAATAGCCGTTAGAATTCACTAAGCCAAAGCTCAGTAAAAACAACATTAAGACTAATCGGGTACCCAGTTTAAGCAATCTAATATCCAAACAACATTCTCGTAGATCGTCAATCTACAATACAAATGAAACGCTGTCTTGATTTAAAACATTTTTTTAGAAAATGATTCGATGCAACCGATTAAGCACCCTCGCAATTTAGATTTACATAGATCTAAAACGGCTTAACAACTGGTGATGGATAGATGTTATGAATAGTAGAAAAACAAGAAAGCCAAGCGGTGCTCGCTTGGCTTTCAGCTGTCTCTTTCTATTGGCTTCAAGCTTTAGGCTTTAGGCTTTAGGCTTTAGGCTTTAGGACGCATGATGTTCTTAACCTTACGGCTATCTTCACCAAAGATGCGTTGGACAAGTTGATTCATGTCTTCCGCAGTAATCGACCTCGCCACTCGCTCAACTTGAGACAAAGCTTCGATATCGTAACCATGAAGTAAATAACGAGACAGGTACCATGCTTGGTCAATAGAGCTCATCTCGAGAGGCGTGAAGTCCGCTTCAAACTGTTTCACGACTGCGTGCATTTCCTTTTCAGAGACGCCTTGTAAAAGGTCTGCAATCACTTTATCGATCGCCACTTCGACTTGGTCAACGTTCTCCGGCGCTACCATCGCCCCGATAACCCACTCACCACTCAGCTCACTATCTGCGGATGATGAATACGTATATGGCGAGTAATCTAAGCTCAACTCTTCACGAATATAAGCATCTAAACGAGCCGCCAGCAGTCGTTCTAGCAAGTTTTCCGTGAAGATATCTTTTGCCGTTACGCCTTGGTCGGTTTCGGCTTCAGGTTCAGAGATGACTCGTAAGATGTACTCTGCACTATTCACATTGTTGATCGCTAAATCAATGCGTGATTCAGATGGCTGCTTGTAAGCCACCTTAAATTCAGGAACCTCAGCTTTTTCTAATGGAATCGAAGCCAAGTATTGCTCAACCAAAGGCTTTAATTCACTTGGGTCGATGTCACCCACGATCACCAATTGGTTATGCCTCATTTGACCAAACAATTGCTGATGAAGATTAGCGACGTCTTCCACAGAAACCGCTTCAACACGTTCTTTATCAACAAAGAGGTGGCCACTGTCTTGACGATAGATATTCTGGTTTCTTGCGCGCTCAAACTGACCGACAGGGCTGCTCAAGAAAGATTCTTGACCTTGTACAAACTCCTGTTTCACTGCCTCTAACTGCTCGGGAACAATTTTAGGCGCAGTTATGAAGGTATAAAGCGCAGCAAACGTATCTTTGAGCCCATCTTTGTTAATACTAAATTCAACACCATGGCGAGTGTTGCCAATAAAGGAATCAGCTCTAATATCTTCACGATCAAAGTACGCTAAAAGCTCAGAACCCGTAAATTCACCCACACCACTTCGAGCGAAAGTAGGTAACGCAACCTCAACCGCTGGGTAAAGGCTCGGATCCAAAGCGGCTTTTCCGCCGAGGCTCATGTACATCACCCCAACATCATCACCCGCCACATAATCACGCAGATACCACATGTCGATACCATTGCTCAACGTCCACTTTTGGATATATGGGTCTACGGACATTTGTTCAGCAAGTACAACCTCGCCTTGCGAGCTAGGTACAGCAAAAGCACTGGCTGTTCCTATCGCAAGCGGCGGAATTCCCGCCTCGCTATACGTGGCTTTTAAGCTATCTAGAGAGTTGATGACCGCAGTTCTGTCTTCATTGTCATCCATCCCAATAACAATAAAGTAATCATCAGAAAGTAGATTCTTGATGTTGTCGTTAATCACTTCAAGGCTCAAGTTAGCGATGAAAGCTTCCAAGCTTGCTTGATAATCTTTCTGTGATTGGACTATTCGATCATTGACTAACGCACTCACTTTGTAATTCGCGTGTTCAACACTGTCCATTTTATCCCAGTTATGCTCGATGTTATCCAGCAAGTCTTGGTAGTAGTACAGTTCGCCAGCAATATCCGTTTCCGAAACACCAAAATCACGCAATGACGCCAATGTAGAAAGCAGATCTTGTTGGATAACTTCACGGTCTCCAGCCGGAAACCCAACACTTATTGACGAATAGTAAAAAGCGCCCATTCGATAACTATCAGATGCAATCCATTGAGTCGGGAACGCGGCATCATTGAACACCGCTTCTAATCGTCGTTGAATCAATTGCTGAGCGGTTTCATCTAACCTGCGTTGATTCTGCTGAGCATGATTTTCAACTATATTTGAACCGCGGTTAAACGTCAGAGTGATGCTTGGCGCTTCTCTTCCTGCGTACTCAACATAATCATCTTCATTGAACGAGGTCACTTTCTGTTTGTCTGGTCTCGGCGTGTCGCCACGCTCCCAGCTAGAAAACTTTTCTTCAATAAGTGGAATCACAGTTTTGATGTCCACATCACCAGAAACGACCAGCTCAACTATTTGAGGTTGATACCAAGTCTGATAAAAGTTGCTGATGCCTTGAGGAGTAGCATTCACGATCGACGATTTAGTCCCTAATGCATCTTGCGATTCGTACGGGCCGCCTTCAACGAAGTAATCATAATATATATCTCCGAATGACTTATCATCGAGGCGAGCCATACGGAACTCACCAAGAACCACGCCTTTTTCTTTTTCGACTTCTGAACTTGATAGATCCAGGCCATCACCAATGTCACGCATCCACGTCAGGGCAGACTGCAATTGGACGTTATCTGGCAAATCTAACTGGTAGACCGTCTCTTCATAAGAGGTGTAGGCATTAATATCAGCACCAAAGCTAGCGCCTGCATCTTCAAATAAGCGAATCACGTCATTTTCAGAGAAATTCTTGCTGCCATTGAATGCCATGTGCTCCAGAAAGTGAGCATAACCTTCTTGCTGATGAGTCTCTTGAATTGAACCCGCGTGCACGACTAAACGAACAGATACGGATTCTTCATGATCTGGATAAACATGGTAGGTAAGGCCATTTTCTAGCTGGCCTGAAGTCCATGCCGGATCCGGCTGGATTGGCGTTTCGGTGGTTTTTGATGTTGAGCTACAGCCAACCAAAGTTAGGCATAGTGCCGTCGCTAAATAATATGTTTTCATAACAACCTCTTAATGTCATTCATCGACAATATACAGATTGAGCTAACGATTATTATTTAATATTGAACCGGATGAGTATCTTTGTGACCTAGATCTTTATTTTATAAATCACTATACGTTATGTAAGATCGCCTGTGCTCGTTTAAAGCAGCGTTTTGATAGAGCCTAATACATCCATTTAAACTCGCTAACTACATCCATTTAAAATCAATGGCTACATACATTTAAGCTAGTTCGCTACATACCCTTAAAGAGCGCTTGCGAAGCGCGGCTGATCGGTAACTTCTCTCCTGACACATAAGCAGACATCTGGCCTGAGAGCCCTTTCTTCACTTTATCAATGGCCGACACTTTAACCACCACCGAGCGATGGATCTGCCAAAACTCATCCGGGTTAAGCTGCGAAATCAGCTCTTTTAATGATACGCGAAGAATAAATTCCTCTAGCAAACCGCCTTGGCCTTTTTTGAATATCGACACGTACTTGTCTTCCGCTTTGAAGTAAGCGACATCATCGACGGCGATTAGGTGAATGTCTTCTCCGACACTGGCTTTGAGCCATGTGAGATACTTTTTCTCCGATAGATAAGGAGGCTGCGTTTGCTGTGACGTCGACTGGGATAGTTGTTGAAGCTGAGCCATTAACACCGTGATATCGGGCTGTTCTGGCGTGGTACCTGTTTGTGTTTGATTGCTCGACAGACGCGCTTGCACTTTCTGACATGTGGCCAGTAAACGCTCTTCATTGATTGGCTTGAGTAGGTAGTCCATCGCATTGTGCTCAAAAGCTTTGACCGCGTATTCGTCATAAGCCGTGATAAACACAATCAATGGTGGCGAATCTAGCTTGTTGAGTTGTTTCGCCAGCGAGATTCCATCCAGCTCCGGCATACGAATATCGAGAAAAGCCACGTCGGGCTTAAGCTGCTGAATACTCTCCATCGCCTCCAAACCATTTTGTGCCTTGCTAACGATCTCTAGCTCCGGCCAAACCTCAGCAAGGCTCTTGTCTAAGTGGTGCCTTAACAGTGCTTCATCGTCTGCGATAATCGCCGTTACGCTCGGCTGTACTGCTGGGTTGTTCATGGTCAGTCCTTTAAATTCACACTGTAAATCATCTATTTTGCGTCACTGTTCGGTGTTTTCTGATCTGTAATTCTAGGCGGCTGCCTCAGTCAACGGTAACAAGATCGTCGAGACTACCCCGCCTTCAGCGTGTTCAGTAATCGTTAGGCTCGCCTTATCACCATACAGGGTTTCGATTCTTTGACGAATATTGCTTAACCCAACACCGTGACCCGTATTCGCAGAAGGCGTTTTCAACCCAGCGCCATTATCAGCCACTTCAATTTTTAGCTGCTGTGCTTGTTGAGTAATACGAATATTTACTTGGCCACCAGCGGCTTTGGGTTCAATACCGTGTGTGAGTGCATTCTCGACTAAAGGTTGAATCAAGAACGGTGGAATCACCTGCAAATCACTAATCTCGTGTGTTTCAATCGAAAACGCTAAGCGCTCACCCAAGCGTATCTTCTGAATATTAAGATAAGCGTCTAACAAGTCGACCTCTTGTGCGATGGTCGATTGCTCGGTGCGACTGTTTTTCAAAGTCACACGCAACAAGTCAGTCAATTTTTCGAGCATCAACTTGGCTTTCGCACTGTCACTCTCAATCAATACATTGATGGTCGCAAGCGTGTTGAACAAGAAGTGCGGTTCAATTTGGCTTTGCAGTTGCTTAAGCTGACTCAGTACCACCACCTTTTCTTGATCGGCCTGACGACGCTTGGCCACTTCCAATTCGTTATCGGCACGTAACTGCTGCTCTCGGGTATAGAAATAGTAATAGCAAACCGAACAGAAGATCACGCCCAATAGCACTACAGATTTAAGGTCCGAGATATTGGCTCCAAAATATCCGTTCAACCAATAGTGCGCGTTCAAGGTACCAAAGGTCATCGCGAACACCATTGAGATACCCACTTCAAGCGTTCGTGATGTCCTCTTGAACAACTTCACTAAGATGAAAGAAGAACCCACTGCGCTGTAACCAAAACCAAAACTGATCGCGAGGTTAACCACAAGGTCTCCGCCCCAAATCGTTTGAGTGGTGATAGCAATGACGAAACAAAACAGAGTGGTCAGCGTGAAGCTTTTTATCCATGAAAACTGACTGTTTGAAGAAGTGTTCATTAAAATCGTCCTTTGATATTTAAAAGAATCATATGACTATCGGGTAAGTTGGCGTAAGCAGAATCACTTTTACCGCCTAGAAAGCGTGCAGCAAGTTCCAAATCCAACGATGAATGGCCATTATCTAAAGCCTGATAGTTGAGCCACTGGGTAGCAATAAAGCCGCCGTCTTGAGGAGACAACATGACGTCGAATGTCGGCGTGATATCTTCGAGCCAGCCATGTGTCGAATCCAGAGACCAGTGAAACATGATGTTGTGTTGAACCAAATTAGCGTGTTGATAACCTTGCGCGTAAGAACCTGCCAACAATGCTGTCATCGGATTAACTGACAAAGACTCGGCACTTTCTATTGCGCTTTGCCATTCAGAGTTGCTCCACGCTCGGCTATCAAACCAATATTCCAGTACCACATTGTGCCCAGTGTCATTCGCCCATGTTAATCCTGCTAACGCTTGATAGGCCTCGCCCTGCTCTTCGAGATAAACAGGTTTAAGCATCGAGTTGGCCTGACTGTAGCCAAGGCTTTGTCGTTGATAGACCACCGAGCCATGAAACTCCCAAGCGAGGTTTAATACTGAAACCAAACTCGCTCCAAGCAAGCCATGGCGCACATCGTCGTAATAAGCGACCCACTGATACTCGTGATCACCTACAAGATTGTAACGACGTAAGCCAACCCCTTGTTGCTGATTCTGCTTTTCGAATTCATTCACGTCTTGCGAAGTCCATGATGAATCACTGTAAAGCAGTGTCCATTCTCCTGTCATATCGAACAGTGACGCAGAGGCCACACCCGCGCCTTCCTCTGCGACAATGCCTACTGGGTTTTGTCGATACGGCTTGATGATGTCTAACGGTCGATAGCCATAACCCACGCCCCAATCCAAACGAACCTTGCCAAGCGTGACATCGAGGTAATGGTCACCGATTACTGAATTCGACAGCTCGACACCACCTTGCCAAAACAACTCACGCACAATGAATTCAGACTCAAAACTCGCGTCTTGTTGTTGAGGGTTATTGCTTAGAATATCGTTGGCTTTCACTGCGAACAGACCAAGCCAATTGTTATATCCAATCTCTAGATCCAGCAAGCCATTTAAAGACTGACGATTATCAGACGCTAAAGGGCTGAATGGCGACTCTCTCGATTCAACGGCTTCTGCACTCAGTTGCCAGTCCCACGCCAAGCTCAGGTCATCCGCTTGAATCGTGTTACTCACACAAGACAAGGCAAGTAAAGTAGCGATTGAAGACTTGATGTGGAATCGGCAATTGGAAGCTTTCATGACGTCCACCTACAGCCCAGACACGCTGTTACGCGATAAATAAGCAGGGTTGTAGTATTTGTCTTCCAAGCTTTGTTCAATCACTTCGCGGTACTCAATCACAGTTTTCTTACTCGGCTGAATCTTATCGAGCAAGGTCATCGACACTACTGTTGGTAATCCATCTCGCACGCCTTCAGTAAACCACGCTTGTTTCGCCAGTTTTCCTGAACGCAGATACAGATCCGCTTTAACTGGAAACGCTCGGTCTGCTGTTAACCACAGATCAATCGACTGATAACTCGCACCCTTGGTTTTCGCCGCGAGCTTTAAGTGATGGGTATCGAGTGTCTCGCCAGTCGGCATCTCAACCTGTTGCTCAGCAACCCACTCACCTTGGTAATCTTCGCTCCAAGTGAGCGTCGATATATCTCCGACCGAAGCTTCACCAAGCAGTTTTTGCATCGGTGTGATACGAATTGGGCGACGAGATTTCGGCATCAACAACCAATAGTTATCCTCAATCATCAGCATCTTTTGACCAGCCTCGACCGCCGACTTGAACACCACTAAAGACTCTCGATTTGGTCTTGTATAGACGTTGTATTCACGGGTTTTGTCCAGTTGCTCGTCTTGATATAACGCCACCAAAGACACTACCTTAGACGCTTGTGCGCTGTTCAAACGGTAGCTGTCTGCCTTAGCAATCATCTCAGTGACTTGTTGTGAATCAACCGCCCAGCTTGGCGCCGATGCTAGAAGCGAAGCCAAAACAGAGCCCAACGCGAAAGCCAAACCCAAGGTATTGAATGAACGAGTTAATCTAGACATAAACCAGTGCCTCCGTGATTGGCTTATTCACGCCTTTGCAAGCAGAGAAATAAGCAGCTAGCAAACATATCGTCAGCACACCTAAAGTGGCGTAACCAACCAATTCCAATGAGAAGTAAATGTTGAGTGGGTAACCTTCGGTTCGACCCGGAGGTGGTGGCATTTGTATATCAACCACCAGTAATAACAGCGACACTAAACCACTCACTAACGCGCCGATCGCGCTGCCAATCAGTGCCAGCAATCCCGCCTCTTTTAAGAAGCCTGCCACGATTTCAGAAGGGTAACTGCCGAGTGCCGACAAGGTTCCAATTTCACGAGTGCGTTCCGTCACCGACATGGTCATAGTATTAAACAGCGACACAAACACCACCAACGCCATCACTGCGCCCATGATGCCGAAGATCCGGTCGTAAAGATCTTTAACCTTGGTGTAGAAAAACGCGCGATCTTGCCATGGGGTGATCTCGATCTCTGTGCCTTGATCGTTTTGGCTAGCGCTATTTCGATCTAAAGCAGTTTGGATACGCTGTTGAACGGTCGAGGTCTTGCTTGTTTCAAATAGAAACACCGACAAGGTACTGACTTTGTCTGACGCTAAAAGCTCTTGGGCAGTGGTGATGTGTACGTATAACTGACGCTTATCCAGCTCAGGCACTCCTGTCGAGTAAATACCCTGCACCTTAAAATCAAAAGCGTTCAATGCGCCGTCACTGGTAGTCGCGAGCAGTGTCACCCAATCGCCAACGGCAACTTTGAGATTACGAGCAAGGTCAGTTCCCAGCATCACTTGTGGCTCTTGGCTGTCGTATCTTGGCGATTTCACATCCGAGAGGGTCTGACCGCTGCGCACATCTAAGAAAGGACCTTTCATGTCGAACTCACGCTCATTGACACCCGTTCCCATAAAAATGGTCGATTTGCTGCCGTTAGAAACCAAGCCGCTAAAATAGACCCTAGGCTGCACACCACGCACGTCGCTGTCGCCAATAATGCTCTTGGTTAGGGCTTGAACATTGTCTAGACCATTACTCAGCGGCATGTCTTCATCTTGCTCAAAATATCCCGGCGTACTCAAAGTAAGATGACCAGTATCGCGCGCGGTCGATTCACGCAGAGATTCATAGGTATAAAGCCCATAACCTCCAGCCGAGGTCAGCGCAAATACGGCAATTGCGATGATCAATACCGAAAGCAGACTACGGCGACCGTTTCTCAATAAATTAAGCCACGCCAAACGCACCGAGGTAGGAAGCAAAAAAGTGCTCATTCTTTGTGTTAACTTGCCCATGAGATTGCCTCCATTGCTGTGGCTTGTAGTGCCAGTTGACCATCGATAAGTTCAATGACTCGGTCACAACGCTGCGCCATTCTTGGGTCATGCGTTGCGACAATAAAGGTGGTGCCCATTTCATGGCCGAGCTCTTTCATAATGTCGATCACAAGGTTGGCGGTGTGACTGTCTAAGCTAGCGGTCGGCTCATCGGCAATGACTAAGCTTGGGTTGTGGATTAGCGCTCTGGCTATCGCGACACGTTGCTGCTGGCCGCCTGAAAGATTGTCTGGGCGATGATGTACATATTCGCCTAGCCCAACACGCTCCAACATCTCTTGTGCTCTGGTCTGCTGTTCTTGTTTCGAACATTGGTTCAACATCAATGGGTAGGCCACGTTCTCAAGTGCCGTCATCACTGGAACCAGATTGAAGCGCTGAAACACAAAACCCAGCGACTGACGACGAAAACGCGCAGCGGCGATTTGCTCAGTCGGATACGGTTGGCCATCAATATTGATCTGTCCTCGATAGTCCATATCCAACAAACCCAAAATATTCAAAAGTGTGCTTTTCCCTGAACCAGACGGGCCACACAACGCCACCATTTCACCGCGCCGGATATGTCCATCGACCCCGCTTAATGCATCAACACGTTGACCGCCCGTGACATATGCTTTGCAGATATCTTTAAATTCAATCATTCCTTTGTCCTCCGCTGACCCATAATTTTTAAGCGTTCGCAGTTGTTAATGAGCTTTAGTAAACCGCTATTTGGCTTTCGCTATTAGGGCTTTCGCCGTCATTGTCTCGATGTTGCCAGCATCGGTGTTTTCCATCTTTTCAAGCCACACCTGTGCTTGCTCGAAGTCCTCAGCACGAATCGATGCAGTAATGGCGTAACGGTAAATCCACGATGTCGCAGCGAAATGTTGCTGTTGGAAATCATCTTCCGCGAGTAACGCGAGGAACAGGTCATAACCACGATCAAAATGGTTAAACATGTCTGGTAGCGAGGTGTAAGTCACCGCGGCCATTGCGCGAGTTAAGTAAGAATCTGGCAGCCCTTGAACACGAGGTTGCTCATGAATCGGTTGGTCTTCGTCTTTTAGCAGCACCAGTGATTTATCAATGGTTGATAAGCCTTTCTCCACATACTTCATCTTGTTCCAAGGTAAGAACGCATCACGCCCCATCAGGGTTTCTGTGCTTCCGAGGTAAACCAAGGTCAGTGGTGTCGCTCCGTCTTGTTGTAAGGTTTCGTTAAGGCGTTCATACGCCACCTCAACCAAATCTTCATTGCCTTGCGCGGCTTGGTTATAGATATCGAGCACGTCTGAACTCGGGTTGGCCTGCACCAAAGTGGGTGCGAATGAAACAAGTGCAATCAGTAATGAACGCTTAAGCAGAGAAGCGGTAGAGCCTGAATTAAATGAGTGTGAAGTAGTCATAATTTCTAATCCCTTTCAAATGTTGACGTTGAAAGGTTAACTAGAATTTGTCGCGCAGTTTTACCAATGCGACGAATGGTAATAATGAGGAGTGAATGGTTGAGAGGCGGTGTGAGTGGGGTCTCAACCTTATAGGAACTAGACGAACACTATTCGCATAATTAGCCATAGTTACCTCCCCCTCTAACTCCCCCTCAATCTGGGTTCATCAATATCTCTAGATCTTTAGCAGAGGGGGAGAACTTTCTTTAGCACTGAACATATATCGACACTTTTAACGATCGATGTTCTATTCCTCCCCTCTCCACGATCAGCAAGGGATCTACATATGAATCAAGGGGAGGCTAGGAGGGGATTTATTTTGGATTAACGCACTCGGCAGAGCTCAAACCAAAAAATAGCCGCTAATCCGCGGCTATTTTTAGTTATCTAAACGAAGTTCCTATTACTTCGATCTTTCTACTTCTTTGTCTCTTCAACCACGGCTTTCATCAATACTGATGTATCCATGCGGCCTTGTCCTTCGGCAGACAGTGCCTTGTAGGCGTTGTTGGTCTTTTCAGTCAGTGGAAGCTGGATGCCTTGGCGCTCAGCTTCATCTAGACAGAAACCTAAGTCTTTGATCATCCAATCAATTGCAAAGCCAAAATCGAACTTGTCTTGTGCCATTGTGGTAGCACGGTTTTCCATCTGCCATGAGCCAGCAGCGCCGTTTTTAAGGCAATCAACCAGAGTTGGGATATCCAAACCTGATTTTTCAGCAAGCACTAAGCCTTCAGATAAGCCATTCAACACTCCTGCAATGCAGATCTGGTTAACCATTTTCGCGCGTTGGCCTTGGCCGACTTTACCCATAAGAACTGACGACTTACCGTAAGCCTCGAACACAGGTTGAAGGTCGTTGAAAAGCGCTTGTTCGCCACCACACATGATGGTTAGCACGCCATTTTCTGCGCCCGCTTGGCCACCAGATACAGGTGCATCCATAAAGCGAATACCGGCTTGCTTCGCTGCCACTTCAAGCTCTTCAGACAGAACTGCAGACGTTGTAGTGTGATCGACAAGAATCGCGTTTGGCTTCATCGCTGCCAATGCGCCTGTTTCGCTGGTTGTCATGCTGCGTACGTCGTCATCGTTGCCCACACAAACCAATACCACGTCAGCTTCCGCTACACATTCAGCCACAGATTCTGCCGCTTTACCTTGGTGTTTATCAGCCCAGTCTAGCGCTTTACTGTGAGTGCGGTTAAATACCGTTACTTCAAAACCGGCTTTGACTAGATGGCCTGCCATTGGGAAACCCATAACGCCTAGCCCGATAAAACTTACTTTCATTTCTTTCTCCTTTTATTTGACCAAACCATCGCTATGAAAAGATCGAACACTCTCAATCAATGCATCAATAAGCAGGGTCAAAGCCTTTGGCTGATATTTTCTTTCTTTGTACACTAAATACGCTTGGCGATCACCCCGATGGTACTCAGGGAGCACTTGAATCAGATTCATGTCGGGATAAGACGAACAATATAATGAAGTTCAGCGATAAATCGCGACCAGAGAACGCTTTGTCAGCCGTACATTATGGAACGATGATCAAGGCTTGATCAATACTCAAAGCATAAAAAAACCGAGCACTAGGCTCGGTTTTTTTATAACTGTTGTTACTGTAAAGATTACAGCTCAGCGTTGTGGTAAACCTGCTGAACGTCATCACAGTCGTCAAGCATGTCTAAGAACTTCTGGAACTTCTCAGAATCTTCTTCAGCTACTGGCGTAGTTGTTTGAGGAACGAAAGTGATTTCCTCAACGTCTAGCGTTAGCTCTGGGAACGCAGTGTTTAGTGCAGTCTTCGTTTTGAAGAACTCAGTCGTTGGAGCGAATACAGTGATAACACCGTCTTCTAGCTCAACGTCAGTCACATCTACGTCTTCCATCATTAGCGTTTCTAGGATGATCTCGTCGTCTTCGCCTTTGAACTGGAATACAGCTTGGTGAGCGAACATGTGAGAAACAGTACCTTCAACACCGATCTTCGCGCCAGTTTTAACGAAACATTGGCGAACGTCTTGGAAAGTACGGTTGCCGTTGTCAGTTAGACAGTCAACGATTACGCTTGTGCCACCTGGGCCAAAACCTTCGTAACGAGCTGGTTGGAAGTCTTCACCGCCGCCGCCGTTCGCTTTATCGATCGCTTTGTCGATAACGTGAGCTGGTACTTGGTCTTTCTTCGCTTTAGCAATCAGGTGCTTAAGAGGTAGGTTCATGTCTGGGTCAGAGCTGCCGTTCTTAGCCAGTACGTAAATCTCTTTACCGTATTTAGAATAAACTTTAATTTTTGCGCCTGCAGTTTTCGCCATTGAGGCCTTGCGCACTTCAAAACTTCTTCCCATCGGGATCTTCTCTCTGATTCAATTAACGGTGCAAATTCTAGCAAATTACTGTGTCATTTCAATTCTACAGCACTGCTGGGCAAGGTTTGTCTGCGTTTATGCGACACCCATTACCCGTTTGTATTTTTCTACAGACTGATCAAACCAAGCCTTTTCTTCTGGGTCACCTAGCTTCATTGCTTCTTCAACAATGGCTTCAGGGCCACATTTCGCTTGCTTCAGTTTCCATACAAGAAACGATGCTTGCTTATCCAGTTCGATTTTATTTTTCTCGCTGGGTGGAAGGAGTGAAAGGTTGATAGACATTATTAGCCTTCGTCTGTAATACACTTGGCCGAGAAATATATCATAGAGCAGCCTCATAAAACCAATACTATGAGTAACAGAAAGGGTTTATGAGACAAGAAACCAAGCAAGTCGCTGATGCAGGTCAAGCTAGTTTGGGAAAGTGCGTTTGGTGAAGAGCAACTAAAAAGTGAAAAGCAGAGTTTTGAAAGTTAGCTTGCTAAACAACAAAAAGGCGTTAAGGATCGATCGATAATGATTGATAGAATAAAATTGGACCCTTAGATATCTTCTGATTTAGTTCAATAGCTCTTTTTATATCTAACCGCTTTCCATAAGCTAGCACTTCTCTTGTAGCCTCAACATACCCTTCTAATAACTCTAACGATGCTTCCATTCCGAGAATATGGAGATTCATTCTAGCCTTACGCAAAGTTAGATTACTATTGAATGAATTTAGGTAAGCTGTTTTCAAAGAGCCGTCATCGACTTGATCTCTTAGATAATTCGCTAATGTAGTCGTATAAATCGCCATTAAATGCTCAAATTCTGCTACATCATTTGCAGTTTTCATTAACAGATCATTCCGCAGCTTTTGAGCGTCTTTCTTTTCGTCATTGTCGTTATTCAACTTTGTTAAAAGATAAGTTGATGCTGCACCAACTAAACCACCACATAATGTCCCTAATACAGGAAACCCAGACTTAACTATATCGTTATATAATTGTATTTCTTCATTTGTCATTGTATTTGCACATTTTAATAGTAGTAAAAAGAAGGAGCGAGATTTAACCTATAAGTTGGCTCGTTTAACAACCTTCTGTGGCTAAAGAACTGCCAACATTCTCAGCACCTTTAAGTATATAAATTGAAGTGAGCCCTACTCCGGCAACAGATAGCGCGTGCTTCTGCCACCAGAACCAGATTTAACTAAGCAGCCATGCTCAATCAAAGCGTTCAAATGACGTGTTGCTGTGGCGCTGCTCACCTTTGCTACTTTCTGATATTGACTGGCATTGATACCTTCTGAAAAATCACCATCGAGCATCCTATTCAGCACTTTTACTTGTTCTGCCGTAAGCTTGGTTTGATCGATGCTGCGCCAATAGTTAGTCTTATATACAGTTTGGTCGACCTCAGCGAAAACGCCTGTAAACGTCTCGTCTAACGTATCTAAGAACCACATCAACCATTCGCTAATATCGAGTTCCCCTTTCTGGGTTCGCTCCAATATCTCGTAGTAATGCTTGCGGTTAGCGAGAATCCCCACCGACATCGCATAGAAACGTACCGACTGCTGCTCGGCCTGTGCTAATGCCAAGTCGGTCAACAATCGAGTAATACGACCATTACCATCATCTAACGGGTGTAAGGTGATAAACCAAAGGTGAGTTATCGCAGCTCTAAGTAAGGGATCGAGTGTAGCGTCGGTAAGTGAATCATTAAACCATGTGATAAATGTATCTAGCTCAGCATCAAGAATGTCTCGGCTAGGTGCTTCAAAGTGCACGGTTGGACGATCAATTCTTCCTGATACCACTTGCATCGGAGCTTCACCTCGTAGCTGACCTCCGACTACAGGATTAAACATGGTGTAGCCTTGAGGAAACAGTCTATCGTGCCAATGTAAGATCCTATCAAGCGCTAGTGGCTCTGTTAGGTTCTGCACCGCATCCAACATAATTTCAGCTAGGCCATCGGTTTGTTCTGTCGTTGGAAAAGGTCGATCTTCACTGACACCGAGTTTATTGGCTAAAGAAGACCGGACCGAGAAAGCATTAAGCTTTTCTCCCTCAATCGCACTGGAATGGACTATGTTCGCTAATAAGGTGTCGAGCATGGTTTGGGATTGATCTGCCGACTGTGAGGTAATCTTGCCCAATAGAATGCCCTGATTAAGCCGTACTTCTCTTAACCTCACGCCTATTTTCTGATTATCCCAAACAAAGTTTGGCCAATTATCTTGCTGCCAAATCCACATATTACACCCCATGATGCGAAAGTATCACTTATTCAACTCATACTATGAGCTGTTTAAGGCAATTATTCAACTCACATTATGAGCCGAATAATGAGTTAATCGCATCACAGAGGTTGCAAGAGTAACTCCTAACCTACAAAACTATTCACTCACCGCGAACACATCGCAGCGTGAGGCGCAGATGAAGTCATTTTTGTGCAGGCCTTTGATTGAGTGGCTCCACCAAGTGACGGTGACTTTGCCCCACTCCAATAAGATCGAAGGATGGTGGAACTCTTCTTCTGCCAGTTCTGACACTATGTTGCTGAATGCCCATGCTTGCTTGTAGTTCTTAAACTTAAACACTTTCTCAAGCTGCGGGATGCCGTCTCTTTCGATGATCTGCCAGTCTGACAACTCCAACAGTAAAGATTGTTGTTCATCTTCACTTAGGGCAATCGCGTCGATACTGCAGGCTTCGCATTTTTGTTCATTCAACATGTGTTGGTTCCTTGGGTTCAAAAAGTGGTGGTAGTAACCCCGCATCGATGGCGAGATCAGCTTGCTGTAATAGGTTTTCCTGACTGATTTTAAAGAGCTCAGATAGCTCGTCGATCACGTAATATTTCGGCTGCATGATGTCGATACGATAAGGCGTTCTTAAAACCGTTTGCAGATCGAACCGCTCGCGAACGGCCAAATCCCCTCCCAACGCATACATAGTTTCCGCCGGAGACGAGAGAATGCCACCGCCATAGATTTTCAGTTGTTGGCCTTCTTTTACTAAACCGAACTCAACCGTAAACCAATACAAACGGGCAAGATAAGCGCGCTGTTTAGATGTGGCGGCTTGGCCTAGTTTTCCATAATGCTCAGTGAAAGCCGCGAAATCGGCATTAGTGAGCATGGCACAATGGCCGAAAATTTCATGAAAGAAATCAGGTTCTTGTAAGTAATCGAACTCGTCTCGCGTTCTCAGAAATGTCGCAACTGGGAATTTCTTATTGGCGAGCAAATCAAAGAATCGGTCGAAATCGATCAATGCAGGCACAGGCTGAACTTGCCAACCGGTTGTTTCAATTAGCACTTTATTTATCTCTGGCAGCTGGGGAACTCTGTCTAATGGTAGATCCAGCAAGGTCAGACCGTGCAAATAGGCATCGCAAGCGCGGTCACTAATGACGTCCAGTTGCCTTTTCACCAAGTCGTGCCAAATGGCATCTTCTTCGAGGCTCCACTCAACCCATCCCTCTTGGCTCACGGGCTTAGAATGATATTGAGTCATTACACACCTCCTTTCGAATGTCTCACTTTAAGCCTATCTCCACTCCTTATAAGCGCCAATTTGCGCGATTTTTCGAAACAAGCGATCGTGTAACATTTTATTTACACAATTCCACCAAGCGCTTATTTTGCTGAACTTTTGACTTTGTAAAACCTAAATACCAGACTGAAAACGTTAACTTTTTGTTAAAGGTAAAGGAATGCACGAAAGCAATAAGCCCATTTGGCAGCCAAGCGAGCAGCGTATCGCCAATGCCAACTTAACCCGATTCATCGATAGCCTTGAACAGTCTTGGTTAAACCTAGATAGGGACGTAAAAAACTATGCCGAACTCCACCAATGGTCTGTAGTTCAGCCGGAATCGTTTTGGCAAAACGTGTGGCAGTTTTGTGGAGTAGTCGGCTCACAAGACTCTATTAACAAGGCAGAAAGCGAGACCATCAAAGCTCAAGGTGGGAGCCGCTGGCAGCAGCCTAAATCGAACCGTGATGCGGTTTGGTTTCCCAATGCACAAGTAAACTACGCCGAGAACTTGCTGCGTTTGGCACACACCATGCCTGATGAGCTTGCGATTTGGTTTGAGAATGAACGTGGCGAACAACAGAGTTATACATGGGAAACCCTGTGTGAAGCTGTCTCTAGTGTTCAGCAATGGCTTGTCGATAGCGGAGTGAAACAAGGTGATATAGTTGCTGCGTATACTCCCTATCTGCCACAAACCGTGATAGCCATGCTAGCCGCCACCAGCTTAGGCGCGATTTGGACATCGACCTCGCCTGATTTTGGAGTAGAGAGTGTGATTGAGCGATTCGGACAGGTGAAACCTAAGGTGCTGTTCACCTGTGACGGTTACACCTTCAATGGCAAAACGTTCGATATGGCGGGCAAGAACCGTGAAATCATCGAACACTTAAACGAATTAAAACAGGTGTGTGAGATCGGTTATTTGAAACCGAGTAATGACTTAGAGAAGAGCGATTTAGAGAAGAACGAATTAAAGAAAAACAAAGTTAAACATGATGTGTCGATTCTAAGCTGGCACAGCATCATTAATCACTATCAGACAAAACCTCTTCGATTTACTCGTGTCGGCTTCAATGAACCGTTGTTTGTACTCTACTCTTCCGGCACCACAGGCAAACCCAAATGTATAGTGCATTCTGTCGGTGGCACTACCATCAACCACCTAAAAGAGCACCAGCTTCATTGCGATATTAAACCAAGAGATCGCGTGTTCTACTACACCACTTGTGGTTGGATGATGTGGAACTGGCACGTATCTGCGCTCGCCAGCGGTGCTTGTTTGGTTATCTTTGATGGTAGCCCGGTTTACCCGCAACCTAACGTTCTATGGGATTTAGCGCAGCGTGCTGACGTATCGACATTTGGCACCTCAGCCAAGTACATAGAAGCGATTGAGAAAGCCGAACTCTCACCAATCGACAGCCACTCTCTGCCTCAATTAAGAACACTGTGCTCGACGGGTTCTGTGCTTTACCCAGAGCAGTTCGATTACGTTTACAAGCACATCAAGCAAGACCTGCATTTAGCGTCGATTTCTGGCGGCACGGATATTTGTGGCTGCTTTGTTTTGGGTAACCCAATCTCGCCTGTGTATCGCGGTGAGTGCCAACAGGCCGGGCTCGGCGTCGACATCAAGGTGTTCAATTCGTCTGGTCAAAAGGTCGATCACGAACGTGGCGAATTAGTATGCACCAACTCCCTACCCAACTTCCCCGCTGGCTTTTGGAATGACACCGGAGAGCGCTATCACAGCACCTATTGGGATAGGTTCGACAATGTGTGGCATCACGGTGATGAAGTCGCACAGAGCGAACATGGCGGCTACCTGTTCTACGGGCGAGGCGACACCACACTCAACCCCGGTGGCGTGCGAATTGGTACGGCCGAAATCTATCAGCAAGTGAACACCATTGACGGCATCATCGATTCGATAGCAGTCGGTAAAAACATCGACCGCAATGAACAGGTATGGCTGTTTGTTCAGCTGCAGCAAGGTGTGAGTTTAGATGAAAAGTTACTGACAGCCATCAAAAGCAAACTCAAATCCTCTTGTTCGCCAAGACACGTGCCAAGCCAGATATTTGCGATCAGCGATGTGCCAAAAACACGATCTGGCAAACTGGTGGAGTTGGCTGTGAAACAGGTGATCAATGGCAAAAATGTAGAAAACCTCGGGGCTATCGCTAACGCCGAGGTTTTGGAAGAGATAAAGAGTGTTGTTTCGCTTTAGTGTTCCTATCTCAAAAAATCCAAGCTAGAAGAAAGTAAAGTAACCAGTTATCTATGCGAAACCTGACGAATATCTGAGTTGATGTCATCAATAAGCTGTCTTGCTGATTCATCTCTTTGCTTCACTAATGCAATGAACAGCAAATCAGTAATAATGTTTTGAGCTGTTCGGGATGCTATCGATGAACTTCGGTATTGGCTTTCATCAGCAATCGTATCAAAGGATAAATCCGCGATGCTTCGAAGTTTACTTTTACGAGCGGAGGTAAGAGCGATGACCTTAACACCTTGCTCCTTTGCTGTTTCTGCGGCGATTAACACATCTTTTCTTTCCCCTGAAAACGAAATAACAACTTGGACATCTTGCGGGGTAAGCGTACGGGCTATCGCTATCTGAACGTGACTGTCTTGTTCTGCTAAAGCGGTAATGCCTAATTTCAGCAATTTAAAGCTAAACTCTTTTGCCGTGAGTGCTGAGCCTCCAATACCCACGACTTGCACTCTATTGGCACCATCTAACAGTCGAATAGCTTCCGTGCAGGTATCAAGTGACAGCGCATTGGTTGTCTGGATCATCGCATCGGTTTTTTCTTGCACAAGCTTTTGAGAAATAACGCTGAATGGGTCATCGGCCAGAATATTACTGTGCAGTGGGGTGGTTTGAATGGCGTGCTTTCGACCTATATCCTCCGTCAGCGCTAACTTGAATTCACTGTAGCCTTTAAAACCAATTCGCTGCGTAAATTTCACGATACTTGATTGACTCACGTTGGTCGCTTGCGCCAGTTCTTGGCTTGTCAATGAGGCTGCCTGTTCCACATTTGATGTTATCCAATCCGCAATTTTTCTCGCATTGGCAGAGAGCTGAGTACGACGGCTGACAATTTTATTCACGACTGACACATTTCACCTCGATTATTTTAGAATAAAATATTCCTAATAAAGAATAATGAATATTCAGTTCAAACCGCCACTTAAGTCGGAATGCCTGGGATTTAGTATAAATTTATCACAATTATTCCACCTAAATCACCACTTCAGAATAACTCTAACTGTGATTTTTATCACTCAAACGGAATATTTTATTCTTTAGTATCGCCCTCAGTTTGTATTGGGTAAGAGAACAAGTAATGAAGATCGATTTGAACCGTTTGGTTACAGAGAGCCGCAATCCTGCAAGCGCAGACATTGATAAGCTATCAACAATTGACATGCTAGCCGTCATCAACAAAGAAGACCAACGTGTTGCGTTAGCCGTAGAAGAAGTCCTTCCTCACATTGCAAAAGCCGTTGACGCGATCACAAGTGCTTTTGCAAAAGGTGGCCGATTAATCTACATCGGCGCTGGCACTTCTGGGCGCTTAGGCATTTTAGATGCAAGCGAATGCCCACCGACTTATGGCACGAGCCCTGAACAAGTCATTGGCGTTATTGCTGGCGGGCACCAAGCCATCTTAAAAGCTGTAGAGAACGCGGAAGATGATCCTGCGCTCGCACAAGCAGATTTAAAATCGTTGGCGCTAACAGAGTCAGACGTAGTCGTCGGAATAGCCGCGAGCGGTCGAACTCCATATGTGTTGGGTGGCCTCACCTATGCTCGATTCATCGGAGCGACCACTGTGTCAATTTCATGTAACCCCGGATCTCCAATGGCAAATTCCGAAGACATTGCGATTACTCCAGTTGTCGGCCCTGAAGTGGTGACTGGGTCATCAAGAATGAAGGCCGGTACCGCTCAGAAATTGGTTCTCAATATGTTGACCAGCGGCGCCATGATCCGCAGTGGGAAAGTGTTTGGAAATTTGATGGTTGATGTAGAGGCGACCAACGCCAAACTCGTCCAACGTCAAATCAACATTGTTATTGAAGCAACCGGAGTTGACAGCAAACACGCTGAATATGCGCTTAACGCTTGTAATAACAACTGCAAAACCGCAATTCTCATGATTTTGGCTGGCATCAGCGCCGAAGAAGCCTGTGCACGACTCAATAAAAGCGGTGGTTTCATCCGAACTGCACTCGCCGACGAATAATTAAATTCAGTTATAAAAGGTAATTCAAATGGCAAAAATAACGCCTACCATGATTGAAGCTTTACTGTTGGCCGTTGGCGGCAGTGGCAACATTCGTAAATGTGGGAACTGCATGACCCGCTTACGTTTAGCCCTCGTAGACATCAATCAAGCGTCTCTGGATACCATCAAGAAAACCCCAGGCGTTCTGGGTGTGGTAGAGAGTGACGAACAACTTCAGATCATTCTTGGGCCAGGTAAAGCGCAACAAGCTTCTGAGCTGATGAACAGCTTGATGCTTGAGCAGCCTGAAGCGACCGTAAAACAAACTAATGCAGAGGAAGATTTGTCTACGGTTGCGGCTGAACAAAAAAAGCAAATGAAGAGCAAGCAAACCAGTGGAATACAGCGATTTCTTAGTAAGTTCGCTACCATCTTTACCCCCTTAATCCCTGGCTTTATCGCGGCGGGTCTGTTGCTTGGTTTTGCAACCTTACTTGAGCAGACCTACATTATCGATCAAGAACCAAGCAAGTCGCTGTTAGACCTTGTTGCCTACATGAAAGTATTTGGTACCGGCCTTTTTGCCTTTTTGAGCATTCTGATTGGCTATAACGCCCAGCAAGCCTTTGGCGGCTCTGGCGTTAACGGGGCGATTCTGGCTTCACTGTTCGTCTTGGGATATGACCCAACCGCCACGTCCGGCGTCTACTCAGGGATGAATGAGTTTTTCGGATTCTCTATCGACCCGCGTGGCAACATCATTGGGGTATTACTCGCGGCAATCACCGGTGCTTACGTAGAGAAACTGGTTCGAAAATACATGCCCGATGACCTCGATATGATCCTAACGTCTGTCGTCACGCTTCTCATTATGGGCGCGGTCACCTACTTGTTGATCATGCCGATTGGTGGCGAGTTGTTCAAAGGCATGTCTTGGTTATTCCTTAACTTAAACGACAACCCATTTGGTGCCGCTTTACTGGCTGGCCTATTTCTTATCTCTGTCGTGTTTGGTATTCACCAAGGGTTTGTTCCTGTCTATTTTGCACTTATGGAAGCGCAAGGCTTTAACTCTCTGTTCCCAATCTTGGCGATGGCGGGTGGCGGTCAGGTCGGCGCGTCAATGGCGTTGTACTTCAAAGCCCAAAAAGACTCTCTTCTTCGCACTCAAGTCAAAGGGGCTATTGTGCCAGGTTTGTTGGGTATAGGTGAGCCGCTGATTTACGGCGTCACACTTCCACGAGTAAAACCGTTTGTTACCGCTTGTATTGGCGGTGCAGCAGGCGGGTTCTTTATTGGATTGGTCTCTTACTTAGGGATGCCAGTCGGTTTAAATACAGTGTTTGGCCCATCGGGTATCGTCGCTGTGCCATTAATGACTTCTAACAGCGGTATTTTTGCAGGGATGGCGGTGTTTGTTATTGGTCTTCTTATTTCGTATGTCGTGGGTTTCTTTGCTACGTACATGTTTGGTTCCAAAAACGTTGATTTAACTTAGGTAAAAGCAGTGATGAAATTGAATAAGATCATTTTGAGTACAGCAGTATTGTCTGTTGTGGGTTGTTCGAGTGGCATGAATAAATTCAGTAATCAAGACCTAGAGCAGTACCAGCAACAACCAGAAAAATACGCTGAAAGCGTCGTAAGTACGATGAATAACAGAGAGTTAATTGGTCAAACATTGATGATGGATTTTCGCTCGTGGGGCAAAGACCCATACACCGATGAAGAGATCCCTGTAACTCGAATTAACCATGACATAAGCTCGATGATCACCGACTACCATATCGGCGGTGTAATTCTATTTCGCCAAAATCTAGTGAATTCGAATCAAATCGTCGAGTTCACTGATGCCTTGCAAGAGGCGAGCAGTAACCTACCTCTTCTCATCGCGACTGACCAAGAAGGCGGTTACGTCACTCGATTGCAGAATGGCACAGAGATGCCAGGAAACATGGCGCTAGCTGCCTCTGGTGACGCGAACAATGCTTACGTTGCTGGCAAGATTCACGGCTCAGAGCTGTCCGCTTTAGGCATTAACTACAACTCCGGCCCTGTGGTTGATGTCAATGTGAACCAGAACAACCCAATCATTGGTGTGCGCTCGTACAGCAGCAATGTTGATGTGATCAATGAAATGTCTACCGCCTACATGGATGGTATTCATGAAGCTGGCGTGATCAGTGCACTGAAGCACTTTCCTGGGCATGGCAACGTGAGCGTCGATTCACACTACGATTTACCAGAAGTCAGCTACTCACGAGAAGAGTGGGAAGCGATCGACCTCGCTCCATTTAAGTACGCGATTGAGCACGGTACCGATTCCATAATGTCAGCGCACGTGACGCTACCAAGCGTGGATGACACTATGATCCAAGCGACCTTAAGTGACAAAGAAATGCTAATCCCTGCAACGTTCTCCAAACCTATTTTGACTGGGGTTTTACGTGACAAAATTGGCTTTGATGGGCTAATTGTGACCGATGCGCTCGATATGGGGGCCATCGCTGACAACTTTGATCGCAACTACGCAGTTCACGCTTCACTTTACGCCGGTGCTGATATTGCTTTGATGCCGCTTCAAATTACCAACCGAGATGAAATCAAACAGTTGGAAAGCCTATTTGTCTACCTAGAAGACAAAATGGAAACCAATCCAGAGTTCCTTGAGCGTATGAAAGAAGCCGCAACTCGCGTTATAAAGAAAAAGCTTCAAATGGGTCTGATTTACCAAACCACAGACAAACAGTTTGCCATCGACTCAGTAGGCTCTGAAGCGAACAAACTTGAAGAGAAAAAGGTCGCTGATGCATCAATCACGCTTATTGAAAACCAAAATAATGTATTGCCTGTCGATCCAAGTGAAGCCAGCAATATCCTAGTTATTTCTGATGAAGATAGCCGCAATGCACTTGTAACCAAGTACCTGAACGTTGTGAAACAAGAGACAGGTAATCACCCAATGTTCATTAGCGAGCAGAAAGCGGCATTAATGGAAGATAACTTAAATGAAAATGAGCTTCGTAGCACCATTGTAAAGTCCGATCTGATTATCATGTCGACATACAACCTAATGGGCCACGCGGCAAATGCTCAGAAAATCGTAGATATCGCGAACGCTGAAGGCAAAAAACTGGTGATGATTTCAACGCGTAATCCTTACGACATTGCCCATGTAGACGGTGTACAAGCGAACATCGCTATTTACGGTATCACAGGGTTCGACGTGACCAACAATGACCGCAATTCACTTGAAGCAAACATTAGCTCTGGTATTCGCACCTTGTTTTTAAACCCTCAAACGGGACTGCCTCTGAACGCACCAACAGGAACTCTTCCAGTAGATGTAAAAAATGACAACGGTGACGTTATTTACCCATTCGGCCATTCAGTGAACTACCAATAATTCGTCCTAGGAATAATAAAAATGATAAATAAAAAGTCTGGAGCTACCCTACTAGCACTGCTTCTACCTAGTCTCGCGCTTGCGACTGAAGACAACGCCGTAAAAGTTGAAACGGAAGAGCTAACCCAAAACTTTACCTCTGAGTGGAACGTTGCGTCGAACATTTACATGGAAATGGAAAAGTTTGAAGGGCACAGAGACCCTGATGGCAATGCAGTGATAGACAAACTCACCCCAGTCGCACAGCTATTCATTAATAGCCCTAACTCCAAATGGAGCTATTTTCTTGAACATAAAGTGGCGCGCCGTTCGATCACTGAGGATCTAAATAACACAGATAACTCGTTTCAACGAAACCGTACTCAGATTGGTGCGACTCGTAACTTAGTTCGCAACGATGATGTGGTCTTTAATCTGAACGCTACATACCGAAAAGAATCTAACGACTCTGCACCGGGAACAGATGCTCGTGGCAGCAACAACCTGTACTGGATAATGCCTAGTGGTGAGTTTAAGATCACCGATAAACTCTCATTCTCTTACTGGGATGCGTTTTACTACTATGATCGCTTCGTAGGAGAGAACGATTACGAGTGGGAAGCGGAGCATGGTTTTGCGTATAAACACAGTGATAGTTTCACAGCAAAAGTCTACCTATACACCGATTGGACTTGGGATAACGACCAAAACAAGAACTGGGAACAAAACCAGATTCGTGGGTACTTCCCAACTAAAATTAATGACAAATGGAGCGTGATGCCTTATTTCCGCTACTTCATCAACGAGAAAATCTATGATGCGTCAAACAACTACAACGTCGTCAATGAGACAGACGACGGGCTGCGTTTAGGTTTGAATATCGACTATAAACTGAGCCCTAAATCAACGTTGTGGGTAGGTATGGCTTACGAAGAAACCAAGTGGGATGAGTCTAAGTCTGCGGGCCTAACCAGTGGTTCAGACAACAGCCAGAAATTCTATCTAGCTCAAGCGGGTTGGAAGTATAAGTGGTAACAGCTTGATTATATTTTCGATGTAACAACATACCAACCGGAGGCGCGTTCTCCGGTTGGTATACTAATGATCATGACTTCTCCCGTTTCATTGATACTAATCTGCACCAATAAAACTGCACACTCAATCAAGCGACTTTCCAATACGTGAAGATATTCGTATATTGCTAAATGAGCAATCAGGCTAGAACAGAATAGTCCAAAAACGGTTTTGGTAGCGTAAGGGAAGAGTATTTGCATTTACATCAGTGAATCTACATGGACTCATTCGCATCCGCTTGGTTCTCTGGCATCGCCCCAATAAAAGCGGGTAACTGATTACACGCTTCAACAATCGAGTTAATCAACGGATAAGGTGACATATCAACGCCAAAACGCAGCGCGTTATACACCTGTGGCACCAAGCAAATATCGACAATGCATGGTGAATCGGTGAGGCTATAAACTGAATCAGCGTATGTTTGACGATGCTTAGAAAGCTTCTCTTCTAATGCCGAAAAACCTTGGCTCATCCAATAGTGAAGCCAGTCTATTTTCGCCTCTTGCTCACACGACAACTCTCGCTCCAAATACTGCAACACACGAAGGTTATTGAGAGGGTGAATTTCTATCGCAATATCCTGCGCCATTGCCAACGCTTGATAGCGCAATGGTGTTTGCTCGGGAATCAACAAGGAGTCTGGGCTGCTCTCACATAAATATCTTTCATCCAAGTATTGCAAAATAGTCAGCGACTGATTGAGTTTAACTTCACCATCCACCAGCACAGGCACTAACTCACTGGCGTTGAGCTCACGATATTGTGGATCATGCTGCTCGCCGCCATTACGCACCAAATGCACCGATTTAGACTCATAGTCGAGTTGCTTTAGGTTCAATCCAATACGCACTCGATAGGCTGCGGAAGAGCGCCAATAACCGTAAAGTGTCATGTTCTGATTCATACAATGATCTCGCTCGAGCTGAATCTTTATAATATGGGTTATAACGCTCGATATTGGCTAACTTTTTGGTCAATCGCACCAAAAATGGAATCACCCGCCGTATCAAACATCTCTAGGCGAATCGAGTCGCCAAACGACATGAATTTAGTCGACGGTTTACCATCGCGAATCGTCTCAATCATGCGCACCTCGGCAATGCATGAATAGCCCACGCCGCCCTCGGCAATTGAGGTGCCGTGGTCAGTGCCTTGCTTATTCGATACCGTGCCTGAACCTATGATCGCGCCTGCCGACAGTGGACGAGTCTTCGCAGCATGGACTACTAGTTCAGCAAAGTTGAAAGTCATATCGACGCCCGCATTCGGGCAACCAAAAGGCTGGTCGTTGTAGGTCGATATCAGCGGTAAATGCACCTTGCTGCCTTTCCACTGTTCACCAAGCTCGTCAGGTGTAACTGCGACCGGAGAGAACGCAGAAGACGGTTTAGACTGGAAGAAGCCAAAACCCTTAGCAAGCTCCGCCGGAATCAAACCGCGCAGCGACACATCGTTCACCAACATCAGCAAGCGAATCGAGTCGTGCGCTTGTTTAGCGCTAGCGCCCATCGGTACATCACCGGTCACAATCGCAACCTCACCTTCGAAATCGATGCCCCACTCGTCGCTGGCAAATTCGATATTGTCACAAGGGCCGATAAACGCATCTGAGCCGCCTTGATACATTAATGGATCAACCCAGAAGCTTTCTGGCATTTCAGCACCACGCGCCTTACGCACCAGTTCAACATGGTTTACATAAGCACTGCCATCCGCCCATTGATATGCGCGTGGCAGAGGTGATTCACAATACTGAGATGCAAACACTTCACTGCCAGTCACATGCCCGTTGTTTAACGAGGTGTATAACTCTTGTAACTGAGAAGCCACGCTGTCCCAGTTATCCAATGCTACCTGCATGGTTGGCGCTAGATGCATCGCATGGAAAATTTCGGTTGCAGCTACACATTGTTTAAGATCTTTACTTACGACCATCAATAGACCGTCGCGAGTGCCATTTTTCTTGGTTGCTAATTTCATCCTTGTCCCTTACTTCTTATCGTCAGCCATGGTTTGAGAACCTGTCTCTTGCAAACCAGTGTCTTGCCAACTGTAGACATATTCTTTGTTCTCAACGCTATCGAGTTCATCAGAGAACTGCAGCGCGTGGCGAGTATCGATCATCACCGCGACTTCATCAGTGAACTTTTTCTTATACGCTTGCCCTGCCTTAAAGGCTTTTGGGTGAGGCCCATGCGTGAAGCCTGCAGGGTGGAAGGTCACCATGCCCGCTTCAATGTTATCGCGGCTGAAGAAGTCACCAGCGTGATAGAACAGCACTTCATCGTAGTCGTCATTGTTGTGATAGAACGGCACTTTCAACGCACCTGGATCGCTCTCAATCGGGCGTGGCACAAAGGTACACACTACAAAGCCTGCGCCAACAAAGGTCGTATGCGCAGATGGTGGCAAGTGGTAACGATGTGACATCAGCGGTCTGATATCGCGCCAATTCACTTTCACCACAGCCAAATCCCCATGCCAACCAATCGCGTCTAAAGGATTGAACGGATAAGTGATCACACTGACTTTGTCGTGGCGTTTCACCTGAACTTGGGTTTGATCTTCGGAGTACTGAGCGCGGAATTGATCGTTGATCGACGGGATTTCAAGAACCGCTGGATCAAACACCGCGTGATTACCGACCATGCCTTTCTCTGGCAGGGAGTAAGCCGCGTCTGTGTTCTCAATCATCAAGATGAACATCGGCTCACTTGGCTCTAAACGCCAGTTGGTTGAGCGCGGGATCATCACGTAATCCCCTTCACTCACGGCTAGATGACCATAGTCACAATAAAGATCGGCGCTACCTTGGTGAATGAACAGCAGCTCATCACCATCAGAATTACGCACCAAGAAATCCATCTTCTCGTCCATGCGCCACACTCGGATTTTGCAGTCAGCGTTGTGCAAAAGATGAGGCACCGCCCAAGGGGTTATCTGGCTGGCTTTTTCCACCAGCGTAAAATCAAAAGCGCTAGGGCGTAAATCACCTTCCCACTCCGACCAACCTGTTGGGGCATGCTGGTGATGAAAATGAGCGGCAGGGCCGAAGAATCCACTTCGGCCCGCCTCTCGCTCATAAATTGCCTCTTCGGGGAAGTCGGCATGCGCTTGTTTAGAGCACACCCCCTCCCGATGAGGAAACGAGATCCATTTATGCATCGTCTAATACTCCTCGACGAATCTGGTCCTCTTCAATCGATTCAAACAGCGCCTTGAAGTTACCTTCACCAAAGCCTTCATTGCCTTTACGCTGAATGATTTCAAAGAACACAGGCCCGATTACGGTCTGCGTAAAAATTTGCAGCAAAATGCCGTCTTTGGTCGGTGCGCCATCAATCAGAACACGCAGGTCGCGCAGCAGATCGGTGTCTTCACCGTGGCCTTTCACACGATCGTCAACTTTCTCATAATAGGTATCTGGGGTTGGCATAAAGTCCATACCGCGATCACGCAGAGTCTTCACGGTTTTGTAGATATCATCGGTGGCGAGTGCGATGTGTTGGATACCTTCGCCGTTGTATTCACGAATGAACTCTTCAATTTGTGATTTGTCGTCGGAAGACTCATTGATAGGGATACGAATCTTGCCACACGGTGAGGTCATGGCGCGGCTCACAAGGCCTGTCAGCTTACCTTCAATATCGAAGTAGCGAATCTCACGGAAGTTGCCCAGACGCTCATAGAACCCAGACCATACATCCATATTGCCTTGTTTCACGTTGTGCGTGAGATGGTCGATTTCATACAAGCCAACATTAGCTTCGGCCATGCGCTGTTCCGCATCGTCATAGAATCGGAAATCGACGTCATAGATGCTCTGCTTGCCATAACGATCCACAAAATAGAGCAGGCTTTCACCGATACCGTAAATGGCAGGAATGCTTAGCTCCATCGGCCCTATTTCTGTTTTGTACTCTTCACCACCGCCCTTAAACGCTTGTTCCATTGCAGCTGTCGCTTCGTTGACACGAAAAGCCATGCCACACACCGATGGCCCATGCACTTTAGCGAACGCTTCCGCTTGGCTGTGCGGTTGTTCATTAACGATGAAGTTGATGTCACCTTGTCGATACAGCCAAGCCTCTTTTGAGCGATGCTTGGCGACCTCAGCAAAACCAAGTGACACAAACAGTGCTTTAAGTTGCTCAATTCCCTTGTGGTCAACGGCCGTGTATTCAACAAACTCGAATCCATCCGTGCCAAGCGGGTTGTATGTATCCACCATGAACTTTCTCCTTGTACCTATTGGTTTTGTATTACGTGATTTTTGTCCTTAATTAAATTTGGCCCACAAGCGGAAATAATGGAATGGATGGAGGAAAATGGGCAATTTCGATGAAACCCCATCAATTTGTAAAATAATTGTTACACACAAACCATCACAACAGGAAAGTGAGTGCTATCAAGGGATTGAAAGATGGTGGTTTGATTTACAGCAAAGCAAGAGATGTTACTTAACTGTTACAAGTGATTTTTTTGGCTAAAGCAGAAAGAGATAAGTGTATGTTGAACGTAAAAAGAGCATCACAAAACAGGTGATACTCTTTTAAAAAGCTTCATATCCCAGCGGTATTCTTATGGGACGAAGTATCAAACCTAACCCATTACTTTAATGGTTGACGGTCAAATAGAGGTTGTTTCTCTCGTGAGCACGTCATCAATTTAGGCAATCACAGAACGAGACTTTTTCAAGCGAACTGAAAGCACGGACATTAAACTGATAAGCACCAATAGCCCGGTACCGGCACCACTACGTTCAACATCTTCAGCGCTATCATCACTTCTTTCAGCAATGTCTTCACTTGTTGCTCCAGATATCGGGATAAGTTTTACAGCCACCACCCTCTCGTCACCTACTCCATCATTACAATAAGCAAAGTGTGCGGTTGAATCATAAGCCATAGAAGAGGAGCTACTTTCACTCGCAAAACATTGTATTGCCGTCCCTGAGATAACACCCGCGTCATTAATGTCGGTTGCGTCCAATATTCTAAAGTGGTTGTTGGCATCACTGTCGTCACCACCGTTAGTTAGGTCGTCTAACCACCAAGCTTGATCATTATATCTTGCACGTCTATCAGCATCGGTACCAGTGTCGTTATAAGGGAAAATGAAGCCGCGATGCCTTCTTTCATGTCCGTCTACTTCAGCGTGAGTTTCGGCGTCAACATAGCCAACGATTTCATTGTAGCTGTTGATCTCACTTGCTTTTCCCTCTGCACTGTCAAAGAAAATGTCTTCACCTAAACTTGCGAAGAATGTGGCTGTTGGCGTTGTGTCATTCGCATCAGCGACGAACATACGATTATCAGACACACGATCCGACGGATAATCACCATCTCTTTTTGCATAACCAATAACCATCATGTTTTCATTAATGTCTGTTGCGACAGAATTACTGTGAATGTATGAATCACTCACTTCTACCGTCGCATTAGCGATAAATGTAGTCGTCCAAGCATTTTCCGAAACGCTGAAATTTGACGTACTGCTTGGCCTAAACACAGCAGCCTGCATAAGAAAGTTATCTGAATCATCTAGTTCCGTATTGTAACCAACTAAAACAGGATAAGAGCTATATGTCCCTCTAGACGAAATCGTTGCAGCCCTCACACTCGCTTGTGCTGAAGCTTCATCATCGTTGTAAGAGTAATAGGTCGAACTGGTTTCCCAATCGGATACTGCAAAACGGTTTCCATCATCATTGGGACCATTCGCATCGGTTATATTCCAGACAAAAGCTCGATTAGCAAAAGCAAAGTTCTGACACTCTGGATATAAAGCAGGCTCAATATCTTCATCGATACAATTATCTAGATCCTCAGCATCACTGTCGGATGTGTACGGAGAGTCATAATCTTTGTATCCATCACTGTAATAAAAAGTCGCAACGGACGCGCTTCCGACCACATAGCTTTCCCCTCCATAACTGAAAGAGTCAAAAGCCATCGTTCTTCCCATTTGGGAGATTATATTCGCTTCGCCGTCAGCATCGCTGATCGTAATGCTGGTATCGGCTTCAGGTTGGAGAACCGTAAATTCAGTGCCTGTATCGTAGTAACCACGCTGCCTATACAACTGAATATATTGGTTGTTATAACTGTAGTAACCACTGCTGGTGTTACCAAGAACAAAACCATTCTCGTCAACTTTAGTGATCACCTTCTCCTCTGTTCCATCAACAAAGGAATAACTATAACTGCTCACATCAGGTGGGTTGCTGCCAACATCTGGGATCTCGCTTAGCGAAGAAGAATCATAAAAAGCCGTGGAATTGGTCTGATAGCTCAGCCCGTAATACGCATCACGCTCATTTTTCAAGCCTCCAATGCCCGCATCATCATCGCCATACCACAATAAAGAACTCCAAGCTTCACAAGTCGCGTAGCCAAGTTCGCTCGTGCAGTAGCTATAGATATCGTCATAATCCAAATAGTAGAACGTGTTATCGATACCAAAGGGGACCTCCTCTTTAAAGGAAAAACCTGGTTCTGCATTTTGAGCTTCCCCTGCGAATGCGTAGTCGGTGTCACCACAACTGGTACTAAAGCAATCCGTTGTACCAAGCTCTGGTTCAACTGCGACCCCATACACCGATTCAGTTTCTACTGGTGATTCCTCCAAAACCACCCTATAAAGCGCAGCGTTACTATAAGAAGCAACCAACAACGTAGAAGAGACAACGACTGATTTTTTTACCATTGCCTTCATTCTACGGCTCCTAAAAAATAATCCATTTCAATACCAACGATAGCTTTCTGCCTTTATTGCTAAAGGCATTAAATTCATGAGTTCAATAGTGGACTAGGATAAAAATAGAAAATGTGGAAACTATGTAGAAACAATGGAGGTTTAAACAACCTGACTTGATGGGCTGATGAACTGATGCCCTATTAAAGTTAAACGCTAACTTTCATCTCCTAGATTTATCCATTTTCTCTGCTAATTTGATCGCTAACCTATTTGCGTCAAAGAAATACACTTATATTTGGTTACGAATAGGAATTAAATTATGAAAAAAATCACGACAGCATTACTTTTACTGACATCGACATTCGCGCTTCAAGCGTGTGCTGAAAGCCGTGAAGGCCCAAGAGAAATGCCAAGCTTTGAAGAAATGGATGCAAACGGTGATGGCGAATTACAATTAGAAGAGCTCAGAGGTCCACTCGCCGATGACTTTGATAAACTAGACGCAGATGGAAGCGGTGGTCTATCGGAAGAGGAAGTTCCGCCACCACCACCAAGACGTCAATAATGGTTAGAGGGTTATCCTAAAATAGTGATAATTCAATGCGAGCTGATGGGGTATAGCACCCTGTCAGCTCGCTATTCGTTTCTAACAAAAGAGTGCTTATACATGGCCTAAGATGAATAAAGAAATCAATGTCCATATTTCCCACACGATCGAGGGCTAATATTGGTTTATCTCATTTTATTGTCTTAACTCACTCTATCGTCTTAATTCACTTTAATTTCTGGAGAGAACGTGCGCATATCAATTTTCACCAAACTGTTTGTTTCAATACTAATGGTGTGCGTGACCATGCTCTTTGTACTGACCTATTTTATTAACTCCAGTTTTCAAAGAGGGCTCCAAGATTTCACAAATAATAATGAGATTGCCCTAGCTCAAGAACTCGCCAATAACTTAAAGCAATATTACTCACCTTCCGAACAGTGGAGGCGGCTAGAGCGTGAACCACATTTAATCGCCAGTAGCATTGGCGGCCCCTCACGACCACATCCTCGTGACAGACACCCATCGCCACCACCATTAAGAGAGCCGGAAGCGCCAGGCCTTCAACCTATTTGGCAACGACTCAACATTTTAGATCAAGACGGGCGAGCCATAATTGGACCGCCTGAAAACCTACATCACCTTGAAGATGGTCAGCATCAAGCGCTAGTCGAAATAACACTGGATGATCAAGTTATTGGGTATATCTCTATCGTCCAGATGGATAAAATATCAGGGCCTTTAGCAGAAAGCTTTTTCAAACAACAAACGACGCATGTAAGCACTATCGCATCGATTACCGTGTTACTTTCATTCCTTATCTCTTTGTTTCTTGTTAGGCGATTTTTGAAACCATTGCGTGCTTTGTCGAAAGGTGCCAAATCTATCGAAAATGGCGATCTCGATTTCTACATTAAAAAAAGCGGCAATGATGAATTGTCTGATCTCATCGGAATATTCAACGGTGTTGTCGAGACACTAAGAAAACAGAAAACACTTAGAGAACAGTGGTTATCAGATATTTCACATGAACTTAGAACGCCTATCACCGTGCTTAGAAGTGAACTAGAGGCGCTACAAGACGGTATTCGATCACCTGAACCAAAATACATCGACTCGTTACATCAACAAATCATCACGTTGGGTCAACTCGTTGAGGATCTTCACCAACTCTCCCTGTATGACATCGGATTTAACCTCAATGTTAAAAACAACGTTGATATACATAAACTGATTGATTCTGTGATCGTTCAAAACTCGATCCGTTTAGAACAAAGAAACATCACATTAACAAAGCACTATGACCATTCAGCCCCACTGTTTACCTCGTGTGATGAGAGATTACTGACACAACTGTTTGTGAATCTGTTAGAAAATAGCGCGCGATACACTGGCGATAATGGGTATGTATCGATAGATGTTACCGACATTAGTGATAGTATTATTATCAACGTTGAAGACAGTGATCCAGGTGTACCTGATGCATCACTTCCACGTTTATTTGAGAGGCTTTACCGCGTTGATAAATCGCGTAGTCGCTCAAGTGGCGGTTCTGGACTTGGATTATCTATCTGTAAAAATATCGTTGAAGCGCACCAAGGACACATTACTGCCGACCACTCAGAATTGGGTGGACTACGAATCATCATAGCGTTACCAAAGGAAATAAAATCGTGATTTTAGTCGTCGAAGATGAGCCTGCATTAGCAAGTGTACTGTGTGAGTACTTAGAGCACTCTGGCCTTGAAAGTCATCATATTATCGATGGTAACCTTGTCATTGACTGGGTAAAGCAAGCATCGCCTAAACTCATTATTCTCGACCTCATGCTACCCAATAGAGACGGGTTGGATATTTATCGAGAGCTGAGAACGTTCAGTGACATCCCAGTGGTTATGGCGACAGCCAAGGTCGAAGAGATCGATCGACTCGTTGGGCTTGAATTGGGTGCAGATGATTATATATGTAAGCCGTACAGCCCGAGAGAAGTAGTCGTGAGGGTGAAAAATATTTTGCGCCGTTCCAACAAGCCCCAAGCCACGTCAACAACGAACGCCATTGATATTGATGAATTGAGTATGACCGCCGTCCTATGTGGTATTAAGCTAAGTTTAACGCCAGCTGAGTTTCGGCTTTTGCACCTTCTCTATCAAAATGTTGGCCGCATTTATAGTCGCGATCAATTGATTGATAAAATCTACGACGATAGAAGAGTGGTCAGTGATCGCACTATCGATAGCCATATTAAAAACTTACGCAAAAAAATGGTCTCGATAAATGAAAAATGTGACTACATTAAATCCATTTACGGGATAGGTTACAAACTAGAAATAGAATAATACGAATCAAAAAGCCGCTGTAGTCAGCGGCTTGATGAGTTCTAGAACGAACCTAATTCGAATATCAGAATCGCGTTAATCCCAGTTGAGAATCGACCAATTCGGTTGATCGGCCAGTGCTTTCAAACGCGGACATGGGTTCACCAGATAGGCAAAGTCAGCGTGTTCACACAAAGGTAAGTCGTTGATTGAATCCGTATAAAAGTGAATGTCTGAGTAGTTGGTTTCTTGATTGTCTAACCACTCTTTTAAACGCGCTACTTTGCCTTCACGGTAGCTTGGTACACCTGAGATTTGAGAAGTAAAACGACCTTGGTTTTCAATCAAATCAATACCGAGTGCGTTCTCAATACCAATCTTACGGCCGACCGCTTCCACTAAGAAAGTGACGCTGGCAGAGATGATCAACATATCGATATCATCATTCTCTAGCTGCTCAATCAAAGGTTTCGACTGTTTGAACTGCCTAGGTAAAATATGCTGCTCGACACACTCTTCGACCAAGGCGGTGACTTGCTCTGTTGGCATATCCGCCAGTGGCTGCATAGCGAACGTGAGGTAATCTTCCATGTTCAGCTTACCTTCCGAATACTGGCCCATTAAGCGCTTATCTTCTTCAATAAAGTTGGGCGCAGTGGCAATGCCCTTTTCAACCAAGAATTCATTCCAGAGCATCGCGGCATCGGCATTGATCAGCGTTTCGTCCATATCAAATACATACAAAGGTTTGAACATCTTAGGCTCTCACAGGTTGAATTTCGTTAAGGTTAAACAGGAGTTCAAGTTGGCTGCCGTTTGCCAACAGTCGTTCAGAGGAGCGGTTGAGTAGGTCGACCGTTAATTCACACTCATCAACGTCCACTTGGTAGCGAATCACGTTACCCAAGAGCTGGTGGTTACGAATGGTGCCCGTTTTCGGCGCGGAGATATGCTCGCCATATTGTCGGCCTTGCTCTTTCACGTAGATAGATTCCGGTCGAATCGCCACTTTCCATTCCGTTTCAATGTTGAAAAGTTGCTTAGCTTGGTTTGCTTGCACCAAATTATAGTGCCCCATGAACCCCGCCACGAATTCATTGGCAGGTTGAGTGTAGATCTCTTCGGGTGTACCCGCTTGTACGATCTCGCCTTTATTCATCAAGAAGATACGGTCAGACATGATCATCGCTTCTTCTTGATCGTGGGTCACGAAGATCGTGGTCAGGTTCATCTCTTTTTGAATATCTCGGATCTGTTGGCGAAGGTGTTTACGGATCTTCGCATCCAACGCAGAAAGCGGCTCATCCAACAACAAAATACGCGGCTTGACCACCAAAGCTCTTGCCAAGGCCACACGTTGGCGCTGACCGCCCGATAACTGATGCGGGTAGAACTTCTCTTTGCCCGTTAAGTCCACCAGCCCAATCACTTTCGCCACTTCACGCTTAATCTCATCAGCAGCAAGCTTTTTCATTTTCAGGCCAAAGGCAATATTTCCTTCAACCGTCATGTTCGGGAACAGCGCATAAGATTGAAACACCATGCCGATACCACGCTGTTGCGGCACTTGGTGGGTGATCTCTTCGCCGTTCACCCAGATCTCGCCACCATCGACAGGATTCAGGCCAGCCAAGCTGCGCAGCAGAGTCGATTTGCCACAGCCACTTGGGCCAAGCAGAGTAATGAATTCACCCTTCTCGATGGAAAATTGAATGTCTTCAAACACTGTATTGTCACCAAAGCTCTTAGTGAGGTTTTTCGCATTTACATAGCTCATTATTTTGTTCCCTGGCTGAAACGACTTGCCAACCAAGTCAGTAAGAAAATAAACAGGAAGTACGTCATCACAAGGGCTGACGTGAAGTGACCACTGGTTTGACGCATGTTGTATAGGTAGATTTGCAGTGTCTCGTAGCGTGTTCCCACCAAGATGTTGGCGAACACGAACTCGCCTAATAGGAACGAAAACGATAAGAACAGCGACGCCATTAAGCCTTTCTTAAGGTTTGGCAGAATAATCAATAAGAACGCCTTGGTGGTGCTTGCGCCGAGCAGGTGTGCTGCGTCCATCAAGTCATGCAAGTTAATCGCTTCAAAGCTGTTGGCAATCGCGCGATACATGAATGGCAACGCGATGGTGAAGTAGGTGCCAATCAAAATCCACGGCGTGCCTATCAGTGAGATTTCACTGTCTGCATACAATTGAAGTAAACCAACCGATGACACTACTGGCGGTACTGCGAACGGCAATAAAATCAGGATATTCATCACCTTGTCGAGTTTCGGGAAATAGTAAAACACCACGAAAATCGCAGGTAAGACCAA
Source organism: Vibrio sp. 10N.222.55.C7 (assembly GCF_041473335.1). Lineage (NCBI taxonomy): Bacteria > Pseudomonadati > Pseudomonadota > Gammaproteobacteria > Vibrionales > Vibrionaceae > Vibrio > Vibrio sp. 10N.222.55.C7. Next base: position 80,206 of record NZ_JBFRSC010000060.1, read on the forward strand.
CACCACACTCAATGACAGTGCCGCCACACAGATAAACAGTGAACGACCAAAGGCTTGTAAGAAGCGAGGATCGGTCAACAAGTTGATGTACCAATCTAACGTGAAGCCATCCGGCAGGATCGTTGCGCCCCATCGAGAAGAGATCGAGTAGATAAAGGTCGCTAAGATCGGGATCATCATGATGCCGACAATCGAATAGACCACGGTTTTATGAAAGCGAGTATTTACGGTGTTCATTACTTTCTCTTCCCTGCGTAGCTTTTACTGATCAGCCATTGGTTAATCACTGTGATGAAGGCCAGCATCGCCATCAGAATCACGGAAATTGCAGCAGCCAGGTTTGGTTCTAGGAACAGGTCGCCCGATACCAAGCTCGCAATTCGAATCGTAATCACGTTGTAGTTGCCCGAGGTCAACGCATACACACTCGCATAGGCGCCAATCGCGTTGGCAATCAAGATGATGAAGGTGCCGAACAAGGCAGGCGACAACACAGGCAGCGCGATTTTGGTCCAGTACTGCCAAGTTTTCGCGCCAAGCAGTGCCGAAGCGGCTTGCCAGTCGTCACTCAGAGCATCAAACGCTGGATAGAGCAACAACACCGCCAATGGGATCTGGAAGTAGATGTAAATCGCCAGCAAGCCCCACTTGCCGTAAAGGTCGAAATCACCCAGCAATCCATACTGCTTGAGCAATAAGGTAATCGCACCATTGGTGCCCAAGATGATGATGAATGCGAACGACAGAGGCACACCAGAGAAGTTGCTGCTCATATTGGTGAAGGCAATCACCGCATCACGGATTTTAGAATCAACACGGCGCAATGAAGAGACCAACAGAGTCGCGATTGCCAAGCCAACAATGCTCGACCAAATCGACAACCATAAACTGTTGCCAAAAGCCTGCATCATGAAAGCAGAATCGAATATTTCAGAATAGTTTTCGAGAGAGAGTTCGTCGTCATAGAAGAAGCTGTTGATCAGCACCCAAACCATAGGTGCCAGTTGGAACAGATAGAAAAACAATGCGAAAGGCGCAAGCCACAAAGCGGGCTTGAAGCGTTGAAACAAAGATTTGGTTTTGGGTTTAAGCGCAGAGCCATCGCTCTGCGTGATTACAGAACTGCTCATAGGGCCAACAATTCCTGAGTGTAAGATTTATCGTGATCTAAGTTGAGTAGCTGACACACGCTGCCGCAGATGTCGGTCTGTTTCACTGCACAAGCTTGGTGTGTAAACTTATCGCCAATCACAAAGAAAGGCACTTCACGCTCTTCAGGCAGAATGCCACCATGAGACAGGTCATTGTTCATGCCATGGTCACTGGTGATGATCACTTGATAACCATCATCTACCCATTTCTCAAGGTAGTTCGATAGGTAGATATCCGCGCCACGAGCACTATTACGGTACTGGCGAGAATCCAGCCCGTGCTTATGTCCCATGTCGTCAATGTTCATTGGGTGAATCAATAAGAAATCAGGCTGATGAGTGACGCGCAGGTGCTCAGCATCCAAGAACAAGGCTTCATCTGGGTAGTGGTCCCAGTGGTAGAAACAGCCATGTTGGATGTTCATGGTTTCATCGTTGGTGAAACGGTCACGTACTGCATCAAATGGCGCTCGGTTATATAACTCGCTCACCCAATGATATGCCGCTGCAGCCGTCACTTTGTTCTGCGACTTCGCCAAGCTAAATACCGACTCGTGATTCGATAAACGCACGATTTGATTGTTGACGATGCCACTCTCAACAGGGCGAACACCGGTCAGGATGCACTCATACAGTGGACGTGACATAGATGGCAGCTCACACAGCACAGGGTAAAGCGTGGCGCGCAGCTTGTTTTTTTGCGTGCTCTGCGAAGTGCTCTGTTTATTACGCAAATCGCCTTGGTTATTGTACGAATCGCCCTGTTTTGTCTGCAAATCGCCCTGTTTCTCATACATATCACTTTGCTCTAGAAGACCGTTCAGGTAGCCCATGCAATCACGGGCTACCTGATAGTTCAGTCCATCTAGAACAACAAGGATAACCTTATTGCTCATGGTCTATTCTCTATTGCTTGTTTCTATAAGCCACCTATTGAAGGTGGTGTGTTAAGCGGGGTTATTGCTGGTGAATCAATACGCTTTCTTGCCATTGACGTGGCAGGCGACGTGCTGATTTTTCCCATGCTGAGAAGTCAGTCACTGGGTGAACATTGCTGTATTCATCGTTTGAGATCAGCTTGTCTTGTACTGATTGAGGTAGCGTAACGCTGCTACGGATTGGGCGCGCGTAACCTTCTGCTAAGTTGATTTGGCCTTGGTCACTGAAGATGTATTCACGAGCCAACTTCGCCGCATTCGGGTTTTTCGCGTATTTGTTGATGATGGTGGTGTAACCAGAGATCACTGAGCCATCTTGCGGGATGCTTACGGTAAAGCGCTCACGGTCAATCTTGTCGCGGTAGTTCAGTGCGTTGAAGTCCCACATGATTGCTACTTCCACTTCGCCTTTTTCAAGGTTCGCAATGCTTGGATCTGTGTAAGATAGACGGCCTTGCTTCGCTAGTTCACCAAAGAATTTAATCGCTGGTTTCAGGTTCGACTCGTCACCGCCATTAGCAAATGCTGCCGCTAAAATCGCGTTGTTTGCTTGCGCGGCTACGCCGACATCGCCCACTGTGACTTTGTAGTCGCCTTCTAGTAGGTCACTCCAAGTTTTCGGCGCATCTTCAACAAGGTTGTTGTTTGAAATGAACGAGATAGTACCTGTGTAAGCCAGAGCCCAGTGACCATCTTTGTCTTTTGCCCAGTCTGGAATGTCATTCCAAGTGGTTGGTTTGTATGGCTGAGTGACGTTTTTCTTTACGGCCACACGTGCGAATGCGAAACCCACATCACCAATATCAGCGGTTGCGTTTTTCTTCTCTGCTTCAAATTTCGAGATCTCTTGCGCCGAGCTCATATCGGTATCCTGATGCTTCAAACCGTAGTTTGCTTTCAGGTCAGTCCATGTGCCTTTCCAGTTTGCCCAACTGTCTGGCATACCCACACTGTAAACTGCACCCTCTTTTTGAGCGGCTTCAATCAGTGACTCAAGATCAGCATCCTTCGCCATCGCTGGCATTGAAAGTGTTGCCGTAAGTCCTGTTACACCAATCAATTTAGCGGTTGTGCCTATCAATTTTGCAGGTGAACCAATTAATTTAGCTGGCGATACAGTTGAACGGCTAAGCAAAGTTTTCATTGTCTCTATCCTTCTGGACTAGGTCAGTAAGTTCGTTTTGTATGCTATAGCCAGAGTGTGACGCTTTCGCGCAACTTATTTGACAGTTAGGGTGCATTTTCGTGGCAGTTATATTTCACTCATATGACAGTAAGCCTTTGTTTACTGTCACATTCCTGTTAACTCCATGGTTTACCTTATTGAGCATACGCACTTATGGACTAGATCAGTAATGAGAACATTGGCTACAGCGCAATCAGGGACACAGCTAGGCAGAATTAAGGCGAGCATTAGAGAGCAGCTTCAATCAGGCATCTTCACCGAAGGGCAAAAACTGCCATCCGAAAGAGAGCTCAGCGAGCTGTTTTCAACCACACGAATTACGCTCAAAGATGCGTTGGTCTCATTAGAAACCGAAGGTTTGATATACCGAGAAGAGCGCCGAGGCTGGTATGTGTCACCCGAACGTGTTCGCTATAACCCATTATCACGTTCTCACTTTCATCAAATGATTCGTGAACAACACCGCATAGCAGAAACCAGACTGCTCAGCACCCGTACAGAGATGGCGACAGGCGATTACGCCAAAGCATTAGAGATAGAGCAGATAACGCCAATACACGTGATTGAGCGATTACGCTTTATTGATGGCAGAGCGGTGCTGTTTGTTGAAAACGTCTTAAAAGCGCCGTTGTTTGAGAAGGTGTTGTCAGAAAACCTCACCATGTCGCTGACAGGCATCTACCGAGAAAAATACGGCTACGAGACCAAACGATCGCGCTTTGATGTGATACCCACCTCTGCCCCTGCGCATGTCGCCAAGGCATTAAATTTGGCTGAGGGTCAACCGGTGCTGAAGATCTGCCGTGTGAACTACAAGCAAGATGGCGAGTTGATGGACTGCGAACTGGAATACTGGCGACCAGACTCAGTAGTGATCCACATTGATAGCATTGGTTAGCGTCACGTAACCATTTGCTTAGGCCTAGGTTTAAGCTTTGGCTTAGGAAGAAAAAGCGAGCACATACAAAAACTCCGACTGATTCAGTCGGAGTTTTTATTTTCAACGATTACGTTTAATGAGGCACTAACTAAACAATCTTTTGCTCATCTTCTTCTTTGGTCGAATCGGTTTCTTTAGATAAAAAACTCTCAACTATCTCTCTCAGTTTGCCTTGGTTAACCGGTTTAGGTAAAAACTCATCCATGCCTACATCGAAGCACAAATGCTTGTCTCGCTGCACGACGTTGGCCGTCAGCGCAATGATTGGAATATGCTTTGTAGCCCCTTCTTCGAGCGCTCGGATCTGCTTGGTCGCTTCGAAGCCATCGAGAACCGGCATCTGACAATCCATAAAAATCATCTCGTATTCGTTGGCTTTGAATTTCTCGACACCAATTTCACCGTTGTCGGCAATATCAACCTCAAAGCCAAGCTTCTTGAGCATCATCTTGGCGACTTGTTGGTTTACTCGCGAGTCTTCAACAACTAAAACTGTACCACTAAATTCTCCGGCAACTGCGACAGGTTTTGACTCTGCTTGAATTGGAGCTTGTTTATCGGCTGGTGTGGCGTTTACAGAGACAATGGGAGCATCTTTAACAACCGCTGCAGGTTTACTTAACGGCACAGGTTCATTGTCTTTAAACGCAACCTCTCCTCTGTTCGGATAGGTAAAGACTGAAGTATCAGCCTCTCTCGCGAGTACCTCACTGATGGTCCATTTAAGCTGATTATCTTGGTAAGGACGCGCAATGTAGGCAACAAAACCGACTTGTTTAGCACGAGCTTCATCTTGCTTTCTAGGGTCAGCAGAGATCATCACTAACTTGGGACACTCGCTACCAAAGCGTTCAACTAAGCTTCTCGCCAGTTGAAAGCCATCAACGGACGGCATTACTTTGTCTATCAGAACGAGATCATAAGGTGATGACTTAGCCACAGACTCTGAAACCAACTCTAACGCTTGGTTTGCCGTTTCACAGCACTCAGACTTAACGCCAAAGGATTGAAGCTGTGTAGACGTTATACGCATGTTCAGCTGGCTATCATCCACAAGCAGAACCGAAACCTTATTGAAATCGATATTGCTTTCATCGGCTTCTAAACACGGGTCAAAGTCAGCCGTAAAATAGAAGGTACTGCCTTTACCTTCAACACTGGTGAGTTCAAGCTTGCTGCCCATCAATGTCACTATCTTCTCGCATATTGTTAGACCAAGCCCTGTGCCTCCATAAATACGTGTGGTACTGCCGTCGGCTTGTTGAAACTTATCGAACACCGATTTCTGTTTGTCTTCTGCAATACCGATACCGCTGTCGACAACCTCGAACCTCACTCTGAGTTTTTGCTCAGGCTCAACCACCTCTTCCAAACGAAGCGAGAGCGTGACGTGGCCATGCTCGGTAAATTTAATCGCGTTACCTACTAAGTTATTTAGGACTTGTCTTAGTTGTGTACCGTCGCCAATCACCATGGTTGGGATCTTAGGGTCGATCGCTAATTGGAATCGAAGCCCTTTCTGTTCGGCTTTCACTCGAAAGGTTGATTCAACGTCGGCCGCAATGCCCATCATTTTCATCGGCTCTTGCTGAAGCTCTAGTCGCCCCGCTTCGATCTTCGAGTAATCGAGAATGTCGTTGATTAAGTCGAGCAACGTAAGCGAAGAGGTGTTGAGCATGTTGATGTACTCTTTTTGCTCTTTCGGCATATCCATTTCAGAGAGCAAAGACGACAACCCGATAATCCCATTCATTGGTGTACGGATTTCGTGACTCATATTGGCAAGGAATTCACTTTTATTGCGGTTGGCCACCTCAGCAACATCTTTAGCTTTTTCCAGCTCTTGATATTGTTGACGAATACGTTCTACCGATCGGTTATAGCTACTCTCTAGAGTCGATATCTCATCTTTGTAAGTAGAGTGAGTTGGCGTTATAAAGCGCGGTTTGTTGTCTTCGACCTGTTGTTGGTTGATTTGGGAAGACATAGTCATCAAACGTTTTACGACAAGACGATAGACGATGGTTAAACATACGAGAGACAACAAGAAGATTTTAACGGCTTCGAAGGCGAGCAACAATAACACTCGTTCTTCAAAGTCATCTAGGATCATGCTCAAGTCTGATTGCACCGTGAGCGTCGCCAACGGGAAGTCTGTGCCGCCCATCTGGTGCACCATTTCCCAAGACTGAGAATAAGATTGGCCTTGGGTCTTTTGACCTAACTCTAGAATTTTTTCATCGGGACTTTCGATAAGAAGGTAACTGACCGAAGGGAGGCGAGAGATGCCTTCGGCTTGCACAAACAATTGCTCTCGATCTTCAACCCACAAACTTGCCGTTAAACCAGAAAGGTAGCCAGCCTTGACCTGCTCGATCTGAGAGCTGATAAAAGAAACTCGACTTTGGTACTCTACATACAACCCGAGACCTGTCACTATAACTGTGAATAAGGTACTGATCGCTATTATCATCCCGATCAACTGTCGGGAGAGTCCAACGTAGCGTTTTCCTTTTGTCAACATACACAAATTACCATTATTGTTATCCTAGCAAACTACAATTACTCAACTAGTATAATAGTAGTCATTCATCAAATAACTAGGGAAGGTTATGAAAAAACATCTTATCGTTGCATCCATAGTCAGTTTGTTTTCAAGCAGTTATGCTTCTGCAAACGAACCTCTTCACTACTACATTATTGCGAGCCAAGCGCAACCTTTTCAAATCGAAACTGACGGGTCATCTCACAGAGGAATTGTTTCAGATATTGTGGAAGCCGTGTTTGATGACAGCCAATATGAGATCAACTACCACACCTACCCTTTTAATCGAATGATCGACAAGCTCGATGCGAGAGAGAATCCAAACTGGGTTACCTATGGCAGCCCTAGTTGGGGGAATATTCAATCTGCGAACCTATCTGAAGACCCGATTTACAATGTAAAACACGTATTACTCAGCAGCGGTAAAAAGCCATTTGAGTTCAATACAATCGATGATCTCGATGGGAAAGCCGTAGTATTGCTGAAAGGATTTGAGTATCCGAACTTGGAACCTTATATCCAACAGGGCAAGCTCAACGAGATTCGAGTAAAAGATTACACTGCTGCGTTTCGTGTCCTGAACCGAGCACCTGGCGACACCGTGTTTGTGGAAATGGAATCACGAATCAAATACAACCTAAACGAACAAAAACTGAGTATTGATGATTACCAGATGCAAGAGTTTGGTTCTGTCATCAATAACTACCCTATCCATTTGGCGTTTGACCCTGAGATGGATCCTAAACTGCAAAGCTTCATCAACCAACGCCTAGACCAAATGAAAGACGATGGACAGCTTGACGACATCGTACAGAGTTACTTATAGCACCAGCGTAACTTAGAACTTAGCAACGGATAGCTTAGTCACGTACGTTAACTCTCGTTGATGCCTGACTCTCTAAAACCGAAAAGGCCGCCCTGCTTCATACTAGATAGCAGGGCGGCCTTTTAAATGCGTCTAAGGGGTAATCATAAGCATGCCGCTATCTGAATCGACGAATCAGTGCGAAGCAATCAAATGCAGTTGCTGAGTACGAAGCTGGTGACGCACTACCATCAGAATCTTACCCAAATGGTTCTCGCCGGTTCCATCGCCACCATCGCCCCAGAAGTGGTCTTTGTGCGAATGTTCTTTGATCACCGAATCTCCGGTGTTGGTAAGAAACAGCGCAAACTGTGGATTCTGTCTGAACTTCTCCGTCACAATAAACTGCATCACTTCAACACGAATGTCATACCAATCGTCGCGAACTTGGTCTTCGTAGTCACGACTTAAAGAGAACGCTTCGGCAGGTGTACTGGCTTCCAAAATGATATTGCGTAGCGCTTCGGAGGCAAACTTCATCGCTTGATAATAATGTTCGCTGGTTGCCCAAACTTGATCACCCACCTTGATAGGACAAGCGGCAAAATTTGACAGGTATCCGTTCGGATCTTCGGGTTCGTAAAACAGCACTTCTTTAGCTTGAGCCACAGAATTAGACATAGCCTTCTCCTTACCAACGACATCGCATATTTTTGCTTTAACTTTAAAATTAGTGGCGTTGAATATGACTGTCAAACAACTTAGCTCAAGAGTATGCCATGTGCGTGTTTTTCATCTGAAAAGCGTAATATCAAAAGGGTTAGGCTAAACAGAACAGTGAGCCAAAGAATCAAGGAGTTGATTAAATCTGGATAGGAAACATGAAAAAACACTTATAAATCAAAGGGTGGCGTTGTGCCACCCTTCTAAATGCAATGGGGATTATTAGTGAATAAGACCTAGCTCCCTCGCTTCTTCCAGACTCAAACCGCTTTCTCTAATTTCTCTTAGAGTCTCGATACGACGACGAGCTTCAGCAGACTTCATTTTCTTTTCTGGTTTGAAAGATACTTCTTCTTCAGCATCCCACTTGTTTGCAATATTTGTCATTTCATCATGGTTGATAGAATTAATGGACATGTTTTCCTCCGAAAAGCACCATGTAATGGACAGGTAATCTGTAGCAAATGCTTTTTCGCTTGTTAAGAAATTCTGTACTGAAGTGTGATGATTCCGACGCTTCACAAAGCTAATTAATAAATGCCTCATTTAAACTTTGCCAAAGCCATTTTCTGCAATTATATTTAAAAGATTCCCCATAAGAAATGTGGTTTGATCCAACTCTCATTTTCCCCTCTTTCAATGCAATCAAATCCGTTAGCTTTCACATAGGCCAAGGCGAGATTTTCGGCTTAGCCGGAGAATCTGGCTGCGGGAAAAGCACCTGCGCACGATTGATGACCAAGGTTTACCCTGCGACAGAGGGAGAGATACTGTTCAAAGGCAGAGACATCTCTACTCTGAAAAGCCGTAAAGATATCTTGGATTATCGCAGCCGTGTGCAAATGGTTTTTCAAGACCCCTTTGGTTCACTCAATCCCACTCACACTATTGATCACCATTTAACGCGCCCACTTAAGATCCATAAACAGGTAGCCACTAAACAGGCTCTCACAGAGCGCCTCAAAGAGTTATTAACGCTGGTGGAGTTACCCATCGAAACGCTAGCCAAATACCCGCACGAGCTCAGTGGGGGCCAAAGACAGAGGGTTAACCTAGCGAGAGCACTGGCCGTTGGCGCTGAGGTTATTCTTGCTGACGAACCCACCTCGATGTTGGACGTTTCGATTCGACTTGGCGTGTTGAACCTGATGCAAAAAATGAAGCAAGAGTTGGGGATTGGCTTTTTGTACATAACCCACGATCTTGCCACAGCACATTACATCGCTGAAGAGACGGCGGTGATGTACAAAGGGCAGATCGTCGAGTGGGGATCAACCCAGTCGATCTTGACCAATCCACAACACCCGTACACTAAGTTGTTGATCTCTGCGGTACCAGATCCCGATCTGCCATTTGGCGAACTCGTCAAAAATGAGCCAAACTATTCAATAGACGCTGATCGTATTCGAGAGCAGAGCAGTGAAATACAGCATGAAATCAAACAAGTTTCTGATAATCACTTTGTAAAACAGTGGGATAACGTTGCATGAATGAACTAGACACTTGGTTAGAGCGGATCGGAGATTGGTACAAAGACCGAAAGCATGATCAAGTGGACCGGTTAGAACCTTTGATCTTAACGCCTCCAGATGCGCTCTGGGGGCCATTGATCACGGATGAGCAGAGCAAAGGCATCGCATGTTGGCTAGACGGATGCCTGAGAATCTTTACTTTCTATCGCCACCTCGCGGATTCATCGAATCCGGAGTTGGCTTCGCAGGAGGCCAACAGCTCAAGCCATCAAGATAAAGCCTACCAATACCTAATGTTTGCCTACAGTAAGCTGCAAGCGGTGTCATGTGACCCAAAATCAGAAGCAGGATTGCAAGAGTGGTGTACACAGCGGCTACAACACTTGTGTGTATTGGCTTTGGAGTTTACGAACCAACAGCAAGAACCACGTTGGAAAGCAGAGTCTGAAAAATTGATCGAGTCGCATGTACGCTTTATGGCAACCCATCCCCGAAACGATGATCAAGGAATTACTCAACGCCATCTCCACTGATCAAGCCCTTCTCGATCAAGCATCAAATCAAAATCTCACCAGAGCTAGATCCGTAGAAAGCATGATCGAGCCTTGATCATGCTTCGGCGTTTAACTCTGTAAGCTATTGAATTTTAATGATTGACTGAATTTTAGGCAAAAAAAAGCGAGTCCCTTGGGAACTCGCAAAAATCTATTCAGTATGATGTAACAAAATATGAGCCAATCTATTAATCACAAGAAAGGACAAAGGTTGTCTATTCGGGATAAATAATAATCAACTAGATGCGCTACTTTGTCATCACTTTGTCAGCGTTAGGTGCGATTTTAATCAGCACCTAATGTGTTCAAAACTATCCATTCAGCGACGGTAAAACAGGCTTATCGCGATAGGATAATGACTAGTGGCCAATCGCCATTTCATCGAGCGCAAGGAACACGTTTTCGTCTAAATGACCTTCATGAACTTGTTTACACACTTTACGACGCACCGCTAAACCAGAGATCAAACGTTCAATGGACAGATGTCGATTGCTGGTGCTATCTCGGTCGTTATATAGCTCAATCAAGCGACTCAGTGTTTCGTATGGGATAACGTCCTCCCCTACTCTCAACCAATCAAGCTTCTCAATGAGCTCTGAGCACTCTTCTTTGATTGAGGCATGTGAGTGCCCTGTCATAGCAGATAAAGCCGTTATGCTGCGTTCTAGAGCCTCTGCAGAGGTATATTTAGAGAGAGTAATCATGATCTCGTCAGCGTTGATCTCAACAGAGTGTTTACGCTGCTTAACTCGACGTCCCAATTTGCCTCTTGGCGACGGTGCTTTACGCTGAATGGGTTCAAACTCACCGTCGATAATCTCAGACAGCTCTTCCAGTTTCTGCTTAGACACCATTTCGTTACGAAGTGGGTTCGGCAGCGTTGGTGCCATATTACGCTTACCTGCGTTAGTGGTACGCGCTCTTGAGTAACGTAATACTTCTTCCACATTACATTTGATATCTACCTGATAATCGGTCGTTTTCCCTTTTTCGATCAACGCGGTGATCGTCAAGTGATAACCCCAAAGATTAACCAGGAAGGTATCTTCTTGATCCCCGACTTCACCCAGCTTTCTGAGCTCGCGGATCAGATCCATCGAGAAACGACGCCAATCGATGTTACGCGCCAATTTCTGGTTGAGCTCACTGAGCAACATGCTATCTGAATGGCGACGTGCCATGCGGCTTCTAAAGTACGAATACATTTGGAAGACCAAGGTATGTTGCTTCAGGATTTCTGGCGGAAATAGGAAGAAATAGTCACGCGTCAGCAGCTCTTCGTAGAACGAAGGCTCCCAAACCAGGATGTATAGGTTCGGTTTAATGCGAATTTCGCCGTCAGAGCCTTCTGTAGGCGCTTCTTCCGATGCGGTAATGGTTCTAGCTAAGAATCGGAAACGATCACTCTTAAAGCCTTCTGGCATGTTATCACTAAGCCAACGGCCTGTAAGCTCGTGCAGTTGGAAATCCGTGAATTCGATACGATCAATACTGTCGCGGATAGAATCACGTGCAGGGCCGCTGTCTTTCTTGCCACGTAAAGACAAAATATCAGTGATGTAGAGTGGTGTTTTGTTTGGCGTGTGTTTCGCGTCTAGATGGTAATCATCTTGGTGATGATCATGATATTGAACGGTGAGAGTGAATAACGCGAATAGCGTCATCAGATCGTCAACGGTCATGATATTTTTAGAAGATCGTGTCTCGATCACAGCGCGAGTGCCAGAGATCGAAACCATGGATTTCTGGTAGCTCTTACGAGTTCTAGGTGGCGCTAACGCTTGATCAATAATCCCCGCCCAATTGGTTGGCGAAACAATGAATTGATCCGCTTCATCTTTCATCGTTGGTGGGGTATTCAACCCATGTTCATTCAGTAAGCGCTTGTTTACTTTGGTTTGAGCTAGGGCTTTAGAGCGCTTTTGCTTTTCATTTTGCTTCACGCTTTCTGTCACTAAGCTGGTGGCACCCAGCACCGATATCAATTGGTTTGGGTTCACAAAGCGATGCAACATGGTTTTACCAGCAAGGCCTTCTTCAAAGCGAACGGGGATTTGTTTGAACAATCCGATATTAACTGCAGCTCTCAGCCTTTGCTGTAAGGCTGCGCGAGTGACTTGACCATCGGTTGATTCAATAATCTCAGTGGTGGAAACGTACCCGTCTTTACTGCTAAACCCACGAAGTGAAATTAGGTTAAGAAGCTCAACTATGCTTTTGGTGACACCTTTGAAGTGTTGATATTGTTCTATCCATTCAACGGCTGTTTCAGATACCTCAAATAAATGACCATCTTTGTGGCTTCGTGCCTTAATTAACAATTTCTCTTCTGGTTTCATTTTTGATCCGTATCACACTAACCGTAATTTCACTATAGTTCCTGAATGATAAAGAAAGAATGATCATAAATAAAGAGAATTTATTGGCTTTTAAATAACTGATCTTTTTGATTAATATGATCTTAAATGATTAAGTGATCTAATGATCTGGACGCAACTTTGCTTATAAGTAGCTGAATTTAAAGCATTAAAATAAATCGCCTTGGAAAGCATGATCATAAAGGTTCCGAAACTATGATCATTAAACTTAAGAAAGCATGATCACAGAACATCAGAACGATGATCATTAAGTCATTGTAAGCATGATCATTATTGGTTCGAAAGCATGATCATTATACTTATACAGCTTATCCACAGATCGGAATTCAACATCGGTTTCTAAGTCGCTTTTGACTTGTCTAAGTGGACACTTGTGGTGACCAATCTATCGGAACAATGATCAAGAGAGCATACTTTTTTATCGTTCCTACCCTATTGAGTGCAAAATTTAGTCTGTATCCGCTGGAAATGGATTGCTTTGATGTATTTAGAGCGGGTGGGTCTTAACTAGGAAGCATGATCATGAAATTGTCATGTTTGTGTATTCTTGGTCTGTGTCGATTGAATTTTCAATCATTGAGCCCTTATAGGCGTTGAATCCCCATTCCAAAAGCATTTGTCCGTAACTTAGTTCATAAATTACATGCTTCCGGAACTATGTTTACTTGATCATTTTTCCGGAGGTTGATCATTTTCAATGTGCAGTTGCTCGGATCAATATTGCTCAGTTTACGCCTTGATCATGCTTCATAATTTGGCGTTATCAATTATCTTACACTGGATGTGCTCCATGATCATTCTTCCGGTTAGGTTCCAATCCTCTGTTGTTTTTTGACACCCCATCTTCTCTTCTGTTTTGAATTTTTTGGTCATTGAGTGTTTTTTAATTTTTATTGGATTGAAAATCTATAAATTCGAATGCAAATCACACCAACCGTAATCTACGGTTGTATTTCAATCGTTCCGAAGGTTTTTCGTTGAAATTCCATTTACATTGTAAATAAGTGATGCTGTAACATTTAAAATGTAGACTAGAAATAGCATGGTTATACATGATAGAAACAGTCATTTTTGTGTTTGTCTAAGGCGATGTTTCATCAAATTGTAAAAACGCGGTCTATTTTATGTGATTTTACTCATAAATGTATGTTCATGTTTTTGTTGTGTTTGTTGTTAATCGCTGTACAATTTGTACTTAGTTAATCATTACGGAAACTGGCAATGAAAAGAGAACAAACGATTGATAAGCTCTATCAGCTAGCCGAACAAACTCAACAAGTTCAGGCTGACCGAATTGAGATTATTTTGGAAGAGCGAAGTGATGAACATTTCCCTCCAATGTCTAAAGCTATGATGGAGACTCGTTCTGGTTTAACGCGTCGTAAGCTCGATGAAGCGATCACTAAACTTGAAGCTGATGGCCATCAGTTCACAAAGAACAACGCTAATCATTACTCGATTTCATTGACAGAAGCTCACATGTTGATGGACGCGGCAGAAGTGCCGAAGTTCCATGAACGTAAGCAGCACGCTGACAATAAGCCATGGATTATCAACGTACAAAACCAGAAGGGTGGTACGGGTAAATCAATGACAGCAGTTCACTTAGCCGCTTGTTTGTCTCTGAATTTGGATAAGCGCTACCGTATCTGTCTGATTGACTTGGACCCACAGGGCTCTTTGCGTCTGTTCCTAAATCCACAAATTAGTGGGGCAGAGCACGACAGCATCTATTCTGCCGTCGATATCATGTTGGACAATGTGCCTGAAGGCCAAGATGTCGATCTAGAGTTTCTTCGTAAGAACGTACTATTGCCAACTCAGTATCCAAACCTGAAGACAATTTCTGCTTTCCCAGAAGATGCGATGTTTAACGCTGAAGCGTGGCAAAGCCTTTCACAAGATCAGTCACTTGATATTGTTCGTCTGTTAAAAGAGAAGCTTATCGACAAAATCGCCGATGACTTCGATGTGATTATGATTGATACCGGCCCGCACGTTGACCCTCTAGTATGGAATGCAATGTACGCGTCGAACGCACTTCTGATTCCATGTGCAGCTAAGCGTTTGGATTGGGCTTCAACGGTTAACTTCTTCCAGCACTTACCAACGGTTTACGAAATGTTCCCGGATGACTGGAAAGGGCTCGAATTTGTTCGTCTAATGCCAACCATGTTTGAAGACGACAACAAGAAACAGGTGTCAGTTCTGACTGAAATGAACTACCTGTTGAATGATCAAGTAATGATGGCAACCATTCCAAGAAGCCGTGCTTTTGAAACCTGTGCTGACACTTACAGCACGGTTTTCGATCTAACGGTAAGCGACTTTGAGGGCGGTAAGAAAACTCTAGCTGTTGCTCAAGACGCAGTACAAAAAAGTGCTCTAGAATTAGAGCGCGTATTACATAGCAACTGGCCTTCACTTAATCAGGGATAACAACAATGGCAATTAAAACATCTGACTTAAATGCAAAGCTATTTGGTAAAGCAAACAAACGTCGCGTAGCAACACCACAAGAAGCGCAAACAGCGGCAAAAGAGCAGGCTCAAGTGATTGAGCTTTCTGTTGCTGGCGAAGATTTGGTTTCATTTGAATTGGTTCGAATTCCTGCGGCTGAAGTGGCTACTCGAACGGTTGTTTTTGAAGAGAACGCTCGTGAGCAATCTTTCTTAAACGAGCATGCGCTTTCTGATGTTCTTACAACATTGAAAGAACGTGGTCAGCAATACCCAGCAGTTGGTCGTAAGAACAAAGACGGTAAGATTGAAGTTCTTGATGGTAGCCGTCGTCGTATGTCATGTATTTTGGCTGACAAAGAGTTCCTAATCTATGTTGCTGAAAACATTAACGGCGAACACGCTAAATTCCTATCAGACGTAGCTAACGCTCATAAACCGCTTTCTCTTTATGAGAAGGGCAAAGAGATGCAAGCGAAGCTAGATAAAGGCGAAGCTGAAGACCAGAAAGCACTGGCGAAAATGTTCCAGTGCAGTGAAGCTTTGGTGAGTGGTGCATTGAAAGCAGCCGCTTTACCACTTGAATTGCTACAAGCTTACCCAAATGTGAGCGACCTTGGTCGTCCAACCATTGTTAAACTACACAAGCAGTTTGGTGGATTGACGAGTGAACAGCAGCAAACACTGCTGACTAAGTGTGATGCTTCTGAAGGTTTTGTATGGCAGCGTAGCGAAGCTCAAGGCGTAACTCGTCTAACCAAAGACGTGACCGAAACATTGGAAGGTTGGATTCTTGAATTGGCGCCAGCGCCAGCGAAGAAAGCTTCTCCAAAAGTTGAGCTTATTAAGGGCCGCGTATCATACAGCCGCAAGGGTTCAAACTTGGCGTTGAACCTTAAGAAAGTTGATGACGCAACAATGGAAGAAATCCTCGCCTTCGTACAATCGAAGCTCGACTAAGTCGACGACTTTTCATTACTCCTCTAAAGCCGCTTTATGCGGCTTTTTATTTGGCTGTGATAAACTGTGTTTAGATGAATCTGGACGCTAACTATGACAAACCCAACCAACACTTTTCTACATACACTTTCTAATATTGCTCAGCATAACGATCACCGTTACGGCGTTGTCTTTGATGGCGAATTTGATTGGCAAAACTCAGCTGTTTTTACTTTCCTTCAAGACTCACACAGTCCGAGCATCTTCCAGATTGGCGGTACGCCATTTGAAGGTGTGATTCATGCTCCAGTAAAAAAAGGCCAACAACTGCTTGGTCGTGAGTGTCAGGTTCTTGTTTGTGATTTTAGAGAGCAGTTCGATGCGAATGGTTTTAGTGCCGCGTTGGGTTCGTTAGTTGGTGGTGGGTTGTTGTTGGTGTTGCCGCCAAAAGTTAATGCCTCTGAAGATAGTGAAAGCTTTGGCCAACGTTGGTTAAAACGTCATTTCGATAAACTGATGTCTGTTTCACAACACAATGAAGCCTGCGATGTAGTTCAAGCAACTCACGTTCTTCCTCAGATGCAAAGCGCCCAAAACGGATTGGATAAATTTGAACAGCAAAACACGGCTGTTGAATTAGTCAAAAAAGTGGTGTCTGGACACCGTAAACGTCCTTTGATTCTCACTGCGGATAGAGGGCGTGGTAAAAGTTCGACATTGGGTATTGCCGCTGCGCAGCTGTTAGTTGAGCGTCACGGGTTTAATATTGTTGTTACCGCACCTTCAGTGAAAGCGGTAGAGCCGGTATTTTCCCATGCTAGCCAAGGGTTGGAATCTTGCGAAGTGGTAAACGCTACTCACATTCGTCATCAAGGTGGCAGTTTAAGATTCGTCGCAACAGATGAATTACTTAAATCTAAGCCTGATTGCGATCTGTTATTGGTTGACGAAGCAGCTGCAATTCCAATTCCGATGCTTAAATCCATGGTCGACATCTATCACCGTATGGTCTTTTCAACCACGGTACATGGTTACGAAGGCAGTGGGCGAGGGTTCGGTATTAAGTTTGAGTCTTGGCTTTCTGAGCATCGTCCGGGGTGGAAAGGCTTTAAGCTCGAACAACCGATTCGTTGGAATAGCAACGATCCGCTAGAAGCTTGGTTGTTTGATTGCTTCCTACTTGGTAATGACGCATCAGTCACTGAATCGGCGGTTGATGAAATCGAAGGCTTTTCTGCTGACGCAATCAAAAAATTAAACTTAGTCGAGTTATCAAAAGCAGAATGCTTGGCTAATCCTGAGCAGCTACAACAATGTTTTTCTCTTCTCGTGGATGCGCACTATCAGACCTCGCCAAATGACTTAATGCAATTTCTCAACAATCCAGCAATCCGTTTATACGCCGCTTGGCAGCAAGATAAATGTTTAGGTTGTATGTTAGTGACGGAAGAGGGTGGTTTGGACAGCGAGTTGATTACTCAAATTCAACTTGGAAAACGCAGGCCTCAAGGTCACCTTGCTCCAGTATTACTGGCAAACCAACTTGGCTGTACTCAGGCGGCGACCAGTCGTTGCCTTCGAGTTATGCGCATTGCTGTTTCAGCACGTCATCAAGGTTTGGGTATTGGCCGTTGGATGTTGGCTCAGTTATCACAGCAAACCAGCCAAGCAGATTATCTGGCGACAAGCTTTGGCGCGACCAGCGAATTGATTTCTTTTTGGCGGCGTAGTGAATTTGAAGCTGTGCACATCGGCCACCAGCGAGATCAGGCAAGTGGCTGTCACTCGGTTCTGATGGTTAAGGCGCTTAACTCAAACTCTCAAGGCTGGATAAACCAAGTTCAAAATCATTTCGAGCGTAGCTACTGTTTTCTTGTTTCAGGTTCTTTGGTTTCACTTGAAACCGATATGGTACGAGCGCTGCTGCCAAAGAGTGTCCAAACCGTTAGCGAGTTTGAAACTCAGTTAGTTAGAAATTACGTGAACGGTGGCAACAGTTATGATGCGATCAGCTTCAGCGTACTGAACTTGATTCTACTCAGTAACGATCGAAACGTAGGTATTTCTGACTTACTCATCGCAAAGGTTGTTCAGCAGAAAGAGTGGGAGGCTTGTGTCGAACAGTTTAATCTGGTTGGTCGTAAACAAGCAGAGATTCAGTTTCGTAAAGATGTCGATGCTCTGTTAGCAAATTTACAGTGTAAATAGGCTAGCCATCATTTAAATAGACTGACCGCTACAAATTAGATTTACAGTGTAAATTAGAATCTTGGATTTACACTGTAAACTGAAGCTCCATATTGAAATTCGTTTTTACCCTGACTATCTGTTACATCACTTCTGTTTCATCTCTCCATGACAGCCTTTAATCTTCTATAGCTATTCGCCTTTACTATCTTGCACCAATATCGAATCGACATTCAATCACACGAAATATTCTGAAAAAATCTTCCTATGTATTTGTAAAGGCGAAGCAGATCATAAAATGTGTAAGTCTTATTTATGAGTCATGTTTGCAGAATCGAAAGTAAGTGATGTGACGCTGATTATTCTAATAATGTGATACTCAGCTCAGAATGAATTATATAGACTGAATAACAACTGAGTCATTAGGGATACTCAATTCGAATGTGGGATAACATCGTTACATTGTCGGAAGACAAGCAACAAGTAATGGCATGTCTGCCAACCGGGATTGTGGTTGACGCAAGCTTTGATAACAAGACGCTGCCACCAACCTTGGAAGCTTTGAATGCATCAAACTATTTTCTTTTCGAAGAAGAGGTGTTGCGTTTCGTTACTCTTGCTAAAGAAGGTAAGGGTGAAGCTTATGAAGGAATCTTGATTGCTGAAGTTCGAAATGCCACTGTTGCGGTCGAACTGTCTGATGATGAGATGTTGGCGAGTCTCGTGGTCACTGGTCCCTACAATGGACACCCACTGCGTGGTAGCGACATCATTCAGTGCTTATCTCTAGCTCAAATAACAAAAGGAATAAATAAGTTAGCGCTCAGAAAAGTTCTGATGATGAGTAGCAAACTTAAGCCCGGGGAAAAGTTTACTCAGCCCGTCGCTAAAGGGACACAACCAGTAAAAGGTAAGGATGCTAAGTTTGCCGCTTTGGTTGAAGATATTACTCGCCAAGTCTTGAAGCCTCGCAGCAAAGACGAAGGCAAGATTGATATGCGAGACTTGGGACAAACCATTACCGTTGGTCAAAATGATCACTTAATGAAACGTACCCCCGCTACCAAAGGTATCGCTGGCTTTACCGTTCAAGGCCGAATTATCCCACCGCTTCCTGGGCAAGACAGTTTAATCAAGCCAGGAAAGGGCACCTACATCTCCCCTGAAGATCCCAATTTACTACTCGCCTCACACCCTGGATTGCCCATCATTAAAGATCGAACCATCGAAGTGGATGACGCCTTATGTGTCAGCAACGTCGATGTCTCAACTGGGCATGTTAAATTTAAAGGTAATGTCTTCGTCTCTGGCAACATCGAGCCGGGGATGATCGTCAAGGCGACCGGAAGTGTTACGGTTGGTGGCTTTATCGAATCGGCCGAAGTTCAAGCCCAGGGGGATATCAAAGTCGCCAAAGGCATTATCGGCCATACGACTAAAGAGGGGGAGCCAAAAAGTTGTAAGGTATTCAGTAAAGGCTCTATCACAGCAAGCTACGCACAGAATGCTGAGCTACAAACGGCCAACGACCTTAGACTTGGTGTGCACAGTATGAGTAATGACATTCGCTGTGGTAACAACCTTATCGTGATGGACAGTTTGAAAAAACACGGCACGCTCAGCGGTGGTGAAGCCAAAGTCGGCGGGAAAGTAGAATGTGTCTTCTTAGGTGTTGAGGGAGACACCGCAACTAAAGTACATGGCTTTGCGCGCTACGATGGTTACCGACAAAAGCTAGCCGAGCTGAAGGAAGCTTATAAACACACTCAAGAGCAAACCATGGGTGTGATTCGCCAAGAGTTAGAATTTAAGAAGCGCCCTAAAACCGAGAGAAGCGAAGAGCAAGCCCTAGAAATTGAGCAGCAACGTGAGAAGAATAATCTCGCAATTGAAAACACAAAGTCGCAGTTAGATACACTCGAAGCAGAGTTTGAAACCAACCTTGCTGAATGTACTGTAGAGGTACACGAAAAAGTGTATACCCGAGTGACGATTCAATTTGGTGATGAGACAGTCACAACCAAGCGAACTCACGGCGGAAGTGTTTTCTCATTCAACCAATACGAGATCCAATGTTCATTCAAGATGGAGCAAGAGGATATTGCTTTGTAGGCTTTGTGTTGAACATAAGTGATGCTTGGCTTAGGTGATGATACTGACAAATAGAAAAAGGGGAGCTGATGCTCCCCTTATGGTTTCTACTGATAATGATTTATTTAGATGGCTTGAGCGCTCTAACTTACGGCTCTAACTCGACCTTGTTTAAGGTCTGAAAGAACCTGTGCTTTAGGACCGTCGGCAATGATGCAGCCTTTCTCCATAACGATCACTCGATCGACAATGTCCAACATCGACGTTTTGTGTGTAATCAGAATCAACGTCTCGCTTGGTAGCAACTGGTTAAGCTGGTGTTTGATGTGCATCTCAGAACGGTTATCCATAGCACTGGTCGGCTCATCCATTAACAATACTGGCGGACGGCCTAGGAAGGCTCTAGCAATGGCAATTGACTGACGTTGACCACCAGACAGCAAGGCACCACCTTCACCCACTTGGCGTTCTAAACCTGCAGGATCTTGCTGAGTAAACGCGGTTACGCCTGCACGGTTCGCTGCATCCATCACGTCACGGTCATCCACCAAAGGGCGGCCTAAAGTAATGTTGTCTCTTACCGAACCGTAGAACAAGTTACTGTCTTGCGGCACACAGCCTATATTGCGTCGTACGTCGACATGATGCAGTTGTTCCATATCGGTGTCATCAATGCGTACATGGCCTTCTGTTGGCTTGTACAGGCCCATAATCAGACGTTCTAGTGTGGTTTTACCTGAACCAATACGACCAATGATCGCCACTTTCTCGCCTGGACTAATATTGAGGGTTAAGTCTCTAATTGAAGCAACGGGTGAATCTGGGTAGTGAAACGTCACTTTATCTAGCGCGATATGGCCCTGAATAATCGGACGGTGAATGTAGCGTTTACCTTCTTCTTGTTCATCAGGCATCGACATCACTTGCTCAATCAGAGTCATTGATGACTTCGCTTGGTTGTAACGAGTCGAAAGCAAAGATAACTGAACAAGAGGACCAATCGCTCGGCCACTCAGCATGGTCGCAGCGATCAAGCCACCCATCGTAAGCTCACCTTCCGCAATCAGGTACACACCAAAGATTATCATACCTACGTTAGTACTCTGCTGAACAAAACCGGCGGTGTTTTGGATGCTGTCTGTGATGCGTCGGCTTTTGATATTCCAATTCGCCATGTGAGCCACGGCTTCTTCCCAACGGAATTGGAATTGGCTTTGCGCGCTGAATAGCTTAACGGTTTCTAGACCCGCCAAACTTTCAATCAAGTTTGCATACTTCTGCGAGGCAAGACGAGATCCTTCTTCAATGGTGCGGCGCAGTGGGCCTTGGATTAGCAATGCATAGACGATCAAAATGACCACGCCAGCAACGGGAACGAATACAAGGTTTCCAGCCATTAGCCAAATTAGCGCTAAGAACATCAGTGCGAAGGGGAGGTCGATGAGCGAGCCAATGGTTGCAGAGGTAAAGAATTCACGAATGGATTCGAACTCTTGCAAGTTTTTAGCGAAAGCACCGACAGAAGCAGGTTTCGCTTCCATACGTATCCCCAGTACTTTACTGAACAGCTTGGAGGAAATGAGAATATCGGATTTCTTACCAGCAACGTCAATGAAGTAGCTTCGCATCAATTTGAGCAGCAAATCGAATAGGAACACGACAAAGATACCACTCGCTAGCACCCACAAAGTTTCAAAGGCGAGGTTAGGTACGACTTTGTCGTACACCAAGCGTGTAAACATGGGCGCGGCTATCGCGAAGATGTTGATCAGAATGGAGGCAATCAACACATCTCGGTAGATGTTTTTCGATTCCCAAATCGTACTCCAAAACCAATGCCCTTTACGTGTTTTTAGAACTTCTGGTGAACGTTCATCATAACGGAACTGTTTCTTTACCAAGAAGTAGCGGCCGATGAATTGTTCTTTCAGCTCTTCGACAGGAATGATGATTGGCACCATTCCGCTTTCCGCAGTAATGATTTCCGCTTCTTGCTTCTCTAAATCGATACTGTTGAGAACGCACGCCTCACCTTGTTTAAGTAGTAAGACCGCAGGCAGTATCAGGTGAGGAATCTTTTCTAAGTCGGAACGGTTTTCTTTTGCCACTAATCCTGCTCGTTCAGCAGAGCGTGGGAATAGGAAAGGGGTTAGCTTTCCATCGGATAGTGGTAGCCCATTGATCAACGCTTCGGGCGAGTTAGCTAACCCGTAATACCGGCTAACGTAGATCAGTGAGTTCAATAGTGGATCTTGCATGTGATATAACCCTTACAACTATTTATCAACAATGAAGCCTTGGAACACTTCTACGTAGTTATCAGACAGAATATCTAGCTGAGTCTGAGTTTCTATTCGAGACGCGATGGTGGTGACGCCTAGGTTGTGAGCGGTTCTTGAGATCGACGTTAAGGTAAACTTCTGTTTTTCGTCATCAAGGTTATGTGTGAACAGGTAATCTAGCTTCACATAGCTTGGACGGTATTCGTTGATGTAATCCAGTGATTGGAAGTTACGTCCGTAGTTATCGACACCAAACACTGCTTCAGCGTTGCGAATGGTGTTACACAAAAGTGCCGTGTAGTGCGGAACGTTGATGAAGCAGTTTTCTGGAATCTCAAAGTGCAACAGGTGAGCGATTGAAGCATTCTGTTCAAGCGTTTTACCGATCCAACGGATGAAGCTTGGTTGAGATATACTGCTTGGCGAGAGATTAATAGCGACTGGGCTGGTTACTTCTTTTGCATTGAGCTTTTCAACCATCTTCTCAATAACGTATTGGTCGAGAATGTGGCTCATTTCAAGCTGTTCTAGCGCGTATAGATACTGGTTAGCACCGTAACGCACGCCATCTTTTTCAATCGCAGAGAACACCTCTTGGTGATAGGTTTTACCAAAGGCATTGTTTGCAGCCTGCAGACGGAAGGTAATGAGGTCGTTGATGATCGCTTCTTCAACCAACATACGCCATTGTTGTTTGCCCATCACTGCGCCGTGATCGTCTGCGGTTACGTAGCCGTAAGCAAGTTCTCGATTCGCCTTGGCACTTGAGAGTGCGTTATCCACCAGCGACATGATTTCAGTACTGGTTTTACGCTTGTTGCTGTAGGTCACACCAAGAGCAATATGTGGATTCGCAGTGCCTGTTGGGTCTGAACCTAGGCTCTGGATACAGTTTACGATGCTGCTCGCGACAAGTTTCAGTTCGCTCTCATCAATGTTTGGCATGATGAAACCGAACTCGTCACTAGAAATACGAGCGATGGTGATATCTGGAGATGAAATTGAAGCTTGCAGCTGTTCAGCCAGTTGATGAACCAAGGCATCACCTTCTTGATAGCCCTTTTCATCGTACTCTTCACTGATAAACTCCGCTTTAAGTACCGCTAAACCACCTAAGCTCGACTCCTCTAACCATTGAGTTAACTGAGACATGTAGTAAGCACGGTTACCTAGCTGAGATACAGGGTCGATATATGCTCTTTCACGTAACTTCTGAGCTTCTTTCGCTTGGTTTTTAAATGCCAGTTCAACTTGAGTCGACATGTGGTTGATACCATCGACAACCAAGGTGAGATCTTTTGTCTTTGGACGAGCCAGAGGTTCGCCAAACTGATTCTTGGCGATCTGATCCATCTTGGTAATGATCAACGAGAGCGGGCGTAAAGCGCGCTTAAGGATCCAAGAGATAGACACCAAACCGAGCAAGAAGATCGTGCCAAATATGCTCAGTAAGCGGATGAATGCTTGCCAAAGTTGATCGTAGGCAGGGCCTGGGTGACTTACGATCTCGACCTCGGCCAATTGCATCCAGCCACTGGTGATCACGCGGCGGTCATGAACAGGCTCGAACAGGTTTAGGTTGGTAAACCACTCTGGTACGCCAGTTGGCTTTACAGGGTATGAGCGGAGAATGTCTTCACCGCTATCGAGAAAGATCAATCGAACGACTGAGTAAGAACTGCCATCAAACAGGGCGTTGATAACAGACTCCACTGCCACCTTGTCCTTTTCTTCTAGGTAAGGGGCGAGAGCCAGTCCAACAGTATTAATGGTATTACTTACCTCAGAGCGTTGCTGCTCCTCTAAGTATCCACGGGTGGTATTGAATTCGATCATAAAAACTGACGTCATCAGCAGTATGAACACTGCAACCATCCCGACCACAAGCTGTTTATATAAAGTCATTGTACCTACTCATCGTAATTGATAATGGGTTTGTTTAATTTTAGAGAGCGCTCACGTGAACGTAAGTCGTTCCATAAGCTCAATCTTGAAGATTTCCCTGCCAATTTGCCGCTGCCTGCTGCCGACTTGATCAACCAAAGGTTTTTACCGTTAAAACTGTAAATTGGTCTTAGATCTGGGCGTTTGGAACCGCGTTTAATTTCAGGGTTTAAGTTGTCCAAAATTAATGGCTCTGCACTCGGTGTTGAGTAGTAAGCTAACACCATGTGGAACTGGTTTAGTTCCAGTGCTTTTACGTACACTAATCGTAATTTCTTATCTGGGACGCCCAGTTCAAGCAAAGAGAAGTATTTTGCGATTGTGAAGTCTTCACAATCACCGGCGTTGCTGCCTAAAAATTCCAGTGGTGTTGCCCAGTAATCATTCTTTCCCCACAGTATGTTGTCATCGACAAAGTACATCTGGTTGAAGAACTGGTTCACCGACCTGAGCTTCTCTTTTTCACTTAATCCGTCGTATGACGTCATATTTGAGCGCCATGTTGCCACTCGCTTTCCGGCTCTATCGCCGTAGGTTTTGGTCACTGCATCTATCCACCGTTGGTCGCTCTTGTTGAGCGCCACAGAGGTGAAAGAGGTGAGGACCAGCAGCAATAGCGAAATCCGAGACTTCATAGCCTCTGCTCTTGTCTATTTGCTGTGTATTGAAAGGCGTTATCAAACATCAAACGTCATTACTCTTTTAGTGCATTGTTTTGAGCGCTTAATAGTGGCTTCAACATGTACTCAAGCACGGTTCTTTTACCCGTGATGATATCGACAGAGGCGGTCATACCTGGAATGATTGGCAACTCTTCGTTCTGTCCAAAATTGTGTTTTTCGGTGCGCACGCGCACGATATAGAAGCTATTGCCTTCTTCATCTTGAGTGGTATCGGCACTGATGTGCTCTAACACGCCTTCTAGACCACCGTACTTAGTGAAGTCATAAGCACTGAATTTAACGATGGCAGTCAATTCTGGGCGTAGGAACGCGATATCTTGCGGGGCGATTTTCGCTTCAACCAATAGAGAGTCTTCTGTTGGTACAATCTCAACGATGTCCATACCCGGTTGGATAACCCCGCCGACAGTATTAATACCCAATGTTTTAACTGTGCCTGTTACAGGAGAAACCACCACGGTACGGTTTACTCTGTCTTCTAGGCCAACGGCAGATTCGGTCATTGCAGAGAGCTTGTCTTGGGCTTGATTGAGTTTTTCTTGTTGTTCGGAGCGGAAGTTCAGTGCGGCGTCAATACGGCTGAGCATGGATTCTTTGATTGCTGAGCGTAAAAGAGGAATTTTTAGCTCGCTCGAAGTCATTTCTCGGCGAGTGTCATTCACTTGTCTTTGAAGCTTGAGGAGTTCAATTCTTGGCACAACGCCTTCATCGGCAAGCGGTTTTGTTATATCTAACTCTTGGCGGGCGAATTTGTAACTTTGTCTTAAGTTATTGACGCGCGATTTTATTTCAACAAGGTCTTGTTGCTTCTGTTCAACTTGTTGATCAAAAACGGAAAGTTGGTTTCTTAGGTTGTTTAGGTCTTGACGATATTCGGCTTTTTGGCGATTAACCAGTTTAGGTTGAAGTTCGTATAGCTTTGGTGGGAAGGCGAGTTTGCCGTAGTCGAGTAACACACTTTGTTTCCAGTTTTCGACGGAGAACTCTTCGTTGATGACCACGCTGTTAAAGGAAGCTGAAAGCATTAACACGCTGGCGGTTAAGTTTGCCACTTGTTGTTCGCGCTCTCGGAAGTCAGAACGGAATCGAGTGTCATCGATCAACAGCAGCTGTTGACCTTTTTGGACGCGTTGACCTTCCCTTACTAATATCTCTTTTACGAGGCCGCCCTCAAGGTTTTGCACCACTTGGATTTGTGAAGAGGGGATGACTTTGCCTTGGCCAACGGTGACTTTATCGATCTCAGCCCAAGCGGACCACCCAATAGCAGCAATAAAAAACAGAACGATCACCCATAACATAATACGCGCACTGGTGGGCGTGTTGAGTAGTAGTGCCGCTGTTTTATCATCGACGTACTCAAGTTCGGTTTCGTTCAATTTGCTGTAATTCTTCTGGCTCATGACTGTCCTTGTTTGCTAAATAAAAGTGCAAGCCTATTGAGTGTATTCTTACTTTTGGTAAATGTTAAGATTTTGCTCCTTTAAATCTTTGAATTTATATATTTTTTAAGACTTATCGGTTCTTGAAATCTGTTTTATCCAATTGGTGCTTTCTCAGCTTGTCATACAGTGTCTTTCGTGACACTTGCAGCTCTTGTTGCACTTCTTTTAAACGTCCTTGATGGCGATGTAGTGCCTCAATCAAGATAATTTGTTCAAAGCTATCGGTGCGTTGGTTCAACGACTGTTGTTGCTCTTCAATGCTCATATCGAGTTCATTTTGCT
The DNA here is from genome assembly GCF_041473335.1 of Vibrio sp. 10N.222.55.C7. Lineage (NCBI taxonomy): Bacteria > Pseudomonadati > Pseudomonadota > Gammaproteobacteria > Vibrionales > Vibrionaceae > Vibrio > Vibrio sp. 10N.222.55.C7. Next base: position 107,210 of record NZ_JBFRSC010000060.1, read on the forward strand.
CATCAGTATCGCTGTCGAGCGACGGCTGCTTAATTTGAGTCAGCACTCTGAGTTCAGCATGTTGGCGAAGCTGACGAATGTTCTCCGTCCAATGCGTTGCAATGAGTCGCTGAATCTCTTTTTCTGTAATGACGGGTGGCGGCAGTTGATAGCGACTGGCTGCACCACGAGCAAAGTGTTTGAACAAAGAGCCAATATCTTCCGTTCTTTGCGCCAAGGGTAGTAAATTAAATCGGCGCAGTTCACCTGTAATTGTAGTAGGAACTACTGTAGTTGCGATAATGATACAAGTTGCATTGGTCTTGCATGAGTTTTCACGAAGTAGAGTGGGTTTTAGGTTCGCTAACCACAGCCATTGATCCTGAGTTAGTGCTTCTGTCTCATGGATATAGAGTGTTCCACCTTGATGCTTCAAGAACAGTTGCAAAATAAACTGATGGAATGTCGCTTCGTCACTGCGTGGCAAATTAAACGCAGCGACAGGGCAAAGCTCCGCGGTTTGATGACTGTGTAAATCATGGGTGTATTGTGCTGTGACCCTTTTCCCCGTCCCTAAATCACCAACAAATAATAGAAGTGGGTTAGTTTTGGTATCTAGGGTGATCAATTCTCGGCGTAATGCCTGCATTGATGGTGATTGACCAATCAGTTTCGGGCCAACCTGATTTTGCATTGCCAACTCTTTACGCAATAGGTTGTTCTCTTCAACCAGTGCGAGCTTATCTGCGGCTTTTTTAACGGCAGTGAGTAGGGCATCGACCACAAATGGCTTTTCCAGAAAATCGTAAGCACCAGCTTTCATCGCTGATACCGCGGTTTGCACGTCACCATGTCCGGTAAGTACGATGACCTGAAAATGAGGATTTTGGCTCAGCAACTTTTGCGTTAATTGAATGCCATCCATTACCGGCATGTGAATATCGGTGATGACAATTCCGGCTTGCGTGGTATCTATTTTCTTTAATGCCTCAATAGCATTGGGAAAGCCGACGATATCGATACCTTCAATGAGCATGACTTGTTCTACCGAGTCTCGAATGGCGGGTTCATCGTCGACAAAATAGAGTTTAGGCATAGAGTGCAAAAGCCGATTCCTTAGCTGTAGGTGAGATTAGCAGTATGTGAGATTCGTTTTCTAATCAACGATAACAACGGCGTGTTAGCCCTTATCGTTATATAACGGGATGTTTAGCGAGAATACCATGCCTGAAGGCTCTAACCGGTTCGCGCTGATCGTGCCGTGATACGCTTCAATAATCCGTTTCGATATTGAAAGCCCTAGCCCTAAACCTTCCGGTTTGGTGGTAAAAAACGGGTCGAACAGCTGTTCTAGCTTATCGTTCGGCATGCCAATTCCGTTATCCCAAATGATCAGCTGACAAGAGTCATGATGCAGTTGCCATTCGATGCCTATCTGTGGGCTAGCCTGTTGGTCAACGCTTTCCAGGTTTTGTTGCTCCTGCAAGATTTTGTGTTCAAGAACTTGTTGTTGCAGCGCTTGAGTCGCGTTGTGAATCAGGTTCACTAGTACTTGCTCGAGTTCGGTTGGATGAATCGCAATATTGATGTCATCTGGCACCGTGCTTAGCCTTAGCGTAATGCCTTGCTTGATCATCAGCGCACTGAGAATGCTAGTGGCGTTATTGACCGCTTGATGCAGGTTCGCCACATGATGTTCTTGTTTGGTGACCTTGCGAGTAAAGACTTTGAGTCGCGCGATGATGTCGGTAATGGTGTTGTTGAGGCCAATCATTTTCTCAAGATTGCTTTTCACTAAATCGGTTCGTTCCATTTCCAGTAGCTTTAAGCTGTTTTCACTGTAGGTTCGCAGTGCTGCAAGCGGTTGGTTGATTTCGTGGTTAATGCTGGCTGACAGCTCACCGAGTACCGCTAATTTCGCGGTTTGTGTCAGCTCTTGCTCTGTCTGTTTCAACTTGGATTGCGACTCTTGGTATTGAAAAAGGGTTTGTTGCAGCTGTTGATTGGATTGCTTCAAGTAGTGGGTACGTTTATCTACGGTTTGTTCTAGGTTTTGGTTGAGTCGGGTCAACGCCACTTTCGCGAGATAAGTCTGGCGCCACGACCAAGCGATGAGCATCACCAAGCTGTAAATCACTACGAAGATGACATCGATCTGAAAGATTTTAATAAGTTCAGCTCTGGTCTCTTTTAGGGCGACGACTTGGTACTGGTTGTTGCTGATGGTAGCGGGGTAAAGATTAAAAGCACCAAGCTTGAATAACTGGTTGGCGGTGAGCTCTTTTCGGATTTCATTGGATTGAAGGTTGCTAGATTGATTGGCGTTGCTAGCTTCTGACTGAGATCTTGAAGAACGAAAGGCTTCGATGATCGAAATTTCGCTTTGACCGTATTGGCGTTGAAGTGCGATATCCGTTTGTTGTTGCTGCGTTAATGGCAACAGTGAATGATAAAGCCATGGAGCTTGGCTTGATAGAAAGACCACTTGGTTCGAGTCGAGTACTACGATCTCAAAGTCGTCGCTGGTCAGGATGTTTTCGAGGTTTTCTAAACTCACTTTTACGGTGATAACCCCCACAATGTGATTCTCAACATACAGCGGTGAAGACAGAAAATAACCGCGTACGTTCGAACGAGCGCCTAGCGCGACATATTGTGTGTTGTTACCTTGAATGGCAGAAGCAAAGTAGGGACGAAACGAGAAGTTCTCACCTACAAAGGTACGAGGCTTTTGGTAATTACTGGAAGCGACCACAGTACCGCTCGGGTCATGAATATAGATGGTGTCGGCTTGGCTTTGATTCGACCATTCAAACAGCAATTGATTGAGCTGCGCAGCGGAAATCTTGTTTGCTCGTTGTGATGAGTCAAAATAAGAGAGCAAGCGCGGGTCATGACTGAGCAAATCCGGGATCTGTTTGAATTTATCCAGTTCAGAATCGATTTGTAGATTGGCTTTATTCGCCGCTTCATCGAGTTGCTGAGTGACGATTTTTTCTTGGAATTGTACTGCCATAAAGTGGGTTGCGGTCAGCCCTGCAGCTCCCAATAACAATGAGATTAAAACAAAGGGCGTCATTAGGTTAGGCAGTATTTTGGTCACTCGGATCTCAGCTTGTCATCGGTTTGTATAAAGATTATCAATATGATGGAGAGAGTACCGAGATCTTGTTAACACAGAGCACCTTCTGTGAGACAAAACCATGGCTTAGACTTGTGTTTCAAAGGATTACGGCGCAAAATCACAAAAAAATTAAAAGGAGCAACCAAATGGAACTGACAGATATTCGTCGCGAATACGCTAAGGGTGGATTGAGACGCAAAGACTTGGCCGCAGACCCGATTGAGCAATTCAATCTATGGCTAGAGCAAGCCATTGAAGCGAAGTTGACGGACCCTACTGCCATGACAGTTGCTACGGTTGATGAAAATGGTCAGCCATTCCAACGAATTGTTCTGCTGAAGAATGTTGATAAAGACGGGTTCGTTTTTTACACCAACTTAGGTAGCCGCAAAGCGCACCAGCTTGAGCACAACAGCAAAATCAGTTTGCACTTCCCTTGGCATCCACTCGAACGACAAGTTCATATTACGGGCACGGCTGAAAAGCTGACCGCTATGGAAAATATGAAGTACTTCTCGTCACGTCCAAAAGAGAGCCAATTGGCCGCGATTGCAAGTAAGCAGAGTAGCCGCATTTCAGCGCGTGGGATTTTAGAAGGTAAGTATCTAGAGCTTAAACAGAAGTTTGCCAAAGGCGAGATTCCTGTGCCTTCTTTCTGGGGTGGCTTCCGAGTTCGTGTGGATAGTATTGAGTTCTGGCAGGGTGGTGAACACCGCTTGCACGACCGTTTCTTGTTCTCACGCCAAGACAACAGTTGGGATATTGATCGCCTAGCGCCTTAGGCTGCTTGATCGCTTAGCTGCTTAACAGATCCAAAAATACCGTTGATTAGACTGATCAAATCAACGGCATTTTTTTGTCTGCATTTTCAGCTGAACAGTCAATCAGTCACTGTGAAGAACAACAGAGATCTGTTTTTTGAGCAGAGTTTCTGGGATCACTGAGCCCAATCCTGAATCCAATGCATACTCAATCAATTGGCTTTTACTGCGTGCATCAAACTTCTGTTTCAATCTGGCGACATGACCTTCGACCGTTTTGATTGAAATGTTTAACGTCGACGCGATGTACTGTGGTTTCTTGCCGAAAAGCAGTAAGAACAGTACCTCTGATTCTCTCGAAGTCAGCCGCTTTTGCAGCTTAGACACGCGCGGCTCTGACCCCGCAAGCGATGCCTGATCGCCTTTTGTTCCTGTGGCCTGACAAACCCAATGACCGACCTCTAAGATCGCGGTATCGGTAAGCTCTTGGCCATAGAAGATGGTGCCTTGGACGTTGTCGTCGTCATCAAGCCATGGTGTTTTAGTAAAGATATGGGCGTGCCAGCGTCCGTCTGGATAGGGGTGAATATCGAGAATCTTAAGGGTACTGCGTGTATCCATCACATGTTTGTCTTGAGCTCTGAAATCTTGTGCGCACTCGGTGGTTTGACTGGGCATGTCGAAGTCGGTCAAGCCAGTACAAGTCTCATTGGGTTTTAAGCCAATCAATTGGTTGTAAGCAAGGTTGGCGTACACGAAGACCGAGTCAGTATCTTTGCAGCCCCAGCAGCCTGGAAGTTGTTCGAATAAAGAACGATGTATGGAGTTGAGTGGATCTGGCAAGGTTTTATCTCGTGTGTTGCGATGTTGCAATAATATCAGTTTCTTATAGCGCTGCAATGGCAATTAGAGTACGAAAAATAAGGGGGGACTGACAGTTAAACGGACTGCTGACTAACTGTGTCAATCACGGAGAATCGATGGGCATAAAGGGTGATAATCAGGCAAAAAAAAAAGGTTCATCGCGG
>NZ_JBFRSC010000061.1:0-11425 GCF_041473335.1 Vibrio sp. 10N.222.55.C7
ATGCGGTATTAGCCATCGTTTCCAATGGTTATCCCCCACATCAAGGCAATTTCCTAGGCATTACTCACCCGTCCGCCGCTCGACGCCCATTAACGCACCCGAAGGATTGTTAGTGTCGTTTCCGCTCGACTTGCATGTGTTAGGCCTGCCGCCAGCGTTCAATCTGAGCCATGATCAAACTCTTCAATTTAAGATTTTGTCGGCTCAATGAATACTGACTTCAAAACTACAAAAAGTAATTCTAAAGCTATTATCTTTCCAACAGAAAGATAATGAATTGACTGTGCCAAATACCTTCTTTCTACAAGAGAAAGTAGTTATTCGTATTGGTCACTCAGTTCATTGAAACCAAATTTGATTCCGAGGAATCTGTTTTACTTCTCTTTAAAAAAGGGAAGATAAAACGTTTTGATATTCATCAACGAGTGCCCACACAGATTGATAGGTTTAAATTGTTAAAGAGCTTCTTTTCGTTGTGACTTACATCACTTCGGAAGAGGCGGCCATTCTAGCGATTTAATTCTCAGTGTCAAACACTTATTTGGAATTAATTCCTACTTTCTAAAAGTAGAAGCGAATCATCGCTTAAAGCTAGTTGCCTTACTAACATTTCTCGCTGAAGCCTTGTGGCGTCTGCCGTGTCAGTGAGGCGGCATTATAGAGATGCCGCTCATATTGGCAAGCAATAAATGCGTTTTTTATTAAAAAAAGAGGTTAAGCGAAGACATTTCAACCAAGGGCTTATTTATACTACTTTCACCCCAAGTTTCGAACAAATTACCCACAACGACCTGTGGATAACTACTCTCCACTATCAAAAAAGTAAGATAAACGAGCCCTAGGGTTTAGATACTCTCGAACTTGTTCAGGTAATTTGCTTGGATGAACGGCATTAACGATTTTGATCTCTTTAATAAAGAGGTCAATGATCGGAGCTTGGGTTCTTGGCACGCTAGGATCATAGATAAGTACATTTGGATAAAGCATATGTTTAGCGTTAACGGATATCACAATCCCAATCGAGTCATTTGAAAGCTGTACTACAGTTCCTGGTGGATAGACTCCCATGAACTTAACTAACAGCCCCAAGTTATCTTGGCTATATAGATGCTTGCAGCTCTTATATAGGTGGGACAGCGCCAAATACGGGATCATTTGTTGAGATTGCGTTTTACCATGGCAAAGGTTATCAAATGCATTAGCCACGGCGACTATCTTGGCAAATTCATCAATCTCATGTTCTTTTAAGCCCTCGGGGTAGCCAGAACCATCATTCATCTCATGATGTTGAGCGATCACCTTTTTAGCACTTTCAGGAAAGTCATCAATTGCCGATACAATATCCGCACCGTATTTAGTATGAAGCTTCAGGTAGTTCTCTTCTGGCACCGTTAGTGCACTCTGCTTTCTTAGTATCGCGACTGGTATTTTGATCTTGCCTACATCGTGAAACAACGCTGCGAATGAGAGGTCTTTCAATTGCTGTGTGTTATAGCCTTTGGCCTTTCCTATCATCAGTGCAACAACCGAAACATTTAGAGTATGAAAGTAAATATCTTCGAAATCTGCTTTAGCATTCATAAGGTGCAAGGTGACGTTATCATCGCTCACTAGAGTTTCAACGATATCATCAACAAGAGCCTTAACCTCCCCTACCGCATCTAAAGGTCTGTTACGGATCTTGGTCATCACAGATCGCATTCGAGCAAGCGAACGTTCAAACTCTCTCTCACAATGACTCACCCTGCGGCGGTAAGAGCTAAGGGTTTCGATACGCTCATGCTTATCTTTCCACATTCTTTCCGTTTCAAGGCTTACCTGTGAATCAATATCGACTTCTTGTTCACCTACGTGATTAACAGGTAAAGGTGAGGTATCACTTTGACTCAGGTTTATATAGACGTGCTTAATCCCAAGATGTCGAATTACTTTTACTTGAGCGTCATCTTTGATTTTAAAGCTGTTGAATAAAAATGGGTGTTCATTCCATTTTACGGGGAGTCGTATATGCAGACCGGGCTGAATGCGATCTACGGTAATCTTTATGCTGCCCATTTTTATATATAATATTGATGATTAATCTCTATTTATAATTCTAATAAAACCAAGCAGCAATTTCACTATCCAATTTCACAGGCTCAACTTAAAGAGTCGCAGTGCACCATCCAGCGTATACCGAATTTATCTTCTACTTTGCCAAATCGAGCCCCCCAAAAAGTATCTGCGAGTGGAGTCATTATCCGCCCTCCCTTCTTGAGCTTTTCAAAGATTTGTTCTTGAGTCGCGGTATCTTCAGTCACAAGAGAGAGAGCGAGGTTGTTGCCTTCAAGTTCTTTTGCCTTAACACCATCAGACATCATCAGCTTCATACCAAACGCTTCGAACTCAGCATGCATAACCCAATCAGGTTGAGCGCCCTCGATTACCTGTGGTGCATCACTAAAAAGCTGCTTAGATAAAACCACACCACCAAAGCACTTGTGATAAAAATCCAACGCTTCATTACAACGACCATCAAAAAACAAGTAAGGGGTTACTGTCAGCATATCTATCTCCTCTGTTAGTCCTTTAAACATAGACAATAGAAAAGAGAATGACAGGTAACATCATGATTTAAGATAATTAATTCATTATCAGATCGAATAGCGAAGGGAAATTATGAGATTTATGAGTGAAACATCAAGATCTGTCTGATTGAAGAGCAACTGCAACGACACGCCGGATTTCAAATTCACATACGTCCAAAACATAGAAAGGTCGCTATAAAAGCGACCTTTCTATGTTTGGTACCGATAGGCGGACTGATTGGACAGGCATTCTTGCCGCCACCGTGAAGGCAATGCTTCCTATACCCCACAACAAAGCCCCGATTTTCATCTAGGCTTTGTCATTTAAATATGGTGCCGGTAGGTGACTTGACTGGGCTTGCATCCAAGCCGACACGCTGGATTTAAAATTCACAAACGCCCAAAGCGACCTTTCTATGTTTGGTACCGGTAGGCGGACTGATTGGACAGGCATTCCTGCCGCCACCGCGAAGGCAACGCTTCCTATATCCCAGATACAACAAAGCCCCGACTTTCGTCGAGGCTTTGTCATTTAAATATGGTACCGGTAGGCGGACTTGAACCGCCACGCCCGAAGGCAACGGATTTTGAATCCGTCGTGTATACCAATTTCACCATACCGGCATTATCTTGGGGCATTGCCCTTTCGATGTTTGGCATTATACGTATGCGAACTGATGTGGCAAGTATAAAAACTTGAATTCATGTGTGTTTGCCGATAATTTCGCCACTAAGTCATAAGCTGTGCGTCATGTCTCTTTTCAGGCTAAGCCTTAAACTATATTCTGACGCCTCAATTTTTAAAGAAGTAATAACACATGACATCAACAAACACTCTGCCACCAGCAGGAGTCATGCGCCGATTTGGTGCCTTGTTCTACGACGCTCTGATCGTAATCGCTATTGAAATGTTGGCGGCTGGCGTCATTGTCGCTCTACTGCACGCGCTCATGGCTCTCGGCATTTTTAACCACAGCGGTTATGCCGATGTTAGTGACTTCTTAACCAACCATCCGATTTGGAGCCCTGCATATACCTTTTACTTAGTCGCCGTTTGGGTATATTTCTTCGTGTTCTTCTGGACTAGAGCTGGTCAAACTCTCGGCATGAGAGCTTGGAAGCTGCGCGTTCAAAACAAAGATGGCTCAGCGCTCACAGTAACTCAGGCGCTGATTCGTTTAGGTACTTCAGGTTTTGGACTGGCAAACCTATGTGTTCCATTCGATCCTGAAAAACGTGGCTTTCACGATATCTGGGCAAAGACCGAAGTCGTTGTGTTACCACAAGCACGATAATGTGATTTAAGTTAGCTCCAATCAAGATCAAAAAAGGAAGGCGTTATGCCTTCCTTTTTACTATTTACAGTTTCCGCCTCAAGAGCATGATGGCAATTCCAAGGAACACCACGCTCGGGGCTATTGCGCCAAAGGCGGGTGGTATTTGATAAACCAAACTCACTGGGCCAAAGAACTCACTGGATATATAGAAGGTAAAGCCAGCAATAACACCTGACAAAATCCTCGCACCCATGGTCACACTACGCAAAGGACCAAAGATAAACGACAGTGCCATCAACATCATAACCGCGATCGAAATTGGCTGGGTTATCTTTCTCCACAGCGCCAATTCATAGCGTGATGCATCTTGCTCTGACGCCTTCAGATAAGAAACATAATCATACAACCCACTTAACGATAGCTCTTCTGGTTTAACCGTTACTATCGCCAACTTATCTGGAGCTAATGACGTTTCCCAAGAGTAAGTCGGTAAACTTTCTTTAGTAATTTGAAGTTCGTTTTCAAAAGACGTGATCTCTACATCCTTCATCGTCCACACGTTGTCTCCAACGTAATCAACTTCGTCAGAATAAATAGCGGTTTTAAGTGCCTTGTTTTCATCAAAGCGCCACATGTTCATTCCATATAGCTTCTGGTCATCGATTTTGACAATGAAGATGAAGTCATTGGCATCACGAGCCCAGACACCACTTTGCGTCGAAATAATATTACCACCAGCAATCGAGATAGTTCTTAAATCACGAGCCATTTTCTGCGCTTGCGGTGCTCCCCATTGACCAAGCAATGTCACCACGATCATCAGTGGAATAGCTGTTTTAAGTACTGATAGGCCGATATCTAACTTAGAGAAACCAGCTGCCTGCATAACGACAAGCTCAGAACTTGCAGCAAGCATACCAAGCCCTATCAATGCGCCAAGCAATGCAGCCATTGGAAAGAACATTTCGATATCACGAGGGATACTCAATAAAACGAAATACAGCGCTTGTAATAGATCGTATGTACCACGGCCAACTTTTCTTAGCTGTTCTACATATTTGATGATCCCAGAGAGGCCAACAAACGTCACCAATACCAGTGACGTCGTTGCGATGATGGTTCTGCCTATATATAAATCGAGAATCTTAAACACGGCTTAAGCCAACCTCTTATTCTTGAATTTTTCTTTCAAACGCCTTACTGGCACGCTATCCATAAAGTTGGCACCAATCGCGACAAATAACAATAACGCATTGATTGGCCACATGCCGATTACCGCAGGAATGCTCCCCTCTTCGATTGAAGACTTGGTTGCACTGATTGCTAAGAAATAGGTGAGATAAATCAGTATTGCTGGGCCGATTTTCGCAAAACGACCTTGTCGAGGGTTTACCGCAGACAGTGGCACGACAAGCATGGTCAACAATGGAATACAAAGTACCAAAGAAATACGCCACTGCAACTCTGCTTTCGCACTATTATTTGAGTTACCAATCAGTTCAAGCGTAGGGATCGCTTCCCAGTCTCGACCTTTCTTCTCAACTTCACGCTGACCAATCAGGCCTTCGTATTCTTCAAAGTGCGTCACCCTGTAGTCGAGGCGAGTCGGAATGCCTTCATGACGAGTACCATCGTACATTACGATCACTTGGCGACCATCACTGAGCTCTTTTACATCACCTGACTTCGAGAACATCACACTTGGCAGTACAGAATCACGCGGACGCATTTGAGCTACGAACACGTTTTCTAACTTATTACCGTCGATATCATCAATAAACACGACAGAAGAGCCATCCGGCGTACCTTCAAACTTACCTTTTGGTAGCAAATCAACGCTGTTCTCTGCAGCTACTTCTTCATACATTTGTTCAACTTTGTCTTGTGACCAAGGAGATAACCAAAATGAGTTAAAGGCTGCAACAGATGCCGTAATTAAAGCGAGGTAAAGCGCAGATTGGATCAGGAATTTATTACCGATACCGGTGGCGTTCATGACCACTATTTCACTTTCAGCGTAAAGGCGGCCAAAAGTAAGCAAAATACCAATATAGATACTGAGTGGAAGCATCAATAGGCCCATCGCTGGCATATTTAAGCCAACAATCGACAATATAAGACTCGCAGGGATATCACCATCAGAGGCATCCGCTAAAACACTGATGAATTTTTGGCTGAGAAACACGAGAAAGAGAACAAAAAAGATCGCAAATTGGCTCTTGATTGTCTCGCGGATCAAATATCTAACAATAATCACGCTCAAATTACCTATACAAAACTTGTTTTTTTGATTGAATCACTATAATTTCCCGTTGAACCTTTTATTTTTTTAAATTTTTAGCTAAGTGTTAGCGTTCTTCTTTAAGGTTAGTTCCATTATAGGATCCAACAAGTAAGAACCCATTATCTAACATTTAGTTCGATTTGTCTTCAGGATGTAGGAGTACGCATGGAGTTCAGTGTAAAAAGTGGCAGCCCAGAGAAACAGCGCAGCGCATGTATCGTTGTCGGTGTATTCGAACCGCGCCGCCTTTCTCCAGTAGCCGAGCAATTAGATAAGATTAGCGATGGCTACATTAGTTCACTGCTTCGTCGCGGTGATCTAGAGGGTAAACCTGGCCAGATGCTACTACTGCATCAAGTACCTGGTGTACTTTCAGAACGTGTTCTACTGGTAGGCTGTGGTAAAGAACGTGAGCTAGGCGAGCGTCAATACAAAGAAATTATCCAAAAAACCATCAGTACACTAAACGAAACAGGTTCTATGGAAGCTGTATGTTTCCTTACAGAACTTCACGTTAAAGGTCGCGACACTTATTGGAAAGTTCGCCAAGCGGTAGAAGCGACTAAAGATGGTCTTTACACATTTGACCAATTCAAGAGCAACAAGCCAGAGACTCGTCGCCCACTACGTAAATTGGTATTCAATGTACCAACACGTCGCGAATTGAGCCTGGGTGAGAAAGCAATCTCTCACGGCCTTGCTATTGCTTCAGGTGTAAAAGCGTCTAAAGATCTAGGCAACATGCCACCAAACATCGCAAACCCTGCTTACCTTGCTTCTCAAGCTCGTCGTTTAGCCGACGATTACGAGACAGTGAAGACTAAGATCATTGGCGAAGAAGAGATGGAAAAACTGGGTATGACATCATACCTAGCAGTTGGCCGTGGCTCTAAAAATGAATCGATGATGTCTATCATGGAATACAAAGGCGCTCCGGATCCAGATGCGAAGCCGATTGTATTAGTAGGTAAAGGTCTGACTTTCGATTCAGGCGGTATCTCGCTTAAGCCTGGTGAAGGCATGGATGAGATGAAGTACGACATGTGTGGTGCGGCGTCTGTATTCGGTACAATGAAAGCACTGGCTAAGCTGAACCTGCCTATTAACGTGGTTGGTATCCTAGCCGGTTGTGAAAACATGCCGGGCAGCAATGCTTACCGTCCAGGTGATATCCTAACGACAATGTCAGGCCAAACGGTTGAAGTACTCAACACTGATGCTGAAGGTCGCTTGGTTCTATGTGATGCTCTAACTTACGTTGAGCGTTTTGAACCTGACTGTGTTGTCGATGTTGCTACGCTAACTGGCGCATGTGTTATCGCTCTAGGTCACCACATCAGTGGCGTTCTATCGAACCACAACCCACTTTCTCACGAACTTGTTAATGCTTCAGAGCAAGCAAGTGACCGTGCATGGCGTCTACCAATGGCAGACGAGTACCATGAGCAGCTAAACAGCCCATTCGCTGATATGGCGAACATCGGTGGCCGTCCTGGCGGCACAATCACTGCTGGTTGTTTCCTGTCTAAATTCACTAAGAAGTACCACTGGGCACACATCGACAGTGCTGGTACAGCTTGGAAGTCAGGCGCAGCGAAAGGCTCGACAGGTCGTCCTGTCTCAATGCTAGTCCAATTCTTATTGAACCGCAGCGGCCAAGAGACTGAAGAGCAATCTTCAAAATAATAAAAAGGGCCTACGGGCCCTTTTTTAATAAGCGCTATTTGTTAGACCCTGTTAACCAAGTAACATTGATATCCACGATTTTCAGTTCGAGTATTAAGTATGCAGACTGCTACATTTTACATTGTGCCTTCAGACAGCCCGCAAGCCAGCGAAGATGGTTTTGCTCACTATGTGCTGTTTCTTGCTCAGCACTTTGCAAAACAAGGCGCTAAACTTTATCTCAACTGTAATGACAAAGAGCATGCCGAGCGTATTGCTGAAGTTTTCTGGCAAGTCGAACCCTGTGATTTTATTGCGCACAACTTGGTTGGCGAAGGCCCGAAGTATTCAACCAACATCGAAATTGGCTATCAAGGCGTAAAACATAATTGGAATCGTCAGCTAGTAATTAATCTGGCCGATAATCATACAACCTTTGCGAACGCCTTTGCTCAGGTGATAGACTTCGTCCCTTGCGAAGAAAAAGCTAAGCAACTCGCTCGAGAAAGGTATAAAATTTACCGTCAAGCTAGATATCAGCTACAAACTATCGAGATTCAACATCCATAGTCAAACCTCATAGTTAAAGCTATCTTTGGATTTAGATTCAAGAAGCTTCACTTATGAAGTTTGACCACGATTAACCATTCACAGTATCCGTTTAAGAGCACTATGGAAAAGACATACAACCCAACATCAATCGAACAAGCTCTGTATAAGACTTGGGAAGAGAAAGGCTACTTTAAGCCACACGGTGACACATCAAAAGAAGCTTACAGCATCATGATCCCGCCACCGAACGTCACTGGCAGCCTACACATGGGTCACGCGTTCCAAGATACGATCATGGATACGCTTATCCGTGCTCAACGTATGAAAGGCAAAAACACGCTTTGGCAAGTGGGTACTGACCACGCTGGTATCGCAACTCAAATGGTTGTTGAGCGTAAGATTGCTGCCGAAGAAGGCAAAACAAAACACGACTACGGCCGTGAAGCTTTCATCGACAAGATCTGGGAATGGAAAGGCGAATCAGGTGGCACGATCACTCAACAACTTCGTCGTCTTGGTGCATCTGTAGATTGGGATCGTGAACGATTCACTATGGATGACGGCCTATCGGCTGCGACTCAAGAAGTGTTTGTTCGTCTATACGAAGAAGACCTAATCTACCGTGGTAAACGTCTAGTAAACTGGGATCCTAAACTGCACACTGCAATCTCGGATCTTGAAGTTGAAAACAAAGACAAAAAAGGTTTCATGTGGCACTTCCGCTACCCGCTAGCGAACGGTGTTAAAACGGCAGATGGTAAAGACTACATCGTTGTTGCGACTACTCGTCCTGAAACCATGCTTGGCGATACTGGTGTTGCTGTTAACCCAGAAGATCCTCGTTACAAAGATCTTATCGGCAAAGAAATCCTACTTCCTGTTGTAAACCGTCTTATCCCTATCGTAGGCGATGAGCACGCAGACATGGAAAAAGGCACGGGTTGTGTGAAGATCACTCCAGCTCATGACTTTAACGATTACGAAGTGGGTAAGCGCAACAACCTACCAATGATCAACATCCTAACGTTCAACGCTGATATCCGTGATGCTGCTGAAGTCTTCACAACGAACGGCGAAGAAAGCGATGTTTACTCAACGGACATCCCTGCTAAATACCAAGGCATGGAGCGTTTTGCTGCACGTAAAGCTATCGTTGCTGAATTCGATGAGCTTGGTCTTCTTGAAGAGATCAAAGATCACGACCTGACTGTCCCTTACGGCGACCGTGGTGGCGTGGTTATCGAACCAATGCTGACTGACCAATGGTACGTGCGCACAGCACCTCTTGCAGAACCTGCGGTTAAAGCGGTTGAAGATGGCCAAATCCAATTCGTACCTAAACAGTACGAAAACATGTATTTCGCGTGGATGCGTGACGTGCAAGACTGGTGTATCTCTCGTCAACTTTGGTGGGGCCACCGTATCCCAGCATGGTACGACAACGATGGTAAGGTTTACGTAGGTCGCACTGAAGAAGAAGTTCGTGAAAAGAACAACCTAGCGCCTGTTGTTGTGCTTAAGCAAGACGACGACGTACTGGATACTTGGTTCTCTTCTGCACTTTGGACGTTCGGCACACAAGGCTGGCCTGAAGATACTGAAGCACTGAAAACATTCCACCCATCTGAAGTACTAGTATCTGGTTTTGATATTATCTTCTTCTGGGTTGCTCGTATGATCATGATGACCATGCACTTCGTGAAAGACGAAGATGGCAAGGCTCAAGTACCTTTCAAAACTGTTTACATGACAGGTCTTATCCGTGATGAAAACGGCGATAAGATGTCTAAGTCGAAAGGTAACGTACTTGACCCAATCGACATGATTGACGGCATCGGCCTTGAAGAGCTAGTAGAGAAGCGTTGTGGCAACATGATGCAACCTAAACTGGCTGCTAAGATCGAAAAGAACACACGTAAAACATTCGAAAACGGTATCGAACCCTACGGTACTGACGCACTGCGTTTCACTCTTGCTGCTATGGCTTCAACTGGCCGTGACATCAACTGGGACATGAAGCGTCTTGAAGGTTACCGTAACTTCTGTAACAAGCTATGGAACGCAAGCCGTTACGTACTGATGAACACAGAAGAGCACGACTGTGGCATGTCACTGTCTGTAGAAGACCGTGCAAACATGGAATTCTCTCTAGCCGATAAGTGGATTGAGTCTCAGTTTGAAGTTGCAGCGAAAGAGTTTAATGCTCACCTAGACAACTACCGTCTAGACATGGCAGCAAACACGCTTTACGAATTCATCTGGAACCAATTCTGTGACTGGTACTTAGAGCTAACTAAACCTGTTCTTTGGAAAGGTACTGAAGCTCAACAACAAGCGACTCGTTACACGCTTATCACGGTTCTTGAGAAGACTCTGCGTCTTGCTCACCCTGTTCTTCCTTACATCACTGAATCTATCTGGCAGAGCGTTAAGCCGCTAGTAGACGGCGTTGAAGGCGAGACAATCATGACTCAAGCGCTTCCTCAGTTTAATGAAGCTAACTTCAATGCTGAGATCGTTGACGACATCGAATGGGTTAAGACTTTCATCACTGCTATCCGTAACCTACGTGCGGAATACGACATTGCACCAAGCCAAGGCTTAGAAGTAATGATCAAGGTTGCTGATGAGAAAGATGCCGCTCGTATCGAAGCGAACAAGATCGTTCTTACTTCTCTAGCTAAGCTAGACGATATTAAAGTTCTAGCTGATGGTGAAGAGACTCCTGCTTGTGCAACTAAACTGGTTGGCAAATCTGAGTTGATGATCCCAATGGCGGGTCTTATCGACAAAGATGCAGAGCTTGCTCGTCTAGATAAAGAAGTCGCTAAGACTCACGGCGAGATTAAACGTATCGAAGGTAAGCTAGGTAACGAAGGTTTCGTTGCTAAAGCACCAGAAGCAGTTATCGCGAAAGAGCGTGAAAAGCTTGAAGGCTACCAAGAGACTCTTGTGAAGCTTGAAGAGCAAAAAGCGACAATCGCTGCGCTTTAAAACCGAGTGAACGAGAAGGCTTCGAACTTCTCGCTCTAAATAGAAAGGTTGGTCTTGGTGACCAGCCTTTTTTTAGGTTCATCGCG
>NZ_JBFRSC010000062.1:0-49864 GCF_041473335.1 Vibrio sp. 10N.222.55.C7
TTAAATTGTTAAAGAGCTTTACTTGTTGAGCCTTCCTTTTAGTAAGGAGCCTCTCGAAGTGGACGGCCATTCTAGCGGATTAGATTCCAGTGTCAAACACTTTTTCCAGCTAATTTTTCAAAGCATCTTAAATGCTTATCACCGTCTTGTTACTCAGTTCAAACCGCTTGGTTATCCTTGGCAACGGAGGCGCATTATAGAGAGAATAATCCTTTGTACAAGGCTAAAAACGAAAAAAAGCCGCCACCGGCGACCGTTCGAACACTATTCATACAAAGCGTTTAAAATAGGTACGATTAAGCCTTAATTTCGGCCAATCGTACCTACCGCTCTTACTTCAACTATTGGTGAGCAATAATGCGGTCGTTGTTTACTAATAGCTGCACTTTCTTATCTGGATTAATTTTTCCTGCCAGTATCGCTTTCGCTAACGGGTTCTCGACACTTTGTTGAATCGCTCTTTTCAAAGGTCGCGCGCCATATACTGGATCAAAGCCAACTTGAGAAATCAACTTGAGTGCTTTATCCGAAACTTCAAGCTCATAACCATTGTCTTCCATTCGCTTCTTAAGGTGCTCAAGCTGAATAGCAGCTATCGACTGAATGTGCTCTTGACCCAATGGATGGAACACCACGCTTTCATCAACTCGGTTCAAAAACTCAGGACGGAAATGTTTACCTACCACTTCCATCACTTCATTCTTTATTCCTTGGTAGTCGAGCGTATTGAAGTTCTCTTGAATTCTCGAAGAGCCAAGGTTGGATGTCATGATCACTACCGTGTTTCTAAAATCGACTGTACGACCTTGTCCATCAGTTAAGCGTCCATCATCAAGCACCTGCAATAAGATATTGAAAACATCCGGATGCGCTTTCTCTACTTCATCTAACAAAATCACCGAGTAAGGCTTGCGACGTACCGCTTCTGTTAAGTAGCCACCTTCTTCATATCCAACGTAACCCGGAGGAGCACCAACTAAGCGAGCAACAGAGTGTTTCTCCATAAATTCAGACATGTCGATACGCACCATTGCATCGTCACTATCAAACATGAAGTTCGCGAGTGTTTTACACAACTCGGTTTTACCAACGCCGGTTGGGCCAAGGAATAAGAAAGAGCCAATCGGCTTGTTCGGATCAGATAAACCTGCACGGCTACGACGAATCGCATTCGATACCACTTCGACTGCTTCCGCTTGGCCAATAACGCGCTTATGCAGAACACCTTCCATTTTAAGAAGCTTCTCTTTCTCAGCTTCTAGCATTTTAGAAACAGGGATGCCTGTTTGCTTCGATAACACATCTGCAATTTCTGCATCCGTGACCTTATTACGCAGCAGTGTCATTTCTTGCATTTCAGCTTGAGTCGCAAGATCTAACTGCTTCTCTAATTCTGGGATTCGACCGTATTGCAATTCAGACATTCGGTTAAGATCACCAGCACGTCTCGCAAAATCCATATCCATACGAGCCTGTTCTAGCTCTGACTTGATGTGTTGCGTGCCTGAAAGCGCGGCTTTCTCTGCATTCCACACTTCTTCAAGCTCTGCGAAATCGCGTTCTTTGTCAGAAAGCTCTTCTTGTAATGTTCGAAGACGTTTTTCACTGGCTTCATCATTTTCATTGGTAAGAGCTTGCTGCTCGATCTTCAATTGAATGATCTTACGCTCGAGCTTATCTAGCGACTCAGGTTTTGAGTCGATCTGCATACGGATACTCGAAGCCGCTTCATCAATCAGATCAATCGCCTTATCTGGCAGCTGACGATCAGAAACGTATCGATGAGATAATGTTGCCGCCGCAACAATCGCTGGGTCGGTAATTTCTACATGATGGTGAAGTTCATAGCGCTCTTTCAAACCGCGGAGAATTGCGACCGTGTCTTCCACGGTTGGCTCATCGACAAGCACTTTTTGGAATCGACGCTCTAACGCAGGATCTTTCTCTATATACTGGCGATATTCATCGAGTGTGGTTGCCCCTACACAGTGAAGCTCACCACGAGCCAATGCTGGTTTTAGCATATTACCCGCATCCATAGAGCCTTCGCCTTTACCCGCACCTACCATGGTGTGAATTTCATCGATGAAGAGAATGATATTGCCCTCTTCTTTCGATAATTCGTTAAGAACTGATTTCAAACGTTCTTCAAATTCACCACGATATTTAGCGCCTGCAATCAAAGAGCCCATATCTAACGAAAGTACACGTCGGCCTCTCAAGCCTTCAGGTACTTCATTATTGATAATACGCTGTGCTAAACCTTCGACTATCGCTGTTTTACCAACACCTGGTTCACCGATAATGACGGGGTTGTTCTTAGTGCGGCGTTGAAGTACTTGGATCGTGCGACGGATTTCGTCGTCTCGGCCAATTACCGGATCCAGCTTGCCTTGCTCTGCTCTTTCGGTCAGATCAATGGTGAACTTCTCGAGCGCTTGGCGTCTATCTTCCGCATTCGGGTCATCGACCTTCTGACCACCGCGAACTTGTTCAATAGCTTGAGATAATTTTGGCTCAGTAAGACCTAGTTCTTTAAGTAGGTTTCCTAAAGGACCTTTGTCTTCAATAGCAGCAAGTAGGAATACTTCTGAAGATATGTAACTGTCTTGACGCTTTTGCGCGACCTTATCACATAGGTTAAACAACGTTCCCATCGCATTCGATAGCTGAACGTCACCACCGATGCCGCTTACTTTAGGCACTCGGTCTAATATTTCGCTCAATTTAGAACGCAATTGAACCACATCAATATTCAGCATGGTGAGCAATGGGCGAATTGCACTACCATCTTGATTAAGCAAAGACACCATTAGGTGTACAGGTTCTATATATTGGTGATCACGACCTAATGCGAGCGACTGAGCATCAGATATCGCAATTTGGAATTTACTAGTGAATCGATCGAGACGCATGCCAACCTTCCTACTCTTAGATATGTTTATCTTATGGTTAGAAGATGGATACGGTAACGCGGATTTTCAAGGGATAAGAATGAAGAATAGAGCTGATATAAAAATATAAATTAACTGGATGACTAGTTGCACTAGCTAAAGGTTACTCTAGCCAAATAAAAGTAGCTTGGCGCCCAGTAATACCATCACGACGATAAGAATAGAACGCATCCGCATCAGCGAAGGTACATAGATTGGAGTCTGTCACAGAAGTGACACCAACTTTGTTCAGTCGTTGCGTTGCAAGCTGAGACATATTCGCTAGCCATTTGCCTGGTTCAGCTTTGGCTTCAAATGCGAGCTTAGCTTGAGGGTCAAAACTAACGAAAGCTTCCAACACATCATCGCCTACTTCAAAGGCTTGTTTGCCTATTGCAGGACCAAGCCAAGCAATGAGCTTATTCTCTGAATCTAGGTTTGAAAACTTTGCGACGGCATTTTCAAGAATTCCACCAGCAAGACCACGCCAACCAGCATGAACAGCAGCAACTTGAGTGCCTTTGGTATCAGTAAGGATTACAGGTAAGCAATCGGCTGTCATCGCAGAACAAACAACACCTTTAGCTGTGGTAAATGCACCGTCAGCATTAAGAATATCTGCCGTAGATTGTAAAACCGTAACGACATCTGTTGAGTGAGTTTGATTTAGCCATACCGGAGCTGCAGGCATATTAGCGTGTTGCTTGAGCCAGGTTCTGTTGTTTTCAACAAGCGAAGTATCATCCCCAACATGCGTACCTAGGTTTAATCCTTGATACTCACCAGTTGAAAAACCATCAAAACGTGTCGAAGCAAATGCTTTCACGTTTTTTGGTGCATTCCAGTTAGGGATGATCATCGACATGATTAAATGTCGTCTTCCAAGTTTTCGCGAGCATCAACACGTAACGCTTCAGCCATCACAACCATGTCATTTGGCACAGGAGCGTGGAACTCAACTTCTTCACCTGTAATTGGGTGAACAAATTTAAGCATAACGGCGTGCAGTGCTTGGCGATCAAAAGAACGAATCATAGTTGTTAGTTCTTCAGATGCACCTTTTGGAATACGAGCACGACCACCGTATGCAACATCACCTAGCAGCGGGTGCTGAAGGTATGACATGTGAACACGAATTTGGTGAGTACGACCCGTTTCTAGGCGTAGACGAATACGAGTATGCTCGCGGAAGTGCTCAGCAACACGGTAGTGAGTTACCGCAGGCTTTCCTAATTCATTTACGTCCATCAAGGTACGCTTAGTTGCATGACGGCTAATGCCTTTCTCTACCACACCACCAGCGGTCATTTTGCCAATTGCAATTGCTTCATATTCACGAGTAATACGACGCTTAGCAAGAGCACGCACAAGACGAGTTTGAGCTGGAACCGTTTTAGCCACAACCATAAGGCCTGTTGTGTCTTTATCAAGACGGTGCACAATACCTGCACGAGGCACTTCTGCAATCTGTGGGTAATGGAAAAGCAATGCGTTTAGTATGGTTCCATCCGGTGTGCCTGCGCCTGGGTGTACAACCAGATCGCGAGGCTTATTGATAACCAATAAGTCATCATCTTCGTAGACAATGTCTAGAGGAATATCTTGTGCTTCCCAGCGCTCTTCATCTGCAAGTTCAGCTTGCAAGATGATCTCTTCACCGCCCAAAACCTTAACGCGCGGCTTTGTAATAACTTCGCCATCCACTTGGATTTTGCCGTCAAGAAGCCACTCTTTAATGCGAGAGCGAGAAAAATCGGTAAATAGTTCAGCGACAGCTTGGTCTAAACGTTGACCTAACTGGCTGCTTTTTACTGTGTCTGTTAATGTGATCTGCTGAGCCATATCGAACTTTTTTAAAAACCGTGAGACTAATACCCATTAGTATGGATAAAATAGAATAATTGCATCATTGTATCTGTTACTGGTTAGAAAGTAACGGAAGCTTACGAAATATTTAATTCAAGGAATCGACGCCTGACATGAAACACCTTACTTTATCGGGTCTATTAGCCGTATCACTCTTGGTTGGTTGTTCAAGTAGTGAAGAGATAGTGCCAGATGTACCACCATCGGTTCTCTACTCTGACGCTCAAGAATCACTGCAGAGCGGTAGCTGGCTTTCAGCAATAGAAAAGCTAGAAGCCCTAGACTCACGTTACCCATTCGGCGCCTATTCTGAGCAAGTACAGCTCGATCTGATTTACGCTTACTACAAAAATGATGACTTGGCACTTGGCCTCGCTACCATTTCACGTTTCCTACGTTTGAACCCAACGCATGAGAAACAAGACTGGGTTCTTTACATGCGCGGCTTAACGCACATGGCGCAAGACCGAAACTTCATGCACGATATTTTTAATATCGACCGTAGTGACCGAGATCCTGAACCAGTGAAACTTGCGTTTGCTGACTTCAAGCGACTACTCGAACGTTTCCCTAGTAGCCCTTATGCTGAAGATGCACAAAAACGCATGTTCGCACTTAAGAACCGCCTAGCAGAGTATGACTTAGCAACCGCTGATTTCTACCTACGCCGCGAAGCTTGGATTGCTGCGATCAACAGAACGCAAGAGCTGCAAAAAACTTACCCAGACACCATTGCTGCGCGTAAGTCTTTAGATATCCAGCTAAAAGCTTATCAACAACTCGGCCTAGATGACGCTGTGTTAAGAACAGAAAAGTTGATTGAGTTAAACCCACTACCTTAATCAAACCTCTTACATCTCAATCCTAAAAGCGCGCTAATTTACTAGCGCGCTTTTTTTCATCTACATATCGCAAACTTGATGGATCGCATAATACACGGTATCTTCAAAAGATAACTTTTAACAAAACATCAACATGGAGTGTGGATGTGAGTAGGTTGTTATTATTTATCTGGATATCGCTATTTAGCCACTTATCCTACGCATTAGAACTGTCTCCATTAAGCAATAAGCCTTACATGGGTGACTTGGATGTGCTCAAAACCAAAGGAACGGTTAGAGTGCTAGTGTCTGCCGATCTTGGTTTCTATTACATCGAGGATGGCAAGCCAAAAGGCATCGTGGCAGAAATGCTCTACCACTTTGAGAAAAGCCTTCGTAAGAAACATCCCTACCTCAATGTTCAAGTCATCCCCGTGCAACGAGATGATCTACTTCCCTCTTTAGAGTCTGGCTATGGTGATGTCGCTGTCGCTAACCTAACGATCACCGATAAACGATTACGAACCATCGATTTTTCGGATCCGATGATTAAAGATGGTAAAGAACTCATTATCACAGGGAAAAAGGCCGAACCTATCACCGAAATCAAGCAATTGAGTGGCAAAGAGGTGTGGATACGAGCAAGCTCGAGTTACTTCGAGAGTGTACAAAGAGTCAATAAGGAGCTTAACGAGCTAGGTTTACCACCACTGCATGTCCACTTTATCGAGGAGTCATTACAAGACTACGAGCTGATAGAACTGGTTAACCAAGGTTATATACAAGGCACAATTCTGGATAACCATAAAGCCAAGCTCTGGATCGATGTAATGGAAAACATTCAAGTCCATAACGACTTACCTTTACGAGAAAATGGTCGTATTGCTTGGGCTTTAAGAAAAGACAGCCCTCAACTGAAGAAAGAGATAAACAAATACGTCAAGACCGCACGAACAGGCACCCTGCTTGGGAATGTCATCTACCAGAAATACATCGACAATACTCGCTGGTTAGGCCGAGCACTCAACCCCAATAAAGTAGACCGAGTAGCTAAACTCTCAGATGTCTTTGAAAAGTATTCGAGCAAGTATGAATTTGATCCTTTGATGATGTCAGCTCAAGGTTTCCAAGAATCAGGACTGGATCAGAGCCGGATTTCTCATCGCGGGGCTATTGGTGTGATGCAGGTATTACCGAGTACCGCCAAAGATAAAAACGTCAACATCAAGAACATCCATAAGGTGGATAACAACATCCATGCGGGTGTGAAGTATATGCGCTTTATCAAAGACCGATATTTTGACGACCCGGCAATATCACCCGACAATCAAATCTACTTTACCTTGGCTTCTTACAACGCTGGTCCTGCTAAGATCAGAAAGATGAGGAGCATTGCCAAGCAGAAAGGTTACAACCCAAACATCTGGTTTAAAAACGTAGAAATCATCACTCGCAAATACGTGAGTAAAGAACCCGTAACCTATGTTGCCAACATCAATCGTTACTTCGTAATCTATAAACAATTACAAGCTATCAATGCTATCCGAGAGGACGGCACAGCGAGATTACTGAACACTAACGACTAGGATCGCCTCCATCCCAGAGCTGGGGAGCCAAAGGTATTAGGTAAAGCTAAAAAACACAAAAGCCGCATAAGAATACTTATGCGGCTTTTGTTTATCTAATTCTGAAGAAGCTTATGTAGCGACCTATATTACAAGACCTATATCACAAAACACTATTGAGTAAATTTCAATCAAGCACTTTCCATAGGCTGTAGGACGCCCCTAAAAACTGATTTAATTTTTAGCGAAGCCTTGCCTCCAAGTTATCGTTTTTCATAAGGATAACAAGCATTTTTCGCCAAAAAGATACTAAGACTTGCGTAAGATCACATTTGATTTTAATGCTTATCCCACCCAACCAAAACAAGATCTAGATCACATTCTTTATTCCTAAAAGTCGTAATCTGAAGTTAACCCATGAGGGATACAACAGAGGAAAACTTCTATGAAAATGAACATCACTGGTAAAAACATCGACATTACCTCTGCAATCCGTGATCACATAGAAAGCAAATTTAAAAAGCTAGATAAATGGCAAGTAGACATCATTGGCTGCCAAGCGAGCTTTAGCGAAGAACCAAACAAGAAGAAGAAATTTGAAGCGGTACTAACCGTACCAAAAGGCCAACTTGTTGCTTCATCAATCCATGACGACCTCTACGTAGCGATCAACGAAGTAGAACAAAAACTAGAGCGTCAACTCAACAAGCTACGCCATAAACCAGAAGCGCGCCGCGCTGAAAAGCCTGAAATCGAAGAGCTAGAAGCTGAAGTAGAATAAGGAAAGAGAACAGATTAAAAAATAGCGCCTCAGGGCGCTATTTTTTTGCTTGACGCTCGTAGCTCGCTTGCTTATTGTGTTTAAACATTCATAAAACAATCACTTTTTATGCACACTCAATCTTTGTTTATTTTTGACTTCTTTTTTCTTCCGTAAATCGGAGGCTAAGTCGTTTTAGAAAAACAAGTCAAAAACGAACAAGAAGCCTCCCACACTAGGGAGGCTTTTTTATAAGGACACATTTATGACTGACCGCTCAATTTCACTGGATGATATCCGCCTTCGTCTTAATGATTTAGACGACGAACTCCTGAAGTTACTTTCAGAGCGTCGCAAGCTAAGTATCGAAGTCGCTAAAAGCAAAGTAGAGACATCAAAACCAGTTCGTGATGCAGTACGAGAACAACAACTATTAGTTAAGCTGATCAACAACGGGAAAGATAAATACGAACTTGATGCGCAGTACATTACCAAGCTGTTTCACACCATCATCGAAGATTCCGTTTTACTACAACAGTCATACTTACAAAACCTAGCGAACCCGCAAAGCCGTAAACCATTGGCTCGCGTTGCATTCTTAGGTTCTAAGGGATCGTATTCTCACCTTGCGAGCCGCGAATACTTCAGCCGCAAGAATATGGAATTGATTGAGCTGAACTGTAATCACTTCAAAGAAGTCGCATCAACAGTAGAGTCTGGCCATGCCGACTACGGTGTCCTGCCGATTGAGAACACCAGTTCAGGGTCAATTAACGAGGTCTACGACCTGTTACAGCATACGACTCTATACATTGTTGGCGAACTTTCTCAACCGATTGAGCACTGCCTTGTTGCTAAAAGTGATATCCGTTTAGAAGACATCAAAACACTCTACTCGCACCCACAACCTCATCAACAATGCAGTGAGTTCTTGAGCCGCCTTAAGGGTGTCAACCTTGAGTCTTGCGCAAGCACCGCTGATGCAATGAAAAAAGTTAAAGAATTGGGTGGTAATGACGTAGCTGCTATTGGTAATGCATCGAGCGGTAAGCTTTATGGACTACAGCCAATCCAGAGCAATATTGCAAACCAAACAGAGAACCACACTCGTTTCATCGTTGTGGCGCGTAAGCCTGTTGAAGTATCGACTCAAATACCAGCGAAAACAACGCTCATCATGTCGACATCTCAAGAGGCGGGTTCTTTGGTAGAAACACTACTGATCCTGCAACGCTTAGGCATCAACATGACTAAGCTAGAATCTCGTCCTATCATGGGTAACCCTTGGGAAGAGATGTTCTATGTCGATTTAGAGGCGCATCTGGATTCAGATAATATGCAACAAGCGATAACGGAACTAACAGCCATTACTCGCCACCTTAAGGTGTTGGGTTGCTACCCAAGTGAGAACATCAAAGCGACTCAAGTTAAGTTGTCATAGCTGAAAGTGAGTATCAGCTTTTAGCTAACATAAGTATTTGGCCTACAGCAGGCCAAATACTTAAATCACCCTCTAGTCGAGTACTATTCTCGCTAAGAAAACTCACCCTAGCATGCCTGAAACACAATTCACTTGTTTCGCACATTCGGCACGCTTACTCTCTCCACTACTTGAGCCTTTCTAACAAAAACTCATTAGTGGCTTTTTTTATCAATAAAGACAAAACCTTACCCCCTTCACAGGAAATCATCGAACTACGTATAATTAATAGCGAGTAAGCATTAAGTAACATAAACTTATGCGCTTAATTTATAAATAGTGTTGTCATTAACTATGAAGCTAAGTACTAAAATCTTACTACTAATAGCCCCTGTGATACTGATCAGTACCGCGGCTTCTAGCTATATTATTTATTCGACGCAAAAAAGCAGTTTCATCAAACGCGAAGACAACGCACTTCAACTGAACATGGAAAAACTAGCCGGATACTTTCGCCAATCTCGTTCGTTCCTCAATAGCTACTCTTACACCTTGACCCAGAGTGATATGGTGAAGCGTTATTTTCTCACTGATCAAAATCTATCTCGCGATCTTGAACTGGTCAGTAATCTTCGAGAAGCCATTCATTTCCTGCAAGATGACGATGAAAGCTATACAGGTTTAGCGCTTCTTAATGGTGATCGAAAACTGCGTTATTACGCGGATAATAGCAATGACTCACGCACTCAGATTGACAGTAAGATATTGGAGTATGTTGACCTGCACTATCAAGACACCTTAGCAACATCGAGTACCAACTATATTCAAAACTCCCAAGGCGAAGGGATGTTGGTTCACTATGACAAGGTAGATAGAAAAGCGATTTTCCCAACCGTTAACAATCAACCCGACGATGTGTTCTTTGTTGTTGTCTCTGTCTCTCTCGACAAATTTAATGCGCTGAGAAAACAGATAGAGTTCGACTACCAAACCAGCTTGTTCTTCACATCCATAGCGGTTTCTTTGGAAAATGATGTTACTCACTCAGTCAAGCTTGCACCAGAACTGTACGCCACGGTCGATCCGGCGCAATTCCTGTTGGAAAACAAGCTCGATTCAATTTGGAACAAGCTGAGTTTGTCGTTTGCACTGTCTGCGTTTGTAACTGTCGCTCTGCTACTCATGCTTCTGTCTCGCACTGTGATTACTCCAATAACACGGCTCGATCGACAGCTACAGCAAGTCGAAAAAAAACAACGTAAGAACATTGAACGCTTAGGCACTCGTGATGAACTTGGCCGCTTATCACAGCGTTTTTATGACATGTACCAAGAGCTAGACAACACCTACCAGCAAACCAAGCTCTTGGCCGAAAATGATCAGTTAACCCAAATAGCCAATAGGCATCAGTTTCAAACCTTCGTTCAGCAATCGTTGCCAAAACCGAGTTCGAATACCGAAACCTGGGTTCTCTATTTTGACTTGGACAACTTCAAGTTTGTGAACGACAAATACGGGCATCAAATCGGCGACTCGATTCTGGTTTCTTTTGCTCAGCGTATTTCAGATATTTGTCGTCATTATAAAGAGGAATTCGACGCTCATTGTATGCCAGCCCGACTTTCTGGAGACGAGTTCGTTGTCTACATTAACGCTCCTAGTCACCGAGGAAATGTCGCGCATCGATTCTCGAATGATTTACTGACTCCACTGCAAAAAGGTTTTGTCACCGAATCAGGCAGCTTTCCGATCACGGTCAGTATTGGTATTGCGACCTACCCTAATGATGGCAACTCAATCGAGAAGCTACTGTCCAACGCGGATACTGCGATGTACCAAGCCAAGCGTGCCGGTAAAAACCAATTTGCTGACTATTCACGGGATTTAGACAAAGCCATTCAGCGCCAAGCAGACATTGAACGTGCGCTTAGAGGTAAGAATTTTGATGATGAATTCAGGCTCGTTTACATGCCCTACATGGATTCTACCGGGACTGATGTTATTGGCGTTGAGGTGTTATTACGTTGGAATTCAAAGCAACTTGGTTTGGTTCCACCGGATGAGTTCATTCCAATAGCCGAACAAACCGGGCTGTTCGAACATGTTGACCGCTGGGTAATACAGAATGCGTTTGCTTCATTCCATCGACTTCAGACTCAATTTGATCACTCGATTCAATTGTCGATCAACTTATCTTCTGCTGGCATTGAAACCACTCACCTTGCGGGTTTCATTAAAGAACACGCGGAGTTAAATCGAATTCCACCAAGCCTAATCGATTTTGAAATCACTGAAACCTTTTACTCAAACTCAGAAGGCTTCCCATTGCTGAATGAGCTGTCATGCATGGGTTATCGACTGGCGATTGATGACTTTGGTTCCGGTTACACCTCTATCACTCAACTGGTGCAGTATCCAACTCAGAAAATTAAATTGGATAAAGCGTTTTTGGATACCTTAATTGAAACCGATAACCAGAACATCGTAAAACCAGTTATCGGGTTGTGTCATGCTCAGGGGAAAAAGGTCACCGCCGAAGGGATTGAAACTCAAGACATGCACCAGTGGTTACAGGATGCACAGTGCGATATGCTGCAAGGCTATTACTTTGGTAAACCCATGCCACTAGAAGAATTGAGTGACTGGTACCGACAACATCAACTCAATCTAATCGACAACAAAAAGAATCCGACACATGAAATCTGTAATCATCGCATCGCTGAACCCAGCTAAAATAAACGCCGTTAAAAGTGCGTTCTTATCTGCTTTTCCTGATACTGAATTTGATTTCAAAGGCATCAGCGTCCCTAGTGGTGTCGCCGATCAACCGATGAGCAATGATGAAACCTATCAAGGTGCCGTGAATCGAGTTCACAACGCAACTCAAGCTCAGCCTGATGCAGACTTCTATGTTGGTCTAGAAGCGGGAATAGAAACAAACGTCACCTTTGCCTGGATGGTGATCGAAACGAATGGCCAACGTGGCGAGTCTCGTTCAGCAAGTCTGATGCTGCCACCAGCCGTGCTTGAGAAACTAGAGCATGCAAACGAGTTAGGGGATGTGATGGATGAAGTGTTTGGTACCGACAATATCAAACAGAAAGGTGGTGCCATTGGCCTACTGACACATAACCAATTATCACGCAGTTCGGTCTATCATCAAGCTTTAATTTTGGCTCTGATCCCATTTGTGAATCCTGAACACTTTCCTATTTAGTATTTGAGGCTTCCTTAAACTTCAAAAGATTCCAAGAACAATCTTCAGAAACAAAAAACGCTAACATCCAGTTAGCGTTTTTTATCGAATTCGTATTCATACTATCGCGTGATAGCTTAATTCCATTATTACTTTAGCAATAGGTCGGCGATCACGATTTTCTCTTGCTCAGATTTGGCCTTTAGCTCATTTGAGCCTCTGGTTATCGTCGCTACGCCTACGCCCAGCATTTGACTCACCTGTCGTTGAGACATATCGCCTTTCATCAGCTCACAGAAGATATTAATTCGAGCAACCAGAGCATCTCGCTCGTCTGGTGTCATCATCATAGTCAACAACAGCTCGTGCTGATCTTTTTCGACAGCCGTCTTTACCAAGTCCATCAGTTGTTGCCAATTATCATATTCAGGTTGTGATGCCATATCTCTACACTTACTTTTAAATTCTGACTTTAAAGAGTCGCTTAACGATTGAAAGCGTTTAACACTTTATACCGAAACACTTGATGCGATCCAATGTAAAAAGGCAGTAAGTGGAAATGGTTCGCACTCACTGCCTTTATTCTTACTCAGTTTCGGGCCAAATGCCGAAGGCTTAGTATTTCGTTTTTGCCTCATGGGGCGCTAAAAACGTCCCTTTCTCACCCAAGATATCTCGATAGTAGGTCTCAAACATCAAGATATTCTGAACGTAGCCACGTGTCTCTTTGAATGGGATCATTTCGATAAATGCAAAGGCATCGAGCTTTTCATCGCTGCGTGAACGCCACTGTTTCACACGGCTAGGTCCAGCATTATAAGCCGCAAACGCAAAGATACGGTTGTCATCATATTGAGCGAGTAAACCATCTAAGTAGTGACTGCCAATCTCAATGTTTTTGCCGACATCATAAAGATCATCGCTGCCCTGATACTTAATCTTATGTTTGTTCGCTGTGTATTGCGCCGTCTTGGGCATAATTTGCATAATGCCACGCGCGCCAACTGGAGAGCGAGCTTCTGAATCCATCGCACTCTCTTGTCTTGCTAAAGACATCAAAGTGATTGGATCGAGATCGTGCTTTTCAGCGTAGAAGTTAAACCACCACTTATGAGCAACAGGGAAGCGCAGCGCAATGTTATCCCACATCTTCGCAGAGATACTCGCTGTTACGGTAAAGTGATTCCAACGCTGTGTCGCAGCGTAAGCGGCAAGCATCTCTTTTTGCTCTTTATCTGCATTGGTCAGTAACCAGCGCCATTCACTTTTCGCTGCCGCAATTTTGTCTCGGTCAATCAGTTCACCAATACGCACCAAAGAGGTGTCGAATGGCTTCACTGTTTCAGCATTGTATTTAAGTGTCGATGTTGGATATTGAACTGGCTTACCTAACTGCTTAGCCGCAGCCACACTGTAGAAATTACGCTGACCCAAGATATCTGACAGTCGCTTATTGCCTTTGTCAGTATCGCCCGTCGCGATTTCAGCTCTGCCCTGCCAATATTGCCAACGAAGCGAAGCCTGATGTTTATCATCCAAGCGCGCTATCCACTCTTTCAAACCCGTCCAATCGGCATGTTGAATTGCTAAGCGAGCACGTCGTTCCAGCAGAACTTGCTTTGATGAACTCGCGAGCATTTTGTCGCGCCACACCATTAACTCTTCAGAGTCGGTGTTGATCAGACGAAACGTTAGGTAATCAGCGAGCTCTTGAGATTTCTCTTTCGAAAACTTCTGAGCCTTGATGACATCATCAAACACCTTTTGAGCACTGCTTGATGATTTCCTTGCTAGCTTCTCGAAAGCAAACTCGGTTTGAGCTTGGTAGAATTCATTCGCTGGATGTTTTTTAGCAAACGCGAGTACATTTTCAGGCTTGTTGTACAACGCCTTCATCTGCTTCGCTTGAGCAATTGACTCATCATGATCCAATTGCTTAATCAGATAGCTCATTAACTTACCGTTACGGCCCTCGAACGCTAGCAGCATTCTATCCAGAATCAGCTCATCAGTTCTTAGCCCAGCTTGATCCCAGCTTTTAAATAAAGGGTCACAAGCGTCATCAACACCACTACCACTCAACCAAAGTTGTTTAGCTCCTTTAAAGGCAAGCTCTTGGTTACCTTGCTCGTAATGCGCTCGATAATAAATACATTGGTATTTTTCACCGACAGGCTCTTTGGTTTGAAACTCAAGGATCGTCTTCCACTGTTTTTGAGAAGCCAATGAGTCCAAATAAGGTGCGCGCATTCGATTGGAGAAAGGCAATGCCTTGTTCTCTTCAATGAAAGCATCGACCTCAGCAGGTGTGCGATCACCTAAGCCAATCAGAAAGGCCCGATAATCGGTGTAAGGTGTTAAAGGGTATGTTTGAATTTTGTTACGCAGCGCGGAGTAAGCTTTTAGATCACGGCTGTCTAAAACCTCTTGCGCTTTGTCATAAACGTCACGCTGCATTTCAAGCTCGGATGCATTGCTAGCCATAGCGACCGGAGCCAGTGAAACCGAAGACAAAATTGCCGATGCAGCCACAGCAATTTTCGTATTACCAATGCGGAAAAACATTCGCTCTTTCCTTAGTGCGTGTATGAATACGTGAAGTCTATTTACGCCCGACATCACATCAAATGTAAAGGATTTGAGTGTAAATATTATTAATATTTAACACTTCGCCTCAGAAGCCCATTAAATATAGTTTTAATGACCAATGTGACAATAATAGGTAAGGATTTGTTCAAGAGTGGCTTTTCTGCCCTAGGAGTAACATCTTTGAGGATATTGGTATAAAATAACAGACAATTTTGAACAATAATTAGGATCGATCGGCAATGGCTGAATACGTATATACCATGTCTCGGGTGAGCAAAACTGTTCCACCTAAGCGTCAAATTCTTAAAGACATTTCTCTTAGCTTTTTTCCTGGCGCTAAAATCGGTGTTTTGGGTCTAAATGGTTCAGGTAAATCTACCCTACTACGTATCATGGCTGGTATTGATACTGATATTGATGGTGAAGCACGTGCACAACAAGGCCTTAAAGTAGGTTATCTACCACAAGAGCCTGTGCTAGACGAATCAAAAACTGTTCGTGAAATCGTAGAAGAAGCGGTTTCTGACGTTGCTGACGCACTTAAGCGTATTGATGCGGTTTACGCAGCTTACGCAGAACCAGATGCAGACTTCGATGCACTGGCAAAAGAGCAAGGCGAACTAGAAGCTCTGATTCAAGCAAAAGACGGTCACAACTTAGAGACTGCTCTAGAGCGTGCTGCTGATGCACTTCGTCTTCCTGAGTGGGATGCGAAAATTGAATTCCTATCAGGTGGTGAGCGTCGTCGTGTTGCTATCTGTCGTCTACTTCTTGAAAAGCCAGACATGCTGCTTCTTGATGAACCAACCAACCACTTGGATGCAGAATCAGTAGCATGGCTTGAGCACTTCCTTGTTGATTACAGTGGTACTGTTGTGGCGATTACCCACGACCGTTACTTCCTAGACAACGCAGCTGGCTGGATTCTAGAACTTGACCGTGGTGAAGGTATCCCATGGGAAGGTAACTACACGTCTTGGCTAGAGCAAAAAGACGAGCGTCTTAAGCAAGAAAAAGCGGGCGAAAGCGCACGTCAAAAGACAATCGAGAAAGAACTTGAATGGGTTCGTCAAAACCCTAAAGGCCGTCAAGCTAAGTCTAAAGCTCGTATGGCTCGTTTTGAAGAACTGACAACTGGCCAATACCAGAAGCGTAACGAAACTAACGAACTGTTTATCCCGCCAGGTGAGCGTCTAGGTGACAAAGTTCTTGAAGTGAACAACCTAACTAAATCGTTTGGTGATCGCGTTCTTATCGACGACCTATCGTTCAGCATGCCTAAGGGTGCAATCGTCGGTATCGTTGGTGCCAACGGTGCAGGTAAATCAACACTATTCAAGATGCTAAGCGGTGCAGAACAGCCAGATTCAGGTACAGTTGAACTAGGCGAAACCGTTAAGCTTGCTTCTGTTGATCAGTTCCGTGACAGCATGGACGACACTAAGACAGTATTCCAAGAGATCTCTGAAGGCGCTGATATCATTAAGATCAACAACTTCGAAATCCCTGCGCGTGCTTACTGTTCTCGTTTCAACTTTAAAGGCAACGACCAACAGAAGATCATCGGTGAGCTTTCTGGTGGTGAACGTAACCGTGTTCACTTAGCGAAACTGCTAAAAGCGGGCGGTAACGTACTGCTACTCGATGAGCCTACCAACGACCTTGACGTTGAAACGCTACGTGCTCTTGAAGAAGCACTGCTTGAATTCCCGGGCTGTGCAATGGTTATCTCGCATGACCGTTGGTTCCTTGACCGTATTGCGACCCATATCTTAGACTACCGTGATGAAGGTCAAGTTAACTTCTACGAAGGTAACTATACTGAGTACACTGAGTGGCTTAAGCAGACTCTAGGCGCACAAGCGGCAGAGCCGCACCGTATCAAGTACAAGCGTATAGCTAAGTAAATAAGCTTGTATTTTGAACAAAGGCCGCGATAATAGCGGCCTTTGATATATCTGGCTTACGTGTAATGCATCGATATAGAGAGATTACTTATGGTTGAAAGACGTCAATTTTCACGAGTTATTTATCAAGTCCCGACTGAGATCTCACAAGGACAAGTAAAGGTATCAGGCTCAGTGCAAGACTTATCACTCCATGGTTTACTCATTCAATGCAATGAATCAAAACAACTTAGCCATGATGTCCCTGTTCAAGTGAGCTTTAAACTCGAAAACAGTGATATCAATATTCAGTTAGAAGCAACGATAGTCTCTACCATCAATACCTCAATGCGTTTACGCATAGAGCATTTAGATATTGATAGTATCAGCCACCTTAAGCGCCTTGTTGAGCTTAATGTTGGTGACAATGACCTGCTTTATAGAGAGATTGAACACCTTACCGACTTAGGCAAGGAATAATATCTCCATTACCCTTTTTCTATTAGAAGCATTTAGTTAATACAGAACCATGTCTAAAAAAGTGTCCATTACTATTCCCTCTAGTCAGGGGGAACAGACGTTTTACTTCGGCCGTAAAGCCGTGCTCATTTGCACTACTGCCATTTTTTCAGTACCGCTATTGATTGGCGGAGCGGCGTACATGCACTTCGAGAGTAAACAAGAACTCGCACTGCAAGCGGGTGATGCCCAACAGTTGATTGAAACACTGATTGTTGAAAAAGAACAAACAGAATTTCTTTATGCTGAGCAAGTAGAAACCAACCATTCGCTATCGCAAACACTGACCGAGAAAGAAGGCACGATTCAGCTACTTGGTAAGCGTGTATTCGATGTGGAATCAGTACTGGGTCTTGCTGATGAAGATCTGCTTACCGATGATATTTCTTTAGAAGATCGCATTGATGCGGCTGCAGTCGATTCAGCAGTAAGAGCCACAATGTTCCGCTTGATTCCAAACGACAGTCCGATGGCTTATCAACGTATATCTTCTTCTTATGGTAGCCGCACTAACCCTATTTCAGGGAAACGCCATGTACATACTGGTATCGATCTAACGTGTAAGCGTGGTGAAGATATTGTCGCGCCCGCAGATGGAGTCATTGAAACGGTACGCCCAAGTAAAAAAGGCTTCGGCAACTTTATTACTATGCGTCACTCGTTTGGTTTCATGAGTTCTTATGCGCACCTACAGAAGTTCAAGGTACGTAGCGGTCAGTTTGTCAGTAAAGGTGATGTGATTGCGAGCTGTGGTAACTCAGGTAACTCAACTGGGCCACATCTGCATTATGAAGTACGCTTCCTTGGTCGCTCATTGAACCCTCAATACTTGATGGATTGGACACCAGAAAACTTCAATTACGTGTTCGAGAAAGAGAAAAAAGTTAAGTGGGGTCCACTGGTTCAACTGATTGATAATGTGGTTCGCTTGCAGATCAACCTGACCAATGTGCCTTACATTAGCTCGACTATCGACACCGTATCCAGCGATGATAACCGAGTATCGAACGAGAATAACAAAGAGCCTATCGTGACTAACTAGGTTTGTTCGTTTGGCCCATGATGATCCAAATGCATTTCGCCTACTATAGGCCAGATGCAATATCGGCATTCAACACAAACAAAAAGAGCGACCAAATGGTCGCTCTTTTTTATTTTTCAAACCACACTATTAACCGCGATGAATCGAGTCATGTGCTTGTTTTAACAGGCTTTGGCTCTCTTGTAAAAATTGTTGTGAGTAGTCACCAAACCAATCACTCACTTGGTTGAAGCTCTCAACAAACTTAGCCTTATCTTTGCCATCTAGGATTTCTAACGCTTCTCCGAAACAGCTATGGAAGCGTCGAATCATCTCTATATTCTCATCCGAAGACAGAATGATATCACCGTACAAGTTCGGGTCTTGAGCAAATAGACGACCAACCATCGCAATCTCAAGTCGGTAGATTGGTGAGCTTAGCTTCAGAAGCTGATCAATATTCGGGTTCTCTTTACTCAGGTGTAAGCCGTAAGCAAAAGAGGTGAAGTGACGAAGTGCTTGAATCAAGGTCATGCCGTGATCGTGTTCAGCTGCATCCATCTGGCAAAGGCTCGCGCCCCAAATACCAAATTGATTCAGTAGCCATTGGTAACTTTCAGAACCACGACCATCACTGTAAACAATCACCTGCTTAGCAAGGCTAGGAACATCAGGACCAAACATTGGGTGCAATCCAACTACTGGGCCTTGATGCATGTTCATCATTGCTTGTAGAGGTTTAGATTTAATTGACGTCAAATCACATAGAATACAATCGCTTGGTAGATTACCTAGCTTCGCAATCACACCTTCCGTTAAGTGAATTGGAACAGTCACAACCACAAGTCCTGCATTATCCAAGATTTCATCGGCTGTATCCCAATCTTGGCTGCCAAGGACTTTCACTTCGTAGCCAGACAGTTTGAACATACGACCAAACAAGCCACCAAGTTGACCATTACCACCAACGATCACCACTGAACGTAACTCTGGGTTAAGACACTTAAAGCCAGAATCTTTCTCACTGGCATAAGACTCACGCATAGTACGACGCAAAATATCTTCGATTAACTGTGGTGGAACCCCTATTTTCTCGGCTTCTTGACGACGAGATGCCAGCATCGCAGCTTCACGTTCTGGTACATAAATAGGTAAACCATGTTCACTTTTTACTTCGCCTACTTTCTCTACTAGAGCAAGGCGTTGAGCCAGTAAATCCAACATTTGTTTATCGACAGCATCGATTTGGTCGCGTAATTCGTTCAGTTCAACGGCCATTTTATTCCTTACTAATCTATAAGCCCGTGCCAATCTATCATCCCACAATCACGTAGGTTCGCTAGCAACAGATCTTAAAATGCCCCATTAGATGAGGCACTTAAATTTAAACTCTGACTAACCTTTCAAGCGGTTCTCTAAGAACGGGACTAATTCCGTATGTGCATGTTTCAATAGTGCCTCAGTTGAATCCCAATTGATACACGCGTCGGTAATAGAAACGCCGTATTTCATCTCATTGAGAGGTATATCCGAAGATTGATTTCCTTCGTTAATATGGCTTTCAATCATCAGGCCGATAATCGACTTGTTGCCTTCACGAATTTGGTGAATCACATCTTCTGCAACTAAAGGTTGGCGACGGAAATCTTTACGAGAGTTCGCGTGGCTACAGTCGACCATTAGCGCGGCCTCTAAGCCAGATTTACCCAGCTCTTGCTCACATTCGTGTACCGATACTGAATCGTAGTTCGTCTGCTTACCGCCACGTAAAATCACGTGACCATTTGGGTTACCTTGCGTTGTTAGTAGTGCAACTTGACCTTCGCGGCTGATACCCATGAAACGGTGGCTAGAAGAAGCCGCCTGCATTGCATTGATTGCAGTGCCTAGGTTGCCATCGGTACCGTTTTTAAAACCGATTGGCATTGAAAGACCACTTGCCATCTCACGGTGAGTTTGAGATTCAGTCGTACGTGCGCCAATTGCCGCCCAGCTGAAGGTATCTGCTAGGTATTGCGGGCTGATTGGATCTAATGCTTCAGTCGCCAATGGAATTTCCATCTCAGCGAGTTCAACAAGTAGCTCACGACCCACATGCAGACCATGCTCAATATCGAAAGTGCCGTCTAGATGCGGGTCATTGATCAAACCTTTCCAACCCACAGTGGTTCGAGGCTTCTCAAAGTAAACACGCATAACAATATACAGTTGATCGCTAAGTTGCTCAGATAAGGCTTTTAGGCGTTTCGCGTACTCTTTCGCAGCTTCAATGTCATGGATAGAACATGGGCCACATACAACAAGCATGCGATGATCTTTCTTATGAATGATGTTTGCGATAGTTTGACGAGACTCTTGAATGAAACGACGAGCATTATCACTCAAAGGCAGTTTTGCTTTTAACTCCTCAGGAGTAATCAGTACCTGTTCGTCGATGATATTGACATTGCTTAATTCACTTTTCTGCATAACTCAACCTGTATATTTATTTTTACACCCAACATTTCCATTTGGGCTAACAATCTTTAAAAACACAATAACAGCTAAAAAAACGATTGCAAGTGTAAACAATAAAAAACATTGCGTGTAAATTAAAATTTACACATTAACTTTAACTCACTCTGAGATATAAATAGGTTTAAACCACGGATCACACATACAAAAAAGGCGATATTTATCATATCGCCTTATCTAAAATTATTATGTGTTTATTTATCACTCACTGCCTAGCATTCGTTTAATCGTCTCTGAGGTCGCTTTCCACCTAGCATCTGAGTGAAGCGTCGACAAATCAAAACTATGTTTTTTAAGCAATGAGTTGGCTAAAGGCACCTGTTGAATCGCTAAGTGATCAAGAGCTTCAATTTGTGCATCTCGTTTATTACACATCAATATCATGTCACAACCCGCATTCAAGGCCGCTTTTGCTCTGTCGGCTGGTCCGCCCATAATAGCAGCACCTTCCATGGTTAAGTCATCCGAAAATATTAGGCCTTTAAAGCCAAGTTTTTGTCTCAAGACTTTCTGTAGCCAATACTGAGAGCCACTTGCTGGTTGATCATCATAATGAGAGAACACCACATGTGCAGGCATCATGGCATCCAATATTCCGGCTTCAATTTGCGCCTTGAAGATTACCATGTCTGTTTCAAAGATATCGTCTCTAGGGTCATATGGCGTCTCTAAGTGTGAGTCAGCAATTACGCCACCATGTCCAGGGAAGTGCTTTCCTGTTGTAGCCATACCAACCGACTTCATGCCTTTGATGAAAGCGCTGCTATGACGAACAATGGTATCAATATCTTCACCAAACGCTCGGCTACCAATCGCTTTGCAGTCGTGACCTTTATCTAATACCGGTGCAAAACTCAGATCGATATCATGGGCAATCAATTCCGCCGCCATCAGCCAGCCGGCCTGTTCTGCTAACTGCTCACCATTATTCTTAGTCGCAAATTCCTGAGCAGCTGGGATAATTGAAAAGCCGTCACGAAAACGCTGTACTCGTCCGCCTTCTTGGTCAACGCCGATTAAAATAGGACGTTTTGCAACTTTGCGAATCTCTTTATTTAACGCCGATAACTGTTTGCTATCGTGGTAGTTTCGAGCAAATAAGATGAGACCACCAACGGTTGGGTGCTCCAAAATTTCTCTGTCTTCAGCTGTCAGCTCGTAGCCTGCAACATCAACCCACAACGGTCCCATATTTATCCCTTATTAAACCTAATTTCGTAAACTTCCCGAGATTATTCTCTTTAAATTTGCTTTACAATGTTTTTAAACCAATCTGTGGAAGACTTTAGGAATGCAGCGCAAGAGCTTAGGAATGGATCATAAAGAACTGTATATCGGTGTGATGTCAGGCACGAGTATGGACGGTGTTGATACTGCCTTAGTTTCGATTGAAGATACGCAAATCACATTGCTTGCTCATGATGAGTTCCCTATGCCTGATGACCTCAATGCGCGTCTGCTGGAGGTTTGTATTGGTCAGAAAACGGATTTGATTGCTATTGGTGAACTCGACCACCAGCTTGG
This sequence comes from Vibrio sp. 10N.222.55.C7, assembly GCF_041473335.1. Taxonomy (NCBI): domain Bacteria; kingdom Pseudomonadati; phylum Pseudomonadota; class Gammaproteobacteria; order Vibrionales; family Vibrionaceae; genus Vibrio; species Vibrio sp. 10N.222.55.C7. Next base: position 22,615 of record NZ_JBFRSC010000062.1, read on the forward strand.
CCATCTGTTTGCTGATGCGGTTCTACAACTTCTCGACAAGTCAGACACACCTGCATCTTCTGTGACTGCGATTGGTAATCATGGCCAAACAGTGTTTCATCAGCCAACAGGCGAATCTCCATTTACCATGCAGCTGGGTGATGCCAACATCATTGCCGCTAAAACACAGATTCAAACCGTCGCTGACTTCAGACGTAAAGACATGGCATTAGGCGGACAAGGTGCACCGTTAGTCCCCGCCTTCCACCATACAATTTTCCACCCGCAAGACAGCTCGGTTGTGGTGTTGAATATTGGTGGTATCTCGAATATTTCAGTGCTGCGCCCGAATCAGCCAACACTTGGTTATGATACAGGCCCAGGGAATATGTTGATGGACGCTTGGGTTGATAAACACACGGGCGAGAAGTTTGACCGTGATGCGCAATTCGCACTTAAAGGTCAACTCAATCAAGCCTTGCTCGAACAGCTGTTAAATGAATCTTATCTATCTCAAATGCCACCGAAAAGTACCGGCAGAGAGCTGTTCAACCTACCCTGGCTAGAGCAACAGCTTACAGAATTTAAAGATCTTACGGCAGAAGATGTTCAGTGCACGCTTTGTGAATACACCGCATTGACGATAGCCAATGAAGTGAAAGCTTATCGCTTGGGTAACCAACCTGCACTGTATGTGTGTGGCGGTGGTACAAGAAACCCATTGTTGATGAAGAGACTGTCTGAATTGCTTCCAAGTTGGGAGGTTGACTCAACCACCAGTAAAGGCGTGGACGCCGATTACATGGAAGCGATGGCTTTTGCGTGGCTTGCTCAACGTCATATTCATCAACTGCCAAGCAATTTACCAGAAGTGACTGGCGCAAGCAGAGCGGCCTCTCTAGGCGTTCTCTATCGTGCTGACTAAACAACTTTAGAACCATCATTTTAGAATCACCATTTAAGGATCATTATGAGTAACGACGCTCTCATATCAGCGCTCTCGCACCTCGTTTCGGAGGGGAGAAACCCTGACACTATGGATATTGATCTGCTCACCTCTCTCGAAGTGGTTGAAAAGATTAACCAACAAGACAAGCAAGTCCCGCTGGCGATTGAAGCGGAACTGCCACAGATCGCGAAAGCGGTCGATAAAATTGCTCATGTCTTTCAAAACGGTGGTCGACTGATTTATATGGGCGCAGGCACCAGTGGTCGATTAGGTGTGTTAGACGCCTCAGAATGCCCACCGACTTTCGGTGTTTCGGACAAAATGGTTATCGGCTTAATTGCAGGCGGACCAGAGGCGATTTTAAAAGCCAAAGAAGGTGCAGAAGACTCGCTAACTCTCGGCATTGAAGATCTGAAAGCGATTCAGTTTTCAGAAAATGATGTCGTGGTAGGTATTGCTGCGAGCGGTCGCACACCTTACGTGATTGGTGCACTCAACTATGCCAATCAGCTTGGCGCAGTAACGGTTGCATTATCTTGTAACCCTGACTCTCCAATTGCTGAAATCGCTCAAATCGCAATTAGCCCGGTGGTTGGCCCAGAAGCATTGACTGGTTCAACACGACTCAAATCAGGTACAGCACAAAAGCTGGTGCTTAATATGCTGACCACTGCCAGCATGATTCGCATTGGTAAGAGCTACCAAAACCTTATGGTCGACGTAAAAGCGACCAATGAAAAGTTGGTTGCCCGCGCCGCTCGTATCGTTATCCAAGCAACGGAGTGCGATAAAGCACTGGCGGTGTCGACACTTAAAGCGACTGATTACGATGTGAAGTTATCTATTTTGATGATTCTAACAGGGCTAGATTTAGAGTTAGCCAAGGCTCAGCTTGATAAGCAAAATGGCTTCTTGAGAAAAGCCGTCGAGAATAATCAGTAATCTTAATTTGGCTTGTAGCTTCTCATTTAGACAGCTACTTCAACGACATACAAAAAGACCAGCACACACGCGGTACTGGTCTTTTTTTAGTTTTAATTTTTTATGGCTAGCTTGGGCTTAATAGTCGTTTGAGAACTCGTCCCAGCCGCGTTGCCATTCCATACGGAAACGTTGAGCGTCTTCCGTACCAGAACACACGCCTTCATACACCTGACCAGATAAACCAATCTGATAAGCATGGTTCGGATTACAATATTCAGTCACACCTAGGTGATAACCTTCTGTGTAACTCGCTTGATCGACAGCACCAAGCGCGGTCATATCTGAATACGAACGCTGAGTGTGGCCTTTGATGCCATCACGGTAGCCGATCTCTTGCCAATTGCCTTCAGCGGCTAAATCTTGAACATTAGCGCTGCATCCTGCAAGGCTAAATGCCACAGTGAATAGTGCGATTATTTTTTTCATTTCAATCCTTTATTTTTACAGAGCCACTTCCTGACGAAGCATTGCTTTGTTTGTGATTCTCCGCTGAACACCAGTCGATGTCCACTCATTGTCTAATCTTCGCCACTTTCGTCCAATAACAAACCATTCAATCAGTCATAGCACCACTAAATTTGCTATTCGACCACTCACTCAAGAAGCGGAAGTTTATTCTCTTCGACTTCTTTAATATACACCCTGACTTAATTAATACATTCAGGGATAACAAATTATGATGTGGTTTCTTACCTGTGTTGCAGCACTCATTGGTGGCTACTTTATTTACGGTGCCTTTATCGAGAAAATTTTCGGTATCAATGAAAAGCGTCAAACACCAGCTCATACTAAGCAAGATGGCGTGGACTACGTTCCAATGTCGACGCCAAAGGTTTACCTAGTTCAACTGCTTAACATCGCGGGTGTAGGTCCAATCTTCGGCCCTATCATGGGTGCCCTTTACGGCCCAGCAGCAATGCTTTGGATCGTTCTAGGTTGTATCTTCGCAGGTGCAGTACACGACTACTTCTCAGGTATGTTATCTATCCGTAATGGCGGAGCTTCGGTTCCAACCATCACTGGACGTTACCTAGGCAATGGCGCAAAACACTTTATGAACATCTTTGCCATTGTTCTACTGCTTCTTGTTGGTGTGGTATTCGTATCTGCTCCAGCAGGTATGATCACTAACCTAGTGAACGACCAAACTGATTTCGCGATGTCTGCAACTACGATGGTTGTTATCATCTTTGCTTACTACATCATCGCAACGATTGTCCCTGTCGATAAAATCATTGGTCGCTTCTACCCACTGTTCGGTGCACTGCTTATCTTTATGTCTGTTGGCCTAATCACTGCGATTGGTCTATCTGACGAACACCAAATCATGGGGGGCTTTGAGATCAGCGACATGTTCACCAACATGAACCCGAATGACCTACCACTTTGGCCTGCTCTCTTCATCACTATCGCATGTGGTGCTATCTCTGGCTTCCACGCTACTCAGTCTCCTCTGATGGCGCGTTGTATGGAAAACGAGAAGAACGGTCGCTTCGTATTCTACGGCGCAATGATTGGTGAAGGCATCATCGCTCTAATCTGGTGTGCACTTGCTCTGTCTTTCTTCGGTTCGGTTGAGTCTCTGTCTGACGCAATTGCAAACGGCGGCCCAGGTAACGTGGTATACAGCGCTTCATTTGGTCTACTGGGTGTATTTGGCGGTATCCTTGCTTTCCTTGGCGTGGTTATCCTACCAATCACTTCTGGTGACACAGCGTTCCGTTCAAGCCGTCTTATCCTTGCTGAATACTTCAACATGGAACAGAAAACACTGCGTAACCGTCTACTAATGGCGTTACCACTGTTCGTTATCGGTGGCATCCTGACTCAAGTTGATTTCGGTATCATCTGGCGCTACTTCGGTTTTGCTAACCAATCAACAGCCGTAATGATGCTGTGGACAGCTTCAGCTTACCTACTTCGCCACAACAAACTGCACTGGGTAACAACTGTTCCAGCTATCTTCATGACGTCTGTGTGTATCACATTCATCCTGAACAACAGCCAACTGGGCTTCGGTCTACCAATGCAAATCTCAACCATCATTGGTGTGGTGAGTGCGCTAGGTGTTGCGGCTTACGTTATTAAAATTTCAAAAGGCAAAGGCGATATCGACCTAGCTGATGAAGAAGAGAAAGAAGCAAAAGGCGTCACCAAAACAGCCTAGTTCTTTAAGGCTCTTGGGAACAAGAGACCAATCTTCATAGAAAGAGATAAAAGAACAGCCAAACACAACTTCGCTTGCTCCCGTAATCACTCAGTGATTCGTGGAACCTAAGACTAAAGCCCGTCCACTGTGATGGGCTTTATTGTTTGTAGGCGTTAGTGCTTTCAACTCTGGGAAGCGAATATAGGCTACTAAAACACAAGCAAAGCTACCGTTACCAAGCAATGAGCTTTACACTTAACAAGCGTCTCAATAGGTGAAAATATGGAACTCATTCTCTCTCTGCTGCAACAAACCTGCGTCTACTTAGTGATTGCTTACATGCTGAGTAAAACCCCACTGATTCTCCCTTTGTTGAGCATCTCTTCACGCTTAGGCCATAAGATCAGCTGCTACGTTCTGTTCTCCCTATTCTGTATTATGGGCACCTATTTCGGACTGCAAATCAATGATGCCATCGCCAACACGCGAGCGATGGGCGCGGTAATGGGCGGTTTGTTTGGTGGTCCTGTAGTTGGCTTTTCGGTCGGCTTTACTGGCGGGATTCATCGCTATTCATTGGGTGGATTTACGGACTTAGCTTGTGCTATCTCAACGACAGCAGAAGGCTTGATTGGTGGCCTGCTGCATGTGTACTTAGTCAGAAAGAACAAAGCCAGTCAGCTGTTTAATCCGCTGGTAGTGTTCTCTGTCACCCTATTTGCAGAAATTATTCAAATGTTGATTCTGCTCGCAGTCGCCAAACCATTTGAGCAGTCCTACGCGCTTGTTTCCGATATTGCCGCGCCAATGATCATTGCCAACTCTGTGGGTGCAGCACTGTTCATGAGCATCATCCAAGACAGAAAGACCATCTTCGAGAAATACTCCGCCACCTTCTCACGCCGCGCACTTACTATTGCCGAGCGTTCGGTAGGTATTCTGCATGGCGGCTTCACTTCCGATAACGCACAAAAGATCGTGCGTATCGTTTATGAAGAAACTAATGTTGGTGCCGTGGCGATTACCGACCGAGAAAAAATCCTCGCGTTCGTCGGCATTGGCGATGAGCACCATATTCCAAATACCCCTATTTCATCGCAAAGTACCCTCACCTCGATGGAAAAGAACGACATCATCTACCTTGACGGTAAAGAGAATCCATACCAATGTTCTCTATCTCAAGATTGTAAGTTGGGCTCTGCACTAATCATTCCACTGCGTGCTGGTAACGAAGTCGTCGGCACCATCAAACTGTATGAGCCAAAGCTGAAGCTATTCTCGACCATTAATATGTCGATGGCAGAGGGTATCGCTCAACTACTGTCGAGTCAGATCCTGTTCAGCAACTATCAGCAGCAGCAAACGTTACTCACCCAAGCAGAGATCAAGCTGTTGCACGCTCAGGTTAACCCGCACTTCTTGTTCAATGCGCTCAACACCATTAGTGCTGTTACACGCCGTGACCCTGATAAAGCACGAGAGCTTATTCAGCACCTGTCTCACTTCTTTAGAAGCAACCTTAAGCAGAACATCAACACCGTGAAACTCAAAGATGAACTGGCACACGTCAATGCGTACCTCACCATTGAGAAAGCACGTTTCACCGACCGATTAGAAGTCGAATGGGACATCGACCCACAGTTGTACGAATCTCAACTGCCGAGCTTTACTCTGCAACCATTGGTTGAGAACGCCATCAAACATGGTATTTCGAACATGTTGGAAGGTGGCACAGTAAAGATCTACAGCGAACCTTTCGGAGGTGGATTCAAACTGATCGTCGAAGACAATGCAGGCAACTATCAGAAACCATCTCAAGATCATGTCGGATTAGGTATGGAGATTGTTGATAAACGACTCACTAATTTCTTTGGACAAGACTCAGCACTAAAAATAGAATCTCAACCACAGCAATTTACTCGAATGAGCTTTATCATACCTATACTAAAATAACGGTCTTTTCGTGGGTGATAGCTTCTCGGTAAGCATATTTAGAAGACATATATAGAAACAAGCAGGGATAGAATCAAGATGAAGATTGTAGGATGTTAAAAGCACTAGTTGTCGATGATGAGCTTTTTGCTCGCGAAGAGTTGATTGAGCTGCTGACTGAAACAGGAGAAGTGGAAGTCATTGGCCAAGCGAGTAATGCAATTGAAGGGCTAAAGCAAATCAACCTTCTCAAGCCTGACGTGGTGTATTTGGACATTCAAATGCCGCAGGTTACTGGGATTGAATTGCTGAGCATGCTTGACCCGGAAACCATGCCTTATGTGGTGTTTGTGACCGCCTACGATCAATATGCGATTCAAGCCTTTGAAGACAATGCCTTTGACTACCTACTCAAACCCGTCGAACCTTGTCGATTAAACAAGAGTGTTTGCCGTCTGAATAAGGTCATCAAGCAGAATCAGAAAGCGCCAGCACAAGACATCTCTGCGATTGCTCCCTGCCACTTAGAGCAGATTCCGTGTATTGGTCATAACCGCATTGTGATCATGGCAAGCCAAACGGTTGAATGCGCCTATTCTGATATCAGTGGCGTGCATGTTCGTAGCTCATCACAAACAGCAACCTCGCAACTAACCCTGAAGATCTTGGAAGAAAAGACCGATTTGATCCGCTGCCATCGACAATATTTGATCAACATAAAATCGATCCAAGAGATCAAGTTACTAGAGAATGGATTAGCCGAGATCATCACACTGACGGGCTTTGAAGTCCCGGTGAGTCGTCGCTATCTCAAGACGTTAAAAGAGCAACTCGGCCTCCAGTAAACAAATTTCAGGTTTAGATATAGCACGATCAAAAAAGCCAACGCATCAACGTTGGCTTTTTACTGTTTAAGAATCGATAGAAATTAGTCGACTTGCTTAATCTGTAGCTCTTTTGGTACTTCAAAGAACATGTTCTCTTCACGACCTTGAATCTCTTCAACGTCAGTCGCACCTAGCTCACGAATACGATCTAGAATTTGGTTTACCAGCTCTTCAGGAGCAGAAGCACCGGCTGTTACACCGATTTTCTTTTTCCCTTCAACCCACTCGGTTTGAATGTCTTCAGGACAGTCAGTTAGGTAGCCTGGTGTGCCTAGTTTCTCAGCTAGCTCTTTTAGACGAGTTGAATTCGATGAGTTCTTAGAACCAACCACTATCACCACATCAACGTCATTCGCCATCTCACGCACAGCGTCTTGACGGTTTTGAGTCGCGTAACAGATGTCGTCTTTACGTGGGCCTTGAATCTCAGGGAACACTCGACGTAGCTCTTCAATCACATCTGCAGTTTCATCTACTGATAGCGTAGTTTGGCTAACATAGTGCAGGTTACTTGGATCATTCACCACGAGGTTCTGTACGTCCTCTGGTCTTTCAACCAAGTACATACCACCAGTTTGGCTCGCGTACTGACCCATAGTGCCTTCCACTTCAGGATGGCCGGCGTGGCCAATCAGTACCACTTCCATATGTTTGCGGCTCGCACGAGCAACCTCCATATGAACTTTAGTCACCAAAGGACACGTCGCATCAAATACCGTTAACTCACGCTCTTTCGCTTCTTTACGAACCGCTTGAGAAACACCGTGAGCCGAAAAGATCACGATGTTGTCGTCTGGCACCTCACTCAGTTCTTCGACAAAAATAGCACCACGCTGCTTGAGCCCCTCAACAACAAAGCGGTTGTGTACCACTTCATGGCGAACATAGATCGGTGGCTGATACATTTCGAGTGCACGCTCTACGATGCTGATCGCACGATCGACACCGGCACAAAAGCCACGAGGGTTAGCTAACATTATTTTCATTTCATTGCTCATCATTTACCGCGGTACTAAGGTTGCTTCTATAGAGTTCGCCGTCAGCGAGGTTCGCATTCTACAGTGAAGCGTCTAGACAGTGAAGCTCTGGGTGAGATCACAGCTGTAAGGCTATCTTATTCTAGCGTGAAGACAGCTATTCTAACGTTAAGAGAGTTATTCTACCGTTAAGATATTGACGTCAAAGCTAACGTCTTGACCAGCGAGTGGGTGATTAAAATCAACCGTCACTGAATCACCTGCGATCTCAGTAATAATACCTGGAATTTCCATACCGTCAGGACCTGAAAATGCCATGATAGTGCCCACTTCAACTTCAGAGTCGCCAACAAACTTAGCACGATCCATATAGTGAATATGATCTGGGTTTGGCATACCAAACGCGTCTTCCGCCTTCAGTTCGATAGACTTTTCAGTGCCGGCTTCAAGTCCAAGTAAGCACGCTTCAAAGTTCTCACTTAGGCTGCCATCACCCATGACGAACTTCGCTGGTTTGCCCATGTTCTCCGTACTATCGGCAACTGAACCATCCTTCATTTTAATCGTAAAATGTAGAGTTACTGCTGAATCATTTTTAATTGCTGCCACGTTACTTTCCTTAGACTTCTTTATTATTTGAGGATGCGCTGTGCTTTGCTTCCTTGTTGACTGAAGCATAAAAAAAAGCGCCGTCGGAATCAACCGACAGCGCTTAGGGCTATTCTATTCTGTGAGTCATAGACTGACTTTGAAGCAAGCTATTTGCTTTCGTCTTTCTTACGGAAACCATCTAAGATGATCATCGCAGCACCGATACAGATTCCCATATCCGCTAAGTTAAATGCAGGCCAGTGGTAAGTGCCCCAGTAGAAGTCTAAGTAATCGACAACAAAGCCATGTACGACTCGGTCAAACACATTACCTACTGCACCACCAATGATGACCGCATAAGCAATGTTATTCCACTTCTCTGTTGCTGGTAGTTTGCTCATCCAGTACGTCAGCATACCTGTTACCGCAAATGCGATACCCGTAAATAACCAACGCTGCCAACCACTTTGATCACTCAAGAAGCTAAACGCTGCACCGTAGTTATGCACGTACAAAAAGTTAAAGAATGGCAGCACCTCAATACGGTTTGCCCAACCATAACCCATATTGTCCATGACAAAGAGTTTAATGCCGATATCAGCCAAGAAGACCAATAGAGCCAGCCATAACCAACGTACACCAGATTGTTTTAACGAAACTTCACTCATTTCTATTCCTAGTATTTACGAAGTTGGTATTCATTGTTAGTCACCTTACGTGACCTTGATTACCAACTTGGTTAAACACATTTCCTATAACTAAAAATAACCCCAGTTGATACTGGGGCTATGATTTTTACAAAAAGTTCAGTCTTTCTCTGAGTCGTTATGCGAACTTACGCACTTCGCCTTCACCGTCGATGTTCGACACACAACGACCACAAACTTTCTCGTGACCTTCGATAGTGCCTACATCTGGAGTGTGGTGCCAGCAACGGTCACACTTCTCAGCTTCAGTAGCCGCAACTTCAACGAATAGACCAGCAACGTCTGTCGCTTGCGCTGCATCAGACTTCTCGCTCAGTGGCTTAACAACAGCTGCAGAGGTGATAAGTACGAAACGTAGCTCATCTTCTAGCTTGTTGATTTTAGCCGCTAGTGCATCGTCAGCGTATAGAGTAACTTCAGCTTGCAGTGCACCACCGATCGTTTTCTCTTTACGAGCATCTTCAAGAAGCTTGTTCACTGCGCCACGAACAGACTGGATTTCAGTCCAGAATTCGTTGCTTAGCTCTTCGCCTTCTGCAAGACCAAATAGACCTTCGAACCACTCACCTGTGAATACGAACGTGTCGCGCTGCTCTCCAGTTGGTAAAGAGCTTGGCATTTCGTTCCAGATTTCATCTGCAGTGAACGACATGATAGGTGCCATCCAACGAACTAGAGCTTCTACGATGTAGTAAAGCGCCGTTTGACAGCTACGTTGAGCATGGCTGCCCTGCTTCGCTGTGTACTGACGGTCTTTGATTACGTCTAGGTAGAAAGAACCCATTTCGATAGAACAGAACTGCATTAGACGTTGAGTCACACCGTGAGTGTTGTACTCGCCGTATGCTTTAACAATCTCTTCTTGTGCAGCTTGAGCACGGCCAACAGCCCAGCGATCAAGTGCAACCATCTCTTCAGCAGGAACTAGGTCAGTTTCAGGGTTGAAACCGTTCAAGTTCGCTAGGAAGAAACGAGCCGTGTTACGAATACGACGGTAAGCATCCGCTGAACGCTTCAGGATTTCATCAGAAACCGCAACTTCACCCGTGTAGTCTGTAGAAGCAACCCATAGACGCAGGATATCTGCACCTAGCTTGTTGGTTACGTCTTTAGGAGCAACAACGTTACCGATAGATTTAGACATCTTACGGCCGTTACCATCCACCACGAAACCGTGTGTTAGTACTTGCTTGTATGGTGCTTCGTCTTTCATCGCGATAGATGAAATTAGAGAAGACTGGAACCAGCCACGGTGTTGGTCTGAACCTTCAAGGTAAAGATCAGCACTGTGAGTGCGCTCTTCGTTCGGGAAGTTGTACTCTTCGCGAGAATCAACAACAGAGAAGTGCGTAACACCTGAGTCGAACCATACGTCTAGCGTATCCATTACTTTTTCGTACTTATCAGCGTCTTCTGCGCCCATAAGTTCAGCAGCGTCTACATCCCACCAAGCTTGAATGCCTTTCTCTTCAACTAGCTTCGCAACTTTTTCAATAAGCGCTGGGCTTTCTGGGTGAAGTTCTGCTGTTTCTTTATGAACAAACAGAGCAATTGGCACACCCCAAGTACGTTGACGAGAGATACACCACTCAGGGCGACCTTCAACCATGCCTTCGATACGGCTTTGACCCCATTCAGGCAACCACTCAACACTCTTGATTGACTCTAGTGCTTTAGCACGTAGGCCAGCTTGATCCATAGAGATGAACCATTGTGGTGTTGCGCGGAAGATGATTGGAGTTTTGTGTCTCCAACAGTGTGGGTAGCTGTGCTCGTAAGCGTGGTGATGCAGAAGTGCACCTTTCTCTTTTAGAACTTCTAAAACAGAGTCGTTCGCTTTGAATACGTGCTGACCAGCAAATAGCTCTGTATCTGGCAGGTAAACGCCGTTAGAACCAACTGGGTTAGCGATTTCTAGGTTGTACTTTTTACCAACCACGAAATCTTCTTGACCGTGACCAGGCGCAGTGTGAACCACACCAGTACCTGAATCTGTTGTTACGTGATCGCCAAGAACTGCAGGAACAGTAAAGTCGTAGAACGGGTGGTTGAACTGAGAAAGCTCAAGATCAGCACCTGTAGCAAAACCAAGGTTGTGGAAGTGCTCGATACCTGCACGATCCATTACGTCTTTTGCTAGTTCAGAAGCAACAACGATACGTTGAGCAGGCTGGTCGCCATTCGCTTCAACTTGGATAAGCACGTATTCAAGATCATCACGTAGACATACTGCGCGGTTAGCAGGCAGAGTCCATGGTGTTGTTGTCCAGATAACGATAGAAATTTCGCCTTGACCCGCATGACCTTCAGCTAGAGTAAATTTCTCTAGAAGCGCCGCTTCGTCAGCTGCTGTAAATTTCACATCGATAGATGGAGAAACTTTATCTTTGTATTCAACTTCAGCTTCAGCCAGAGCAGAACCACAATCAGTACACCAGTGAACGGGTTTGAAACCTTTAAGAAGGTGACCTTTGTCTGCGATTTTGCCAAGAGAACGAATGATGTTCGCTTCTGTGCCAAAATCCATAGTGCGATAAGGTTTGTCCCACTCGCCCATGATGCCAAGACGTTTGAAGCTCTCTTTCTGACCTTCAACTTGACCCGCAGCGTACTTTCGACACTCTTCGCGGAATTCAGCCGCCGAAATCTTCTGACCAGGCTTACCTTTCTTCTTCTCAACCATTAGCTCGATTGGAAGACCGTGACAGTCCCAACCAGGGATGTACGGTGCATCAAAACCAGAAAGGGTCTTAGATTTGATAATAATGTCTTTAAGAATCTTATTCAGCGCGTGGCCAATGTGAATATCGCCGTTCGCGTATGGAGGGCCATCATGCAGTACGAAAGATTTTTTACCTTTCTTTGCCTTACGGATTTCGCCGTAAAGATCTTCTTTGTACCAACGCTTCAGCATTTCTGGCTCACGATTTGCCAGATTGCCGCGCATTGGGAACCCTGTTTCTGGTAAGTTCAGGGTATCTTTATAATCACTCATCGATTCTTAATTCCGTTATATTGGGCGAAGTTAGACATTATGTTAATCGGTGGAATCATCCGATTAATTCTTTAGCTGAAGCAGCCACACCCTTGCGGCTTCAGCATCCAATTCTATTTGATTCTTTAGTGCGTCGAACGATTCAAATTTTATCTCGTCGCGCAGTTTGTGCAAAAGTCGTACTTCTAACTGTTTACCATATAAATTGGCTTTAAAGTCAAAAAAATGCACTTCCAATTGCTGCCTTACCCCATTAACTGTTGGTCGTTGTCCAATATTAGCAACGCCACCGACAGGAACACCGTCGATATCCAAAGCTTCAACAACATACACTCCCGATACAGGAGAAACACAACGCTTTAATGGAATATTAGCGGTAGGGAAACCGATAGTTCTCCCTAGTTTTCGACCATGGGACACTCGACCACTAATACTGTAATCACGTCCTAACATGGTAGCACTTGCAGCCAAGTCATCGACCGCTAATGCATTTCGTATCTCAGTACTGCTTACTCGTAATTGGTTTAAGCAATAGCTTTGGGTGCTGACCACCTCAAAACCGTACTTCTCGCCCGCCTCTTTGAGCATAGCGAAATTACCGGTACGACCTTTACCAAAGCAAAAATCGTCACCAACCACCAAGAACTTCACACCAAGCTTATCAACCAAAAGATCCTTAATGAATGCTTCCGCGGATAAACTTGCAAAATACTGATTAAAATTAACACACAATAAGCGACTGATATCTAGCTTACTCAGTTGCACGTATTTGTCTCGTAAACGAGTTAAACGTGCTGGCGCTCTATCTCGGGCAAACAGCTCCATAGGCTGCGGTTCAAACGTCATAACAACAGAAGGTAGCCCTAATGCTGCAGCTTGTTTAGAAACCTGACTCAAAACCTCTTGATGTCCTAAATGAACACCATCGAAGTTACCTATGGTTAATACACAGCCATGATGCTGCGCTTTAATATTGTGTATACCTCGGATCAGTTCCATTATGATCAGCTAAAACCTGTTATTTGCATCATTTATTGTGTGAAACCGACGGATTATATACTAATCAGTATTAATCTGTCGCTGCTTTTAAATGTTTTACTCGGATACCTAAAACCAGTACCGAAACAATATAAACAAAGCCACCAAGTCCAATCAAGCCTGTTAGCATCAGCGCTCTCTGACTAAAGCTCCATTCAAGCCATTGTTGCATATTCTCTAACTGCCACAGAATTGCCGCGACCATCACGCCGCCAGAGACAATTAACTTCGCGCAGAACAGCAAAGTGGTCTTTGTCAGCTTATAGACACCAGCAAGGTGTAAACCGCGATATAACAAGGCCATATTTACAAAGGCTGACAGAGCGGTTGCAATTGCCAAACCTATATAGCCATAGAAATAAGCAAAGATAGCGTTAAATACCATGTTCGTGACCATCGCGATAATGCCGTACTTCACTGGGGTTTTAGTGTCTTGACGAGAGTAATAACCCGGAGCTAACACTTTAATCAGCATGAAGTTAAGCAAGCCAGAGGCGTACGCTACTAAAGACATTGATGCTTGCTGTACATCGTGTGGAGAGAACTCACCACGCATAAATAGCACCATCAACATGGGTTTAGCTAAAACGATAAGACCTAACATCGCAGGAATACCAAGCAGCAACACCATGCGCACGCCCCAATCCATGGTATGCGCGAACCCTTCCCCTTGAGCATCTACGTGTTTACGAGACAAAGCAGGAAGAATCACAGTCGCAATCGCGATACCGAATAAACCCAGAGGAAATTCAAGCAGTCGGTCTGAGTAGTACAACCAACTGATAGAGCCTGTTGCGAGGAAGCTGGCAATAAAGGTATCAAACAATAAGTTGATTTGGCTGACCGATACACCGAACAGAGCAGGGATCATTAATGTGCGGATCTTAACCACACCCGGGTCTCTCCATCCCCACTTCGGCTTAACCAACACACCCGCTTTGATCAAGAAAGGCATTTGGAAAAGGAATTGGACTAAGCCACCAAGAAACACACCAATAGCCAAACCAATTTCTGGTTGTTCTAAATTAGGTGAGATAAACCATGCAGCGCCTATGATCATCACGTTCAAGAACACAGGAGTAAAAGAAGAGACCGCAAATTTACCTAATGTATTAAGAATGGCACCAGATAAAGCGACGAAGGTGATAAACCATAAATAAGGAAAGGTAATCTTGAGCATAAAGCTCGCTAGCTCAAATTTGGGTGCTGATGGGCCATCATTTAGCCAGTCGATAAACCAACCCGCACCAAACATCGCGGTGATCACGCCAGAGCCCAATACCCCGATGACGGTGACAATAGAAACTAAAACCCCGAGCGTCCCCGACACCTTAGCAATTAAATCTCGTGTCTTATCTTTATCACCTGCGGCGTGATATTCCGTTAATACAGGAACAAACGCTTGAGAAAACGCACCTTCTGCAAAAAGTCGACGTAAGAAATTAGGAATTTTATTAGCGAAGAAAAATACGTCGGCACTCGCTCCTGCCCCCATCAAATTTGCTACTACTACATCACGTACTAGCCCCAATACACGGGAAACAAAAGTCATTGCGCTGACAATCAGGCCTGACTTTAATAGTCGTTTACTCACAGAAACCTCTGACACTGGTTGATTACTTTCAAGCGAGGATAAATACTATCCTGTCCTAAGAAGCATATTTATTAGCATTGGTCTAAAAATGCTGTTAGAATCCCCGCCATCTTAACCGCGATGACCTTTCCATACCAAAGTTTGTTTGGCTACGATTGGTTTTTGCACAAATCATTTGACAATTAAGCGCTAATGAGGGATAGTCCTCGCCCTTAAATTGTCACCGAACTAAGTTTTTGGGAGTTAGACCCTTGGCAAACAGTAAATCTGCTAAGAAGCGCGCTATCCAAGCTGAGAAACGTCGCCAGCACAATGCTAGCCGTCGTTCTATGATGCGCACTTACATGAAAAAGACTATCGCAGCTATCGCAGCTGGTGATAAAGAAGCTGCAACTGCTGCTCTTGTAGAAGTTACACCACTTCTTGACCGTATGGCGACTAAAGGCCTTATTCATAAGAATAAAGCTGCACGTCATAAGTCTCGTTTCGCTGCTGCAATCAAAGCTCTTTAATAGAAATTTGATTACAACGCAAAACGAAAAAAACCGGCCTAGGCCGGTTTTTTTATATCTAAATTTTGAGTAACGCTTTTATTTTACGTGCTAACAGCCGTTTTTCTGACCGATAAACAATTTAAGCAGATAGATAAAACAAACAATCAGAAAAATAAATAGAGAAGCAAATTGGTACGTAGATAGATAGGTAAACACTAACGTTCAATGTGAAATGCTAACACTTCCTTGTGTCATTCTATCGCTGATAAGAAATCCCCCTCCCACCAGCAATAAGCTACTTGCAGTAAATACCATGCAGTAGGTTAATCATCGCTTTTACTTCTTCACTACTCAATGTGTAATACACAGTTTGAGCTTCTTTGCGAGTTTCGACCAAACCATCTCTTCTCAACCAAGCAAGATGTTGAGATAAAGCAGACTGACTCAGTTCCAACTTGCCACACAACTCCCCAACCGACAGTTCAGTGCCATGTAATAGGCACAAAATCTGTAAGCGACGCTCGTTAGCCATGGCTTTGAGTAGAATCACAGCTTGTGCTGAGTTCTTCTCCATCTCTTTTAAGTTCATAGTTTGGCTCCCTACAACCTTTACGCCAACTACAGGCTATCAGTATTTCCGGCATATTGCGGAGTTATGATAATCGATATCAATTCATTAACAAACTATCTCACTCGAACAATTTGCTAAAATCTGCGTCACATACGTTTTTTACTGCTGGATGTTGGATCATCCTCTCAGCAAATATGACGTAGTACTCCTCTTTTAACTCTTCAATACCGCCTAATAGTTGCAGTGATGTGTCGTCTTCCACTTCAGACATATAAATCGTCGGTGCTAAAAATATTACGTCATGATGGTAACGAGCAAAAGCCTTCATCAATGCGGCATCATCAAACTCACCTAAAATATCTGGCTTAAGCCCTTGTCTATCAAACCATTGCAGCACTTTACGACCCATTGAGGTTCGGCTGCCAGGGATCAAAAGCTTTCTTTGCTCCAATACAGCAGGGAAATTAACCCCTTCAACCTGACCTGAACTAAAAAAGCTCATTCCACTCTCACCCAGCTTTTTACTGAACAGGCCCGGGCTTTGACTAGAGTCCACCGGACAGTCAGACAAAATCATATCGAGCTTATGTTGAGAGAGTTGCTCAAGTAGCATTTCATGGGTCGATTCAAAACAGCGCAAGTGAATGCTGTTATCTGGAGGGATGGTCGACATCAGTATCTTACTGACGAGTCTTTTAGAGAGCGCATCCGCGACGCCAACATCAAACAGAATATTGGAGTGCTGGCTGTAATTCACGATGTCCAGCATCTCGTAACTCAGGCCAAACATACGATCGGCATATTTAAAGACCAGTTGCCCAAGCTCTGTAGGCTCAACACTTCGGCCATTACGCTTGGTCAACTTGCCATCCATGCGTTCTTCTAAGGCTTTTATCTGCCCCGTTACCGTTTGTGGTGTTAGGAATAGGGCTTCTGCAGCTTTAGTAACAGAGCCTTGCTTGCAAACCATCCAGAAGTAATACAGATGGTTGTAGTTGAGATGCGACATAGATGTGCCGTAATAAAAGAGTAGATACCCTTTTATATCAAATATGACACCGCCACTCAACAAACTCGAAAAAACCTAACCAAACATAGATTTACCACTTATTTTTTCGAAGTGTCTGATTTCATAATGTAATATTTCATCGATTATTTTCAATTTTTTTCTAACTTTTAAGATCTATATCACCTATAGAATTTCCATTAAAAAACAATTTAAAACAACAACTTAAAACAACCACATTAGCAATTGGAATATTTAAAGAGTAAATCATCACAAAAAAGTCGCACCTAAACCAAAATGTAATATTACTGAAATATTTCCCCTCTAACATCACGCTCAGATTAAACAAACAGACCAAACACAGACTTAAACGGTCCAATGGAGAAAACATTATGAACCAAGCTACTACTGCAGCAGCGCCTATCTCGAGCACTACTCGTTGGCTACGCTGGGCTAACTTGGCATTCATGCTTTACCTACTATTACTTTCAGTTTCAATGGTTGGTACAGGCTTCAAATGGGCAACAGGCGAGCAAGCAAAGGTTCTTTTCGAATTTGCTTCACACCCAGTTGCAGGCTTAATGATTGGTTTAGTAGCAACAGCGCTTATTCAATCATCAAGTACAGTTACTTCAATTATCGTTGGCCTTGTGGCAGGTGGTTTACCTGTTGAGCTAGCAATTCCTATGATCATGGGTGCTAACATTGGTACTACGGTAACCAATACGCTAGTTAGCCTTGGTCACGTTCGTTGTAAAGAAGAGTTCAAACGTGCATTCGCAAGTGCGACAATCCACGACTTCTTTAACCTATTAGCCGTTGCTATCTTCCTACCACTAGAGATGGCGTTTGGAATTCTAGAGAAAATTTCTCACTGGTTAGTATCACCGATGCTAGCAACAGGTGATATGAGCATGGGTGGTCTTAACTTCATCAAGCCAATCACTAAGCCTGTTGTAAGTGCGATTAAAGAACCACTATCAACGTTTGGCGACACTGTTGGCGGCATCATGCTTATCGCTCTAGGTATCGCAACTATCTTCGTAGCTATTACTGTAATGGGTAAGCTGATGAAGAGCCTAATGGTTGGTCGTGCTCGTGAGATTCTAAAGAACGCAATCGGTCGTGGTCCAATCCACGGTATCGCTTCTGGCTCTATCGTGACTATCCTTGTTCAGTCTTCTTCTACGACAACAAGCTTGATGGTTCCACTAGTAGGTTCAGGTGTTCTTAAAGTACGTGACGTTTACCCATTCACTCTGGGTGCAAACATCGGTACATGTATTACGGCTCTACTTGCAGCTACAGCAGTGTCTGGTGAGTTCGCAGTATTCGCACTACAAATTGCTCTAGTACACTTGGTGTTCAACATCATGTCAACGGTATTCATCTTCGGTATCCCGTTCCTACGTGAACTTCCAGTTAAAGCGGCAGACATGATTTCAGACATGGCTGTGAAGAACAAAGCTGTAGTGGCTGGTTACCTTGTTGCGGTATTCCTTGTACTGCCTGGTAGCGTGTTAGCTCTTACCGCTTAATAGCAAAATAAACATCGCTTATAGCAAAGCCCGCTACCTCCTAGGTTGCGGGCTTTTTCTTTTTAAGAGCAGATACGGGATTCGTGTAAGCGAGTATCGAAGAGAAAGAGCCAATGCGCGTTGAGAGTATACGAGTAACATAAAGCATCACACAGCATATGATTTCTCTGCTCTTCGAATCTCGATTACTCGTCACTGTAACTTAGATACAAAAAAGGCTGCACAGAGGCAGCCTTTCAATCAAACAAAGCGAGTGAGATTAAACCGAGAATGGGTACTTAATCGCTTCGTGGCATTCGTAACCTTCAACCCAGAAGTCATCCATCGTTACCCATGTTTCCAAATCTTCTAGAGACTTAATCTGAGGATTGATATGGAATGTTGGGCCAGCTAACGGCTCACGCTTTAACTGGATATCACGCATAGGTGCAAGTTGATCTTCGTAAATATGAGCATTTACTAGCTTATGGTAAGCCACGCCAGCTTTCTTACCCGTGATTTGCGCTATGATAGCTAGGAAGACATACACTTGAACCATGTTGAAGTTCAGGCCTAACAACTTTAAACCCCAAAATTATTCGCACACTACGATGTTTCAAAAGGGTTCAATGCCAATTTTAGCCTCTATTTTCACTGTGAATTACCAACTATGCACAATTAATATTGTATATTATGAATCGAGAAAAATAAAAACTCACCTACTAAAAACGCTATAAAAATAGTCCGCCAACCCGTTTCTGAACTCACGAGTTGAATTGGCTGCGTTTTTATACAAGCGGCCATTTGAATCTAGTGCCATCACTTCGCAGTCATTCCAATGCGTAGCCTTCTTACTGTAATCAAGGCGACCTAAAACTAAGCCTGCATGACTAACATCTTGAACACTCGCACCATCAGAAATTAATCGATATATGACTAAAGCCAGTGCTTGCCATATTTGCGCAGATAAACGAAAACCAGCACGTTCAGCCTTGCCTCCTTGCTCTAGGGGAGTAAGCCACGAACTCAAGAATGCTTTTATATAATCAAGGTGGCCTTTAGCAAGACACTCTGAGACTTTCTTACCAGAGTGAGTTGTCACATCATCTGACATCTTACAAATCTCTTGAACATGCGCACCAGCAATCGCTCCCACTAAAAACTTAAACAAGATGTACTCTGTTGTTAGGTAACTCTCAGACATTTTTACATGTTTGGACTTGTCGGATACTCCTCCAAAACCTTCCAAATTTAAATAATCAGCAAGCCTCAACACATAAGACTTCAGAGGAAAGGCGTTGTTGACCTGCGAGAATTGACTGAGGTGCAACCCAGAATGTTGCCGATTAAATTTAAAGAATAACTCTTTAACTTGCTCTTCATCGATGCCGATTTCATCATCAAAAATAACAGTCAATACAACACTTTGAACGGCTAACATTTGTCGAAATACGCTTTTCTTCTTTATTTCTGAAACACTTAATCTAGACGAAAAAAGAGGCGTTCTGATGCCAAGAGATTTTAAGACAGCAGTCAGAATCAAAACCTCCCCCACAACAAAGCTGGAAGAGCGATCATATGTAACCTTTGCAGTACCGCCAGCCAAAGAGAGAGTCGGTTTTCCATCCAGCACTATCGTGAGTGAGATTGGTGCACCGATCACCCCTTGAGATAACTCTTTTTCCAAATCAGCCTGAATGTCATTAACCCTTTTAAGATTAGTTTTATTTTTAGCCGCATCGAAAAAGACCTCCAGCTTAGATGGAATTCGATTAACAAAAAAATAATTTTCAAGCTCAATAGCTGGTATGTAAGTTACTAAACTTTTTATTGTTTTATCTGAACTAGCAATCAAGCAGCCCGTTAAATTTAACTCAGACAACTTCAACCTCGTGTCCTTTAAGCACTCTTCAAAGCAGTCTAACGAAAACAAACAAATTGATCAGACTTTATGTCTGATCAATAATGGCGACGCAAAAATCAACCATTCCATAACTGCCACCGCTAATACAGACTTATTTGGTAATACAGATGAACGATGACAATGAACGCACTCAATTAGATGAAATTGGAGATAATTCTTTAGCAAACTCAGTAAGTAGTAGTTTGGTAAAGAAATACGAAAATAAAGAAAGTTCTAGCTACCTTGCTAGCTCCAAGGTGATTGTCGAAACGTCGAGTGAAGTCCTTAGCTCTCAAAGTATCTATGATATTTTTAAATCCAAATCTAGGTACTACGCTGGGATCAAGTCCGTTAAGACCAGCCTCAAACACATAGAAATTTTCATTTCACCTCAATTGGCACGGGATATGTTGCAGTTTTCGCAACGCGGTGCCGTGAACAAGAAAAATAAGAATAGGAAACTTAGCAAAACCAAGGTAAACAAGTATACCGAAGCAATGAAAGCTGGAAAATGGTGTCTGACTGGAGAACCCATTATCATCTCGTATGATGGAGAGATTCTCAACGGACATCACCGCTTGCAGGCATGCCTAGAAGCAGGTGTGGGATTCATATCAACCGTCACATACGGCGTAACCGATGATTTATCTTTTGCTCATATCGATGTTGGCAATATGCGTTCTAGAGCGCAAGTCTTAGAAATGTCAGGGGTAAAAGTCAGCGCCCCAACCTTGTCTCGCGTAGCGATGTTGGCAAAAGCCTTTGATATGACGAAGAACAAGTACAATTTTAGAGGAACCCAAGGCACCTCTTTTCAGCCTGCTGAAATTCTCAGCTACGTTGAAGAACACGAAGAGCTAGCGCTCTCAGTGGATTTTGCGTCAACCATTGTTAAGCGTCACAGGCTAGAAAGCCAAATTTCAGAACCGATATACGCATTTGCGCATTATTTGATAACACAACACTTAAAAGAGATGGTGTTTGACGGCTTACCCGTCACCCCTGAGGTTTACTTAACAAGAGTGATCTCTGGTTTAGGGTTAAACTCAGAAGAAGATATTGAGTATCAAGTTCGTAACTATCTACAGTCTCTGGTACGTGAATCTACATCTTATGCTCTATTGTGTAAGTTATCCGCGATCTTTAAGGGCTGGAATCTTCATTTAAATATCCCCGTAACTGGCAATAAAGTAAGTGTGAAGCGAGTCGCTCAATTTAAAAAAGATGCTGAAGGAAATAAACTGCCACTACCATCAGCAGGGAATATCAACGAAGCATTCACTGTGCCTTGCTTACCCAAAGGCACAACGCCTAAACGCATCCTCAAGCAAAGTAATATTCAGATAAAAAAATAGCGAATTTAATTGTACAAAAGGCAAGGTATTAACCTTGCCTTTCTCATTTACTTATACCAACCATCAGCCAACACTTCAGCCTGCTCCAGCACAAGCTTAATTGCTTCTTCAGCGGCATCAGGCGGGTATTTCCATCTACGCAGTAATCGACGTACAAGATTGCGCATACGAGCACGAACACTATCCCTCTTTTGCCAATCAACCGTAGCTGACTTACGCAGTTGTTGAGTCAGTTCAATAGCAAGCTTACGTAAGTTGTCATCACCAAGCTCTCTAACCGAGGATTCGTTGTCGACCAAAGCACGATAGAAGGCAATTTCGTCGACAGAAAGGTTGAGCTTATCTAGGGCGTGTTGATCTTTCGTGAGTGTTTTTTGAACAGCATGGTAAAGAGTTATAATTTGCTTCGCCAAAAGTAAAACCATAACCAATACCATGCCAAGAACAATGCTAACTGATATTCGCTGGAAACTGCTACTCCAAGTTATGAAAAGTACAGGTCGTATTTACGATAAAACTGAACATCGAATGACATTTGAAGGAATACTTTATCGAATGAGAACAGGTATTCCTTGGCGAGATCTACCCTCTGAGTTCGGAGAGTGGAGTACCGTTTACAGACGATTTAATCTTTGGTCAAAGAAAGGGATTTTAGATAATCTTTTCAAAAGCTTATCTAACATGGCTGATTTTGAATGGATATTTCTTGATGGCTCTATAGTTAGAGCACATCAGCATAGTACAGGTGCAGCTACTGAAAGTTCAGAGCAAATAGGAAAAAGTCGCGGGGGCAACTCAACCAAAATTCACTTAGCCGTAGATAGTGGTGGCCTGCCGATTTGCTTTGATTTATCAGAGGGACAACGGCACGATATAGTGCATGCCGAAAGCTTAGTTGAGCAACTCGATGAAGTTAATACCATCGTTTGTGATAAAGGATATGACAGCGAACCTTTCCGTACTTTTGTTAAGGAACGTGGCGGAGAAACGGTAATTGCTAAACGCAATTACGGACAAGATATAGACAAAGACAGTATGGATTGGTGTCTATACAAGTATCGTCACTTGGTCGAAAATGCCTTTGGGAGAATTAAGCATTATCGATCTATTTCAAGTAGATATGACAAGCTAGAAAGGAATTATGCCAGCATGTTATCGCTGGCATTCATGTTAATGTGGCTACCGATGTATTGTTGAACGCGAAATGTACAGCAAAGATCAACACGCCCTAGTAACAAAGCACTTAGCAAACGCATTCTTGAGCATGCTACCAAACAATATGAAGTATCTTCGCCGGATAGAGTAGTAATTGACGCTCTGACTCGGTACTACTCACAAGTTGATCATGTTCTAAAGTCCAAAGAATCAACTTTTGAAAAAGAGCTTTCAAATTTGAGGGGGAGACCCATTCGATAACATTGCGGTCATTGACACTAAAGTATGTTGTTTAAAAAGCTTGGCTACTGATGTCGCCAAGCTTTTTTAATGACTGTTAAGTATAGGAACTTAATAAGTTTAGCGTTTAATCATCGCCCTAAACCTGTACCAACTCGGCGATTTTTTCTGCTACAACTATCATAGAGTCCTCTGAAGTATCCAGACCAGTTCTAGAAGCAAGCATTGGACTAACATTTCTTAAAGCATCATAAGATGTATTGTGCACGATAGGAATCAACTGGTTACCTGCTAATAAAGTTGAGAGTTCTTTATCAGCTACACTCTCTTTAGGTAATCGATCTAACATTGCAGGAGTTACCAATACAAGACCAATTCGAGAGTTTGCTAATCCCTTATCGATGGCTCTCATCATTGGGACACCCAGACCAAGATCCTTCTCACTAAACCAGACTTTGACACCTGCTGCCTCTAATAAATCATGCAGCTCTTTAGCTGCTTCTTTGCGATCGCCCCAAGCGTGACATAAGAAAACATCACGAAGATCAGGCTGCTGCGCTGCACGAATCTCCACTGTTTCTCTGATTGGTGTGAGAGATTGAATTTGAGCGGACGTATATAAAACAGGTGAATTTGACTTAGACCAGCGTGGTTTTCTATTGCTATTTGTTCCGCTGTTGCCACTAACTTGAGGGGATGAATAAGATGGCGATGAATATGAACTGTAACCGCCTCCCGAGTAACGGCTATAGCGCCCACGACATGCTGGACAGTTGGCTGCGGCACTTGCTGAACGGTGCCCTCTTGATGGTGCTGTGCATCTAGTCATTTTCACTTACCTCTCTAGTACAATAAACGTTCTGGGAAAGCTGCTTGAATTATTACGAGGGTGTACAACAAGCAGTTCAAGCCAAGGTATTTAGAAAGACCAAAGTACAACATATGGTGTCATTAAAACCGAAGCACTATAGATATGGGAATAAAAATCCCACACTCAAGGTGTAGGTATTAAAAGGATTAATAGAGTGACATATTAATAGAATCGCATCACACATTCATGCAATTGACAATAAAAGCGATTACAAGTAAATCTTCAGCTAATATATTGACGGTTAATCTAGCTAAATTTGAGAACATTGGAATTAGTAAGGTCCATAACTCGCTTTTGTCTCCAAACGTAGTGCTGCGATACCATGCTCACCAGCGGCTCTTTCATCATCCGGCATAATGAGCAATCATCAATAAGGTATTGGCTATATGAAAAAAATCTAATACGGGCGTGGTTATATTCTTGATAACCTTTAGTCATCCGTCTTTTTCTCAGGATACGATAAACGAAGGAAACTCAATCACAAACAACTGTCGTGAAGTAGGTAAAACAGCACAGTATTTCATGACTTTTCGACAAATGGGAATGGAATACAACACGATGGAAGAAACCCTAAAGGGAACCACAAAAAGTGTTGATGCGTACATCAGTGGTAAAATTATTATTGGAGACGTATTTGAATACCCAATTGTTCAAGGAAAAGAAGAAAAACAACAAATGTCCACACATTATTCAGAATATAAAGCAGGTGAGTGTTTAATGGGTTATATCAAGTAACATTGTCCAATTCTTGTCACTAAGGTGTAATTTTGAGTCACCAACGTTTAAGGCAATAAATCTAAGGCGCTTTTGTCCCAAAGCATGGCATCCCAAAGCATGGCGGCATAACACGCCTCTGGACAAAAGCGTGTCAGTGATTTTACTAATTTAGTAAACAATGAATTACTACAAGTATATAAAGTCGTTTAATCAACTTCCATGAGTGATGTCAATCTGAGTGATATGTCGGCCAAGCACAGCATTTTTGTGAATCGTTGTATTTTTATCACAGGTTTATCCAATACAGTCCCGCTTTAGACGTAAGAAGCTACGCTGCTATCAATTCATTAGGAGCAACATCTTATGACTATTAGATAAAACCGACATTAACGTTGAACTTTATGAAAACAATACATCAAGGTTTGAACTGGCAACTTAATAAATACGCTTTCATTATGTAATGATTTTACTTACAAAGTCATACTGTCATAGACAAAAGATTCCGTAATAATACGTCAAATGGTATGAGTTAAAACTTATATGGCGGTTCGTATCATTGGTGTTAAGTTTGGCTACACCAATTACGCAAACTAAAAAAATAGTGCAGAAAAGCTTTCGATAACATTAGCTTCAATATTCCAGGGCTGTGTCTATTTTTGCATTGCGATTGGCCATCTTCGATAACATCAAGATTTGGCCTACACTAAAACTTCAGGGTAACCAGCACTCTTTCTTTAACGCTTACCGAACTAGTTGTCCAAATTTAAACAAGTGGACTCGATATGAGAACAAGTGCGCCTAATGAGAGAGCACTCGTCAATGGAATGAACGTCAGTGTTGAATGCAAAGGCGATAAGATATTGGCCACCATTTTAGCTGATAAGTGATATACAAAATGTAGCTGGCTGAGAACACATTAAAGTTATCTTTAATCACACTCGTCAGCATTCTATCAGGGAGTTTGTTTTGGGTTTTGTGACGGCACTATTGTAAAAATACTATACGTACCCTCTTTTTGAATCATCGTGGGCAACGCTTGGAACTAATATTTCTGTCATGGGGGCAGACAAAATAGGAAACAATAACTTCCATCATCGTTTTTAATTAAGATATACATATACCTTAATTAAAAAAATTGGCGCGTTCTAATATGCGCCAGATAAAGAGATCTATAAGATACTTGAAGAGTCTATGTTAAAAGACAGGAGCAAAAGCGACATTACCATTTTGATAACTCAAGATTAGCTTATCAAGATCCTTACATTGGCCAGTTACTTTTAATGAAACACCTACCCAAGGTAAATAAGCATGAATAAAATTAGCTTTTTAAAAATAAACAATACCATTATCAATGACATTATTGATCTCTCAGTGGAAGAGTCTCAAAAACAACTCATTGCTAACAACGCAGAGTGGCTTGCAGAAGCCAGTTTTAACGACGATAGTATCAACTATGGTATTTACTTAAACAATAAACCTGCGGGGCTAATCTCTCTGATTGACCCTAGAATACTGGACACACACGATGAACACTTTCAAAAGGAGCATTTATATGTATGGCGCGTCATGATTGACCATCGTTTCCAAGGAAAAGGATTGGGGAGTCAAGCGATTAACTTCAGTAAGAAATACGCTTCCATTACCGGTTTAAAAGGCGTCTCCCTGACCACGATGGATAAAGAAAAAGGCAATGCGCTCTCTATTTATCAAAAGCTTGGTTTTATACCAACGGGCAGAAGACTTGATGATGAAATTGAATTAATTTTTGGCTTAAAGGAATGAGTGGATAAACAAGTCAGATGGTGTGTCTGGGACGGCTATTTGGCCGCCTCATTTTATACTTCAACTGTAAAGGTATTGAAGAGTTCATTCAAAAACGCTGACCCCTCGTGCACTCTCACCTCCCCCCGGTCACAGAGTAACCAACAATCAAATTGACTCTTATTCAGTCTCCGTAACCTTTAAAGATCTTGAATCGCTTCGATGAGCTTTTTGACTGGAGTATGGTCTGACTCTATCCTATTGTCCATACTATCTAAATATGCTGACTACCTAGAGTGAAGAAAGAAAAGGTGTTGGGCCTTTTCCTAACCATTAGTTTATGTATTGTAAAAATAGATTGCCGATGTAGTTCACTCATCGAAGTGAACACACAATGGGGCACTTTCGAGTTAGAAAGTGCCACGAGTCAAAATTCAGGTCTATGAAGCCTCTGGACAAAAACGCGTTAAACTCAAAACTCTAATTCACTTAACTGATATTAGAAAAAGTATCTTGAAACCTTAAAGCTGAGAGGTTGATACGGCGACGTTGAACAATGAGTCTTAGATCTCTAATCAGTCACGTTAGTATGGGTGAAGCCTGAAAGTGATAGACTGAGAAAGCGTATTAATAATAACCAACAAAAGTCTGGTGAGTGTGT
Source organism: Vibrio sp. 10N.222.55.C7 (assembly GCF_041473335.1). Classification (NCBI taxonomy): domain Bacteria; kingdom Pseudomonadati; phylum Pseudomonadota; class Gammaproteobacteria; order Vibrionales; family Vibrionaceae; genus Vibrio; species Vibrio sp. 10N.222.55.C7. Next base: position 49,648 of record NZ_JBFRSC010000062.1, read on the forward strand.
TACCTTGGTTGTTATCCCTACCGCTTAGTGGGGACTTCTTTTCTTTTCCGAACTCGCATCTCGGCACTCCTTAGTTGCCCTCCTAAGCCTCACCGCAGGCTTAAATTATGTCCATTTCAACTCAAAAGTTAAGAAACATCTTCAAACTCACTAGAATTGAAAATGTAGAAATCAACAACGACGTACCCCATTTCGCACCTTGGTTACCACTTGCTCA
>NZ_JBFRSC010000063.1:0-222 GCF_041473335.1 Vibrio sp. 10N.222.55.C7
CCAGACTCTACGCTTGCCATCTGTCCCGTGTTTTTTGACTTTCCATTCACCTTCGCCATAAACCTTTAGGCCAGTCGCATCAATGGCTAGGTGCTGTATCGCTCCTTTCGTTTTTGTCTTAAATGAGACCTCAACTTGCTTTGCTCTACGACTGATGCAGGTGTAATGCGGACAGCTTAATGGAACATGGGCCAGTCTAAATATCGAGTTGATAAATCCTTG
>NZ_JBFRSC010000064.1:0-1712 GCF_041473335.1 Vibrio sp. 10N.222.55.C7
ATCGAGTTGATAAATCCTTGTAACGCTCTCAGTGGCATAGAAAACACGCGTTTCACCATGAGTGCTGTCGTGATAGCTAAATCACTGAATCGACGTGGCCTACCGCGCTTATTCTGTTTGCTTTGCGCCCACCCGCTAATCGCCTCTTCATCAATCCAAAAGGTCAGAGAGCCACGGTTAATGAGTGATTGGTTGTATTGCTGCCAGTTGGTTGTTTTGTAACGAGGTTTAGGCATAGAGCTACGAGTGAGAGTGGAGGTAGCTGATCAGATCGTAGGTTCTTGATTTAGTTCTATTGAATTACGCAACAAAGCCTATCGGCATAGCCTGCAGGCTTTTGAATGGCGAGGAAGTAGATATAGCCAGAGAGTTTTTCGTTACAGCTGGTACGCACAGATTTGAGTCGGTTGAAACTGTTATAGCTATAAAGCGTATAACAAAAAAGCGTATAACAAAGCTCTACATTTAAAGTCTCATATGCACCGCAAGCATGGTGTCACGCTGAATCCTAAAAAGGACATCAAGCCACTACTTGCAGTTGCCAAGAAATCGCGTAAATACCAATGGTTGAAGTAATATGATTCAATCGCCTTCCAGCAATCTGTGCTTAATCTTCACCAAGGCTTTAATAACTTCTTTAATCCGAAGTAGAAAGCGAAGTAGAAACGCGACAGAGGCTCCTTCGGGGCGAGTCCAATACACGGCAGAGGGACGAGCCTAATACTTAGTGGGAGAATCTGCTAGTTCTATGCCAGAGGAAGACATAAGTCGTAATCGAGTGAGTGTTACCACCCAACCCTCAGATTTCTTCTTTTCGAATCAGGGCAGGTAAAGCTCTCTCTAAACTTGGGGCCAGTTCAATTAGCCCGCTTGGGGTTTTCCGACCTAGAATTAGGTTTAATTATGCCGAAAAGTTATGCAAAAAGGAGCGTATGATTTGCCTTTTGCCGTTGTAGAAGACTAAGAGCTATAAAGTTTATCACGTCTGACGTAGGCTAAGGTCGCCCTTTCACGAATTAAGGAGGGCGTTAAAGGGAGAGGTTCTAGGCGGGATCGGCGAAGTTAAGGTGAACACCGTAACAATCTGAGCATGTGTGAATGCCAAATCAAGTGATGTGTTCTGCTGGGGTTCTGAGCAAAATAGGAAAAAGAAAAAAACGACATATGAGATCGTTGATGGTTACTGTCATGGAAGCTGGCCGGGAGCAACTAATGAGAAAATAAAACACTGCTCTCAACGGATCTTGTGGGACTTCCCTTTCGATATCAACCTCTAATCCATCAAGTAACGAGCTTAAAACCTAAAGAACATGAGTACTGCTGAGGACATTTTTCTGTTGAGATGTAACCAGTTCCGCTATTGGCATGCAAGATTCCCAAATCGTCTACTAATTAGATGGAGGATGAATTTTTCGGGGAAATGTGTTCAATACCCCAATCAGCTGTAAATCGTAGAACGATTAACAAGGATGCCGTGTTCGGCCAACGTATAACTTAGATTGGCAGAGCTCAAAGTCGTAGAGGCATACCAGCGAACACACCAAAGAAGGAGGTTAGGGCGAAGTTTTGCCATTTGAACTCAAAGTTGGCCAGAGGGCGGGATTCGTTAAAACTCTCTTCTGTATATACATTATTACTGCGCTTTTCTAAATTTTTCATTATAAATTATAAATTAATTATTATAAAAATAATGATTAAATATATATTTTATC
>NZ_JBFRSC010000065.1:0-1096 GCF_041473335.1 Vibrio sp. 10N.222.55.C7
ATACCAATTAAAGTAAAAATGTGATCTAATTAAGATTGATGAATTATTGTGAAATTTAGCCATGGATAGCCTTAATAACACTGACTTCAAAAAGCTTGCGAGCCAGCAAAAAACCATTCAGATGAAGATGCGTTTACTTGCGCTCGCACACTTTAAAGACGGCCTCTCTCGTACACAAATTGCAAAATCTCTCAAAGTCAGTCGAACCAGTGTCAATAAATGGGTTCGGATTTTTTTTGAAGAAGGCCTAGAAGGACTTCAAGAAAAACCTCGGACTGGTAGGCCTGCATACCTCACCGATGAGCAGCGGGCTCAACTCAGTGCCTTCATAAAAAAAGAAGCTGAATCACCTTCTGGTGGCCGCCTTGTTGGAAGCGATATACATGACTACATCGTTAAACACTTTGACAAGCACTACCACCCTAATTCCATCTATTATCTCCTCGACCACATGGGTTTTTCTTGGATAACTTCTCGTTCCAAACACCCTAAACAATCACAGCAAATACAGGACGATTTTAAAAAAATTCCAAATCGAAACGATCCTTAAGATCCCCGGCCATATTGGGCTAGAGAGTGTTGATGTCTGGTTTCAAGACGAAGCTAGGTTTGGTCAGCAGAACACAACAACACGTCTTTGGGCTACTCGTGGAACGAGACCTCGCGTAGTAAAACAGCAGCAATTTGAATACGCTTATTTGTTTGGCTCAGTGTGCCCATCGAGAGGGATTGGTGAGGCAATGGTCGTCCCTTGGGTTAACAAAGACATCATGATAAACCATCTAGAGCAGATATCTAAAGTCACAGAAAAAGACCGTCATTCAGTGGTAATAATGGATGGCGCAGGATGGCATACCGATGATATTGCTAACCCATTTGATAATGTCAGTATTATCAAATTGCCGCCATACTCACCAGAGCTTAACCCTATAGAGCAAGTGTGGAGTTGGTTAAGGCAACACTATCTAGCAAACCAAAACTTCATTGATTATAACGATATTGTTTCGAAGGTCTGTAGCGCTTGGAATGGATTTCTTGAGTGCAAAGATCGCGTCACAAAAATGTGTACAAGAGATTGGATTGACCTGATCAGTTA
>NZ_JBFRSC010000066.1:0-45754 GCF_041473335.1 Vibrio sp. 10N.222.55.C7
TAAACAACTAGTAAAAGAGTCTATAAGTACCTATAACAATATGAGGCCGCACCTTAGTCTCAGGATGAAAACTCCAAATGAGGTGCATGAAAAAAGCCAACAGCTGATGCTGTTGGCTTAGTAGAAATACTGTCAACGTATTTTAGGACGAGACAGGCGTTTGCGTAAAGAACTTACGTATTTTCCACTACGCCACCTTTCGGCTCACTTCAAAACGCCCAATCAATTGGTCTAAACGGCTCAATGCATTGCCCATCAAGGACACTCGACGTGCGAGTTGCTTAGTAGACAGTTGTAAGTCAGATATTGAACGTTGGGCTTTATCTGCCGTTTGTCCATTTTTCTGACTGTTTTCATCTAAGTTAGACATCGTGGTAAAGAGGTCACTCACCGCTGATTGAATTTGCTCACTGCGAGCATTTGAGTCGACTGTTAAGTTTCCTTTACTCACATTCTCGACACCTCGCTCCATGGACTCAACAGCACTGCGAGACTTACTATGCAGCTCTTTCATTAGGTCACTAATATGGTTAGCAGCTTGTGAAGTTCGGTCAGCCAGAGTTCTTACTTCAGAAGCGACGACAGAGAACCCTCTCCCGTGTTCACCTGCTCTTGCCGACTCAATGGCCGCATTCAAGGCCAAAAGGTTAGTCTGCGCGGTAATGTCAGTAATGATATCTATAATGTCAGACACCTTAGTCATTTCATTATTCACCTCATTCACGCTATGCGCCGAGCTTTCTACGATATTGCGAACAATCTCCATGCCTTCGACGGACTGATTGTACTCCTTCTCTGCGCTCAGGACGGCTTGTTTCATCACCGTGTCCATTTGCGTTGCTGAGACACTCGCATGAGTAATTTCGCTCTGTTGATACTGACTCAACTGAAGCATATTGCTTAACGCTTGTGATGCATCATCACTGGTTTGCTTCATCACGACACTGCGACGAAACATCGATTCCGAAACCTCTCTAACTTCGTGACTCGCATGGATCAACTCACTCACCGTGTTATCTAAATTGTCGATAAAACTGTTAGTCCAGCGCCCTAAGTTGCCAAGTTCATTATGACTGAATGTGGTGGGATCAAGTCTCCGACTTAAGTTGCCATCACCTTCGGCTAAGGTCTGCATTACCCCGGTCATTTCATGAATCTTCTTCGCTAGTGGTTTGGCGCTAACTAAACGGAATAAGCCCAATGAAAGCAACGCGCAAGCGAACATAATACCACTCTGCATAAAAGGTGTGAGTGTATAAAGGTTGGCAAACAGTAATGGAACAAATAGAGGCAGTAGCATGCAGCTGATAAAGTGCTTAGATAAGGTATAACTTAGACTTCGGTCTCTGTAGACCTCTTCTAAATCGGACTCACACATCATGCCAAAGGTATCTGGTGAACCATCCAATTGAAAAGTGATACCTTTGCCAATAACGGGTATGTGGCGATAGTCAGAATACCCCGGATAACCAATAAACAAGTTATTGCCATTTTTAATGGTTTCTCTTACGCCTGGGTGAAGCTGATTAGTGGCTGGGTCCGTAAAGCGAATCTCAAATTCGGTGTGGTGCTGGATCTTAACCGTTCCCCAATCAGTATGAACCCCTTGCTTTAAGTTCTCGCCGTGTGAAAAGGTATTATCTTCAAAGCGAGAACGAGAGAGCGCAACCCCCGGCTGAGTATGAGGATCATGAATGGAGTCGACCATAAAGATATAGTTATCACCCGACTCGCTATAAATATGCCCCGCTTCTCTCTGAATAATGTCACCAATAACATCATTAGGAACACGACCACATAGGAATTGCTGGGCACCTTCATCCCGAGAAAAGGGGACATAAAACATCAGCGTTACTTGGTCATGAAACGATGAACTCGACGCCCCTACGTTCAACGTGCGTGGATCCATATACGGCCCATGAAGATAACGCTTTGAAGCTCCTTCAACTAAAGCCTTCTTGTCTCCAAGATTAACCCCTACATGTTCATGATAACTCGATGCTTGTGCGATCCCCTTAGCATCAACGATCGCTAACTCAGAAAAATCCGTACTGCGTTTAAGAAGGCTAGCTAACGTCCCCTGTGCTTGCTCTTCCGTTCGACTTGCTAAATAAACCGCAGAGTCTTCTAAAAAATCCCATTGATTCTTGACCCAATTATGCAGAAGTTGAACTCGCGTGTGAGCAATGCTTTCAAAAGCTTGTTCAAGCTCTTCCGTCCTACTTCGATTGAGGAAACAAGCTCTGCGCATAGCCAGTTTTCCTGTTGCGCCAAACCAATTAAGCCAACTACGTTCCTTGTCCGTCAGGTTCATTTTTATCCCTTGTGTTTTTATAGACACATGGGTAAAGCAATTTACAGACCACAATTAATCACACAAATACGTAACTAATTAATAAAAAAGCACTTTATATGAATCACAATGGTGCAACCGTGTCTTTTATGGTGCAAGATACGCTTATTTCACACCATCATTTCAATGAGCTATCAGGCGCTAATTTGAGAGGTTAACCGTAAACATGATAAGCCGCTTTTAACAGCTGCATGTGAATCGGCACCAAATCTTGATGTTGAGTTCGATATCCGCCACCGACTACGCAGGCCATCGGAATAGACTCTGATTTCGCTAATTCAATCATGAAACAGTCGCGCTCAAATATCCCTTGTGTCGAGACATTCAAATAACCCAATTCATCGTCTTGATGGATATCGATCCCCGCATCATAAATAATCAGATCAGGTTGATGGTGAGCAATCGCTAACTTAGTGACTTGTTCAAAACAACGTAGGAACTCTTCATCTTCTGTTTCACGACTTAATGGCACATCTAAATCGGATAGCGGCTTTCGTGCAGGGAAGTTTTTATCGCAGTGGAACGACAGAGTAATGATTTCGTCGTTGTCTTGGCAAAGAGTTGCTGTGCCATCACCATGATGAACGTCGCTATCAACGATCAGCACTTTATCGATATGTTCAAAGGTCAGCGCGTGTTTTGCCGCTAAAACCAAATCGTTCAACAAACAAAAGCCACTTCCAAAATCATGATGCGCATGATGATAACCACCACTCAAATGAATCGCTAAACCAGTCTCTATTGCCATTTCAGCGGCCAAGCAGGTTCCACCACTTGAGTAGAGTGTTCTTTCGATAAGTTGCTCGCTCCACGGGAAACCGATACGTCTCATCTTTGCTGCAGGTAACTTACCAGACACGAGCAAATCAACATATTCGCTATCATGTACCTGTTTTACTTGCTCAACCGAAACCGGCGTTGGTTGGCACACTTCAAACTTGCACTTCCATCGAGGTTCGCTATTCATCAGCGCCTCAACAGCACTATGCAACAACTGATATTTGTTGATTGGGTAGCGATGACCTTCTGGTAAAGGTAACTGTGAATAGATTGGGTGGTAAATTAAAGGAATCATAATCAGGCTAATTGCGTATCTTTCTCAAAATCATAACAGCCTCAAACTTGGCGACAACCTTAATTAATGATAATGGTTATCATTGTTATTAATTATAAAGTAGAGACCATAATGAAAAACGTAATACTCATCTTTGGGGTGATCTGCGGCTCAGCGGCAGCAGTAATGATTTTTGTAGGAATGCTAATGGCCAGTTGGTGGAGCGTTGATTTTCTCGTGTTAAGCCATCAAACTTAACTAATTGAACTGAAAAGGAATCACCATGAGCGTTATTTTTATTACTGGAGCGAACCGCGGCATTGGCTTAAGCCTGACTCGACAATACTTGGAAAGTAATCACAAGGTGTACGCGACTTATCGTGATGACAATTCAGCAAAAGAACTGCTCTCACTCGCAGACCACAACACCAACCTTACCTGTATTCAATTAGAGATAACCGATTACCAAGCAGTAAGCCAACTCCCTTCACAAATAGAGTCGATTGATATCTTGATCAACAACGCTGGCTACTATGGCCCTAAAGGCTACGGGCTGGGTAATACCGATGTTGAAGAGTGGCGTCGTGTATTCGAAGTCAACACCATCGCTCCACTAAAGCTTGTCGAAACGCTATTGCCTTTACTCAAAGACAGCGATATCAAAAAGGTCGCTTGTTTATCCTCTAGAGTCGGCAGTATGTCAGAGAACACCTCAGGCGGCGGTTACATCTATCGCTCCTCTAAAGCCGCTCTAAACTCCGTGGTGAAGAGCCTAAGCAACGACTTAACCGATGATGGCTTTACGGTGTTAGCACTGCATCCAGGTTGGGTGCAGACTGAAATGGGTGGCCCTAATGCTCTGATCGACACCGACACTTCAGCTTCCGGCCTGATTGAAGTCATCGAGTCAGCGAATACCGAAGTGAGTGGTCACTTCTTCAATTTCGATGGCAGCGAAATTGACTGGTAATCCACAGATGAATGCAGGGCATCTCTCAAACCTAGTTAAGCACTCAACGCTGTTTTGTCTAACAGTGATGCTAGCTGGCTGTTTCAGTGATGGCCCCGGCGACTTGTTCGACGACTATCAAACAAAGATAGCCAGAGTACAAGATGCTGACGAGATAATAGAGGAATGGGAATTTGAAAGCCTACCGAGAAAACGAGAACTGCTGCTTGACGTGCCCTCACTCTCTATCGGCCTCATCGACAGCTACCAGCTTCGTCAGTGTGGATTGTTCAACCTGATTGCAGAAAGAAATTCGGTTCTGGGCAAGGTCGCGGATGAGTTTCGTAATTACGATTATCAAGTCGCGCTACTTGAAGGCTTGGGCAAATGTTTATCCAGTAATGAATTAGACCCAGAGATCGTAGAATTACTAAGAGAAATTGAGCAACAGAAACTCGCACAGTTTCCACTGCATCAATGGAATCTCATCTATGCCAGCGATGCTATGCAGTCACAAATGCGGGGTAGTCAGTGGTTACGCGCTGATATAGGCGATCAGGTACGACAAACCAGTGATGCGTTAGAACACATCAATCAAGCGTTAAACACATCGCTCGTTTCCGGCAAAACCACTGAGGTTCAAGAAGTATTAGAGAAGAGTTCGACCCTTGGGGATTTATACTACTCGCTCGCTCGGGCGTCAGTTGAGCTTGATACCATCACCAAACAGCTGACAACTTTTGATGACAAGATCATCTGTGGTAAACAACGAGACACCACTAAGTTCCGCTATCTCAACAATGTGTTCGAGCAACAATACATAGGTAAGGTTCAGCCTTACATGGCGCAACTGGATGGCTACTATCAGCACATAGCCCCGCAACTAGGAATGTTTGACGCGCAACCTGAACTGCACAGTTATTACTTTCCCATCCAAGATGCACATCAAGCCTTTCGATCATCCACTCGTCGCCATGTTGACTATTGGCAGCAACTGTTTAAACGTTGTGGCCGTAAAGTCGGTCGCTAATCCTAACCTCAATAAGTCTTAGCTTTTAGTGCTCTTTTTAGCGGAAGTACCTTTCTTAGCATACGTACCTGTCTTGGCGTAAGACTTCTTCGCCCCACCGCCTTTACGGCGTTTGAAGGCAGGTCTCTCGACTTTAGGAAGGTGGCGGAGTGATTCAGGAACTTCTCCCGTTTTTACTTTACCCATTAAACCATCAATCTTGCTTTCTAACGCTTGCATGAAAGGCTGATACGCTTGATTTCGTTCTGCCATGCCTTGCAGCTGGTGCTCCCAATGTGCCGTCATGTCTGGGAAGGTAGAATCCTCAGGTAAGGCATGAATCAAGCCTCTGCCCGCAGGGCTACTGTGAATACTCTTACCTTGGCGCGTTAGCAGCTGCCTTTTGAATAGAGTATCTAGAATACCCGCACGGGTTGCTTCTGTGCCAAGGCCATCGGTTTCTTTCAAAATGGCTTTGAGATCTTTGTTCGCAACAAAACGCGCGATACCTGTCATCGCTTGAAGCAATGTCGCTTCCGTGAAGTGTTTTGGTGGCTCAGTTTTCTTATCACCAATCACGCCTTCACGGCACCTCAACACCGTACCTTTATCCAATGGAGGAACCGTATCCGTGCCATCCCCTTTTTCTTCGGTATCCGTTTTACCCATCAACACCTTCCAACCCGGGTTGATAAGCTGACGCCCTTTTGCGATGAACACGCCACCAGCGATATCAAAGACCAGCTTAGCATCAGCAAAAACCGCAGGTGGGTAAAACTGCATTAGATACTGACGAGCGATTTGCTGATAGATTTTCATCTCGTTGGCAGACAGGCCGTTCACCGATGACTTCTTCGGAGTAGGAATAATCGCGTGGTGAGCATCGACCTTACTGTCGTTCCATGCTTTTGATTTAAGAGAAAGGTCCGCACCTTGAGCGCCACTTTGCAGCTCTTTCGCATTGTTAGCGATAGCATCAACGATCGATTCTCGCTGCGAGTAGTGCTCTTTAGGTAGATAGCGGCTATCAGAACGTGGGTAAGTGATGAGTTTGTGTTTCTCGTACAATGACTGACACGTATCTAACACCTGTTGAGCACTCATACCAAAACGCTTAGACGCATCAATCTGCAAGGCTGACAGCGAGTAAGGCAGTGGCGCAGCTTGTTTACTTTGCTTTTGCTCTGATTCCGTCACCGTCGCGGGTTGATTCGCAATTCGGTTAGCCACATTCTCAACCAGCTTTCGATTGAGCACGCGCCCTTCTTCATCTTGCCATGGTTTACATGCTTCGCTTGGCTTCCAACGCGCACGAATATCAAAGCTCTGGCCGTGATTTTGATAAGGGATCAAAGCGTGCAAAGTGAAGTAATCTTTCGGAATAAAGTTTTCGATCTCTTCATCGCGCCTTACCACCAAACCAAGTACAGGCGTTTGTACTCGCCCGACCGACAACACGCCTTGGTAGCCAGCCTTTTGACCGAGTAAGGTATAAGCACGAGTCATGTTCATGCCATACAGCCAATCGGCTCTAGAGCGCGCTAATGCGGAAATAGAAAGCGGAATAAAGTCACGGTTGCTGCGCATTTGAGAAAGTGCACGTTTTACGGCAGGTAAGTTCAAGTCGCTGATCAGTAGCCTGTCCATCGACTCTTTCTTAGCCTTAGAGACTTTGCAGTAATCAATCACTTCATCAACCAGCAACTGCCCTTCTCTATCCGGGTCTCCGGCGTGAACAATTTGAGTGGCGTCCTTCAATAGCTTTCGGATCACCGTGAGCTGTTTGCTTGAAGTCTTACGCGGTCTTAGCTGCCATTGCTCCGGCACGATAGGAAGATCGGCTAAATTCCACTTCTTATAACGGTCGTCATAAGCATCCGGCTCAACCTGCTCCAATAAGTGTCCAATACACCAAGTCACCACATCCCCATTGCCACATTTGATAAACCCTTGGTCTTTCTTTTGTGGATTAGGTAGTGCAGCGGCGATCGCGCGGCCGAGGCTTGGTTTTTCAGCAATAATAAGGCGAGACATGTTTTTCCAGATGCTACAAACAATTAGAGCCACATTATCTAATGTGGCTCTAATAAATCAAGAAAAACTGGTTGTTTATACAGTTAGCATTCAAAAAACTACTGACTACTAAATATGCACGACTAAAACATGCCTGATACAAGCTTTCGTAACTAGCCGCCTTGTTTTGTATCTCCCAATAACTACGCGGCCACTGCCTGCAATGGCTCTAGAAAAAGCAACGATTTTGACACTATATAATTGGTTTTGTTTATTTTTTCCTAAAGAGAGAACTAACGTAATAATAATGAATTGATCTTAGTCAGCTTGGGGCTTTTATTGACCTAAATCAATACTCAAAGTTGGTGGTTCTCGTTTAATTGGGCACAATATGTTGTATTAGAAGTGCAAGTTAAGGCTATATGTAGTCTAAGGACAAATCGAATTTAGGGAGGTAACATGACTTATTCTAAGCAATAAAAAAGCCCACTCAAAGCGGGCTAATTTATCTGTATCACTCACGTTGTAATAAGCAGAGTTTAAAGTCTTTGTAGGAGAAGACTTTAAACTTTAAGACAACGATTATGATGGCTTGTTTCAAGGCGAATCATATCAAAGTCTATGTAAAAAACAACGTGCTAAACTTACTTAAACGAGTATATGGGCATGTTTCAAAAGTTAAACTCTTTACTAGATGTAATAGAATCAGTTTTAGCGATTATCGACTTCTTAGTTGCTGAAGACTTTCAACTACCTACAGCTATTATGGCTTTTATCACCAGATTTAGTTTTTAGATTTAGTTGGGCAGCCCTATCTTGGGCTGCTTTTGCTCACTTATAAAAACTCAACGAACTTAGAGAAGTCGCGCTCTGGCACTTTCATTGGTGTACAGCCTGGAGTGCCTAGGTATAGGAAGCCAACAATTTCATCGTCGCCTTCTAGGCCAAATGCTTGGTGTACTTCTGGGTGGAACATCCATTTACCTGAGCGCCAAAAGCCTTGGAAACCTTGTGCGACTGCGGCCATTTGCATCGCCTGTGCAGCACAACCCGCAGACAGATGTTGTTCGATAGCAGGCACTTTCTCGTGCTCAGTTACTTTGGCAATCACAGTAATCACCATCGGAGCTCGGAACGGCGCTTTTTTTACTTTCTCGATAACCGCTTCTTCGCTGTCATCCGCTTCAGCGGCGCGCACCAAGATGTCTGAAAGCTTTTGTAGGCCTGAACCTTGCGCGATAACAAAGCGCCATGGTGTTAGTGCACCGTGGTCTGGAGCACGCAGCCCTGATTTGATGATGTTTTCTAACGCCACACCTTCAGGTGCTGGATCAGAGAGTTTTGCGATTGAGCGTCTGTTGAGCAATAGATCCAAAGCATCCATTTGAAGTCCTTACTATTTCTTTATTATTTGTATACTTGAACTTTAGCACAGAATACAAACGATAATAAATCTCAACGGCTGTCCATTTAGGCTAGATTAGAAACAATAAAGGCTCCTAAATCTATGACTTAGGAGCCTTGTTCAAAATCTAACTCAGCAAATTAAGTAACAATATCTACTGATAAGATTACAGTTTGATAGCTGATTCTATAACTTAATCGCTAGCTCAACACCTTGACGAATTGCGCGTACTGCATCCAATTCACCCGCGTAATCGGCGCCGCCTATCACATGCAGTTTGCCACCAAACTCTTGCCACATGTCTTCGAATGGACGAACTGACACCTGACCTGCACATACGATAACCGAGTCAGCATCCAGCACCTGCTCTTTCTTACCAACGCTGATATGCAGACCTTGGTCATCAATCTTGTTGTAGCTCACGCCACCCAGTAGATTAACACCGCGTTTTTCTAGTGTGCGTTTGTGAATCCAGCCTGTAGTTTTGCCCGGACCTTTACCAACACGACCCGCTTTACGCTGCATCACCCACACCGTTTTATCGCTGAATGAATCAGGGTAAGGGTAAAGTCCGCCTGGGTGTTCCATATTCTTATCGATGCCCCACTCATGCAGCCAATCGTCTAGGCTGTGTGAAGTCGGTTCTGTCAGCATGGTTGCCACATCGACACCAATACCACCAGCACCAACAATCGCGACCTTTTCGCCTACTGGTGTCTTTTCGCGAATCAAGGTTTGGTAATCGACCACGTTTTCTTGGTCAATGCCCTCAATATCGAGCTTTCTTGGCTCTACGCCAGCCGCCATCACGACTTCATCGTACTTCAACAACATCTCAAACGTTGCCTCAGTATCCAGTTTCAGGTTCACGCCTGATGCGTCGATTTGGTTAGCAAAGTAGCGAATCGTTTCTCTGAATTCTTCTTTACCCGGAATCTGCATTGCCAATCTAAACTGACCGCCGATACGGTCATTTTTCTCAATCAAGTCAACCTTATGCCCACGCTGAGCTAAAGTCGTTGCACAGGCTAAACCGGCTGGGCCTGCGCCGACAACCGCAATGGTCTTAGTCGCTTGCGCTGGCTGAACAACAATTTCAGTCTCGTAACAAGCGCGTGGGTTCACCAAACAGCTCGCACGTTTACCTTTAAACACGTTATCAAGGCAAGCTTGGTTACAACCGATACAGGTATTGATGAACTGAGCTTGGTCTTGAGCTGCTTTATTAACAAAATCCGGGTCTGCCAAGAATGGACGCGCCATAGACACCATATCAGCCTGCCCAGAGCTAAGAATACGTTCGGCCTCTTCTGGCGTATTAATTCGGTTACATGTCACCACTGGGATCGACACGTATGGTTTCACTTTTTCCGTCACCCAAGAGAATGCACCACGTGGTACTTGTGTCGCGATAGTCGGAACACGCGCTTCATGCCAACCGATGCCGGTATTGATAATAGTCACGCCTGCTTCTTCCAGCTTTTGAGCCAATAGAACAACATCTTCAAAGGTGCTGCCTTGCTCAACCAAATCCAGCATCGACAGTCGGAAAATAATAATGAAGTCGTCACCCACTGCTTCGCGAATCGATTTAACAATCTCCAGCGGGAAACGCATGCGCTTCTCATAAGAACCGCCCCATTCGTCGTAACGCATATTGGTACGTTTACAGATGAATTGGTTAATCAAGTAACCTTCAGATCCCATAATCTCAATGCCGTCGTAACCCGCGACTTGGGCGAGTTCGGCACTGTTGGCAAAGGCACCAATGGTCTTTTTAATCTGACGAGGGCTCATCTCACTTGGAGCGAACTTAGCGATAGGCGCTTTAATGCCAGACGCACTTTGCGCAAATGGGTGCATCGCATAACGACCTGCATGCAACAATTGAAGCGCAATTTTACCGCCGTGCTTGTGGACGGCTTCGGTAACAACTTGGTGCGCTTTAGCGTGCTTTACTTTACTGAATTCAGCACTGAATGGGGTTAATCTGCCACGTAAATTAGGAGAGAAACCACCGGTAACAATAAGGCCAACGCCTCCTTTTGCTCGCTCTTCATAAAACGCGGCGAGTTTGTGGAGACCTTCTTTATTTTCTTCTAAACCTGTATGCATTGATCCCATCAATACACGGTTACGTAACTGGGTAAATCCAAGATCGAGTGGTTCAAGTAAATGTGGGTACATGGCAGACATCACTTCTATTATTTTATCCTTGTGGTCTGACCACAGTATAGTTCAATTACCAAAAGTTCAAACAACCGTTTACATTTTTGTAACACCGATCATAATGCTGCACGTATTAATCGTTCAGAAGCCCTTAATTTGACTACACTTAATGAGAATATATATCGATTAACAATTCTTGGTGTAGTTTGAGCTTGGGAATTATCGTAGGATACTAAGCAGTTCATATTATTGAGATTAATGGTACTACGGCTTGTTAAAGCGACGTGATCTCACTGCGGAGACAGAATGAAAAAAATATTCAAATTTATAGGCATGTTCTTTAAAGGGATTTGGAAGCTCATTACGTTTGTACGTCTTGCGCTGGTTAACCTAGTCTTTTTACTCAGTATCGCCATCATCTACTTTGTGTACTTCCATTCAGATACGGCTCAACCGACGGTTCCTCAGGATTCGGCTTTAGTGCTTAATCTGTCTGGCCCTATTGTGGAACAAAGCCGCTATATCAATCCGATGGATTCGGTCACAGGTTCACTACTTGGCAAAGACCTTCCAAAAGAGAACATCCTGTTTGATATCGTTGAAACGATTCGCTACGCAAAAGACGATGACAAGGTTACTGGTATCGTTTTAGCTCTCAAAGAGCTGCCAGAAACCAACCTGACCAAGCTACGCTACATTGCTAAAGCATTGAATGAGTTCAAAGCAACAGGCAAACCGATTTATGCGGTGGGTGACTTTTACAACCAAAGCCAATACTACCTAGCCAGCTACGCAACTAAGGTCTTCCTATCACCAGATGGTGGGGTTCTTCTTAAAGGCTATAGCGCTTACTCGCTTTACTACAAAACGTTGTTAGAGAAACTAGACGTAAACACGCACGTGTTCCGTGTGGGCACTTATAAGTCAGCTATTGAGCCTTTCATTCGTGATGACATGTCAGACGCAGCGAAAGAGTCCGCTTCTCGTTGGTTAAGCCAACTATGGGGTGCGTACGTTGATGACGTCAGCAACAACCGTCAAATAGACGCTAAGACACTGAACCCAAGCATGGACACCTTCTTGAAAGAACTTGAGTCTGTGGACGGTGACATTGCAAAACTGGCCGAGAAACTTGGCTTAGTGGATGAGCTAGCGACACGCCAGCAAGTTCGACTAGAGCTTGCCGATGTTTTCGGCAGTGACGGCCAAGACAGCTACAACGCGTTTGGTTACTACGAATACCGTACAACCATGCTTCCAAACATGACTAGTGAATCACACGACGTTGCCGTGATTGTAGCGAGCGGCGCAATTATGGATGGCAAGCAACCACGTGGCACCGTTGGCGGCGATACCACAGCAGCCCTACTGCGCCAAGCACGTAACGACGATAAAGTGAAAGCGGTTGTACTTCGTGTCGATAGCCCAGGTGGCAGTGCCTTTGCTTCTGAAGTTATCCGTAATGAAATAGAAGCGATCAAGCAAGCGGGTAAACCGGTTGTTGTGTCGATGTCGAGCCTTGCTGCTTCGGGTGGTTACTGGATCTCGATGGGTGCGGATAAGATCCTAGCTCAGCCAACCACACTAACGGGTTCAATTGGTATCTTCAGTGTTATCACCACCTTCGAAAAAGGGTTGAACGATATTGGTGTTTACACTGATGGCGTTGGCACCTCACCTTTCTCAGGTCTTGGTATTACAACTGGACTTAGCGATGGCGCGAAAGACGCGTTCCAAATGGGCATTGAAAACGGATACCGCCGATTCATCAGCCTAGTTGGAGAAAATCGCGGTCTGGAAGTCGATGCTGTCGACAAGATTGCTCAAGGTCGAGTTTGGACAGGTCAAGATGCGATTCAGAAAGGCTTAGTCGATGAGATTGGTGATTTCGATGATGCGGTTGCAGCTGCGGCTTCACTTGCAGAGCTTGAAAGCTACAACATCTACTGGGTAGAAGAGCCACTTTCGGCCACTGAACAATTTATTCAAGAATTTATGAACCAAGTTCAGATGTCGATAGGCCTAGATATTCAATCGATGATACCAAGCAGTTTACAGCCTGTTACTCAGCAGTTAGCTCAAGATAGCCAGCTGTTAGGCAGCTTTAACGACCCACAAGGCCGATACGCTTTCTGCTTAAATTGCCAAGTTCAATAAGTTGAGCCAATAACTCAATGACTAAGGGGTACCTCTGTGTGAGGTGCCTCTTTTTATTGCATGATAATTCGCTATAATCGCCCCCCTGTTCCCTACATCACACTAAGTATTAATCGCCATGGAAAGAAAACACATCTATATCGCGTACACCGGCGGCACAATTGGCATGCAGAAGTCTATTGACCACGGCTATGTTCCAGTCGCAGGTTTCATGGATAAGCAGCTAGCTGGCATGCCTGAATTCCATCGCCCAGAGATGCCTAAGTACACCATTCACGAATACTCTCCATTAATGGACTCTTCAGATATGACGCCACTTGATTGGCAGACTATCGCTGATGACATTCGCGCGAACTACGATAAGTACGATGGTTTCGTTATCCTGCATGGCACAGACACTATGGCTTACACTGCCTCTGCACTGTCTTTCATGCTTGAAAACCTCGGCAAACCTGTGATTGTTACGGGCTCTCAGATCCCACTAGCAGAGCTTCGTTCAGACGGACAAGCAAACCTGCTGAATGCGCTACACATTGCCGCAAACTACCCTATCAACGAAGTGACACTGTTCTTCAACAACAAGTTGATGCGTGGTAACCGCAGCACAAAATCACACGCAGATGGCTTCAATGCGTTTACGTCTCCAAACCTGAATCCATTGCTAGAAGCGGGTATCAATATCCAACTTAGCAATAACGTAAAGGTAAACGAACAACCTAAAGGTGCTTTCAAGGTTCATAACATTACTCCGCAACCTATCGGCGTAATCACAATGTACCCAGGCATCTCACACGAAGTTATCCGTAACACGCTATTACAACCTGTTAACGCGATGATTCTGCTTACTTTCGGTGTGGGTAACGCACCACAAAACCCAGAACTGCTTCAGCACCTGAAAGATGCCTCAGAGCGCGGTGTTATTGTGGTGAACCTAACTCAATGTTTGGCTGGTAAAGTCAACATGGGTGGTTACGCGACAGGTTGTGCACTAGCAGAAGCGGGCGTGGTGAGTGGTTACGATATGACACCAGAAGCGGCACTGGCGAAGTTGCATTATCTATTAAGCCAAAACCTAGGCTACGAAGAAGTGAAGGCTCAGATGCAACAAGTATTGCGCGGTGAGATGAGCTTATAACCTGTTCAAGGATTCACGTTAAAGCCAGTTATTCTATGAAAGTAACGGCGGCTTAACGTGAACTAAATCGTTTTATTGCTTATAAATAAACGAGTTAAACTAAAAGGGGTGGCACATTGCCACCCCTTTGTTGTAATTTAAGCTTAATGATTCGGGTTAACCCTAACAATGTCTTCTTGATCTGACTTAAACTGTTTCTTTAGTTCAGACTTAGATTTAAAGCTAATCTCACCACCAGCTGCAATTGTCATATGTTGAGCTTCAGAGTTATGTTTAGATTGGTATAACATAACCGCTTGCATACACGAGTCGCGCTGTTCTTTTGAGAGCGCCGTACCTTCTGGCCATTTACCCGTTTCAACTGCGTAGGTTAAACGTTCGTAGACCTCGGGTGTCATTGCGCTAAGAAGTTGTTCTGCATCCATGGTAAAGCCTTAGTTTTAACAATTTTCACCAGAAAATAACCCGTAACAGAATTGAGTCAAGAACCTGACCAATAATAAGTGCATCTGATCACAAGTGAAGGAATATGAAAATTATGAAATGGTTGGCGATTAGCCTATTGCCTTTCACTCTGGTTGGGTGTCTTGAAGGGAACAAAAATACCGATCAACTGTGCCAAAGCAATCCGGGTCTTCAGTGTGAACAATTGAACATGAACGATGGGCAATGTCGTGTCGCACGTACCGACCTCATCTGGCATCGATTTGAAGTTCAGAAGCAACCCACCGAAATCAACAAAATTAAAGAATTCGAATTAGTCACTGCCTACAAAAAGTGCCTAGAGCTCGCGGCACAGATCGAAACGATCGATCAATCTAAGCTGCAAGAGCGTCGCTTTACCTCTTTAATGCACAGTATCGAAGAGTCTGAGCGCATTGTTGATGAGCTATCGAAATCTGATACACCGGAAACGCTTTACTTCTTGTGGTCGCAAACTGGGGACACCAATGCCAGACGCAGTTTCCTACAACTAGAAGGCTCTGAAGCGTTAAACACAGCTGAGATGCAATATGCCTTGGCAACCTTCTATACCACCCGCAATCATATAAAGACACTTAAGCTACTCAATAATGCGCTAACGCTTTCTAATGGCTCGGTAGCCAACACTGAAATCTTCAAGTCGATGGCCAGTATCAACCACAGCCTAGGACATATGGAAAAAGCGTACGTTTGGGCAATGGTTGCCAAAGACTTTGACGTGCCGATTGCTTCTGAAGCCGAGCTCACGGTGTTGTACCATTTCGACAAGGCAACCTATAAGAAGCTAAATAAAGACGCAGATAACATCGTCGAAGCGATTGAGGATGGAATTTACAGCCCTTCAATCGTCCCGAGTTACTGATCGCTTCATTTATAGTGTTCTTACTTAAGCTTCTTATTCACCTGCTTTCAAATAAAAACAGCTACCTTTTTGGTAGCTGTTTTTATTTGTACTAGAGTTAAATCTGAAATCTTGGGCGTTTCAGCATTCCTAAATCGACAAATGCGACCTGTAAGGATTAGACAATAGTTACAAGTTATTTCGTACTTTCGTCATTTTTGTTGAAAATTAACGACACTGAATTAACACAGAACCGTTCACCTGTGGTCTTCGGGCCATCTGGAAAAACGTGACCTAAATGGCTATCACAGGCGGTACAACGGATCTCTACACGCTTCATTCCGTGACTTAGATCTTCTATATAGCGTACTGCTTCATCATTCACTGGGGCATCAAAGCTTGGCCAACCACACCCAGAGTCATATTTGTTATCCGACAGAAACAAAGGGCTTTCACAGCATGTGCAGCTATAGACGCCAGTCTTATGGTTGTGCAGTAACTTGCCGCTATATGGGGCTTCAGTACCACGCTCACGACACACTGAAAATTCGTCGTCCGTTAGGCGCTCACGCCAGTATTCATCAGGCTTTATCATATTTCCTCCCTTTTGAATCACGTTAATATCTCTCCACATTCTCAGTTATTATATTTACTTTTTTCTATAAAGGCTTGCATATGAGTCGTTTTGTAGCACATACTTTCTCACCAGGAAACATTGTACATATACACTCATAAGTGAATCATCATTTAGGGGTATTTTACCCAACTGGAAGGGTACAGAGCCACTTGCAATGGTCAATTTTCAATCACTTACACCCAATTGTTAAGAAAAGCGTCGCTTTTTTTTGACATTAAACAAGTTAAGTCGGATTATCTATTGCAGATGTATACTGGATTCTGTAATTTTACTACCAGTTATCTTTAATCAGAAATTAAGTTGTGGAGCAACTACAATGACTATCAAAGTAGGTATTAACGGTTTTGGCCGTATCGGCCGTTTCGTATTCCGCGCAGCTCAAGAGCGTGCAGACATCGAAGTAGTAGGTATTAACGATCTAATCGACGTAGAGTACATGGCATACATGCTTAAGTACGACTCAACTCACGGCCGTTTCAACGGTACTGTTGAAGTTGAAGGCGGTAACCTAATCGTTAACGGTAAAACTGTACGTGTTACAGCTGAGCGTAACCCAGAAGACCTTAAGTGGGATGCTATCGACGTAGACGTAGTTGCTGAAGCAACTGGTCTTTTCCTAACTGACGAGACTGCACGTAAGCACATCACTGCTGGCGCTAAGAAAGTAGTTCTTACTGGTCCTTCTAAAGATGCAACTCCAATGTTCGTAATGGGCGTTAACCAAGCATCTTACGCTGGTCAAGACATCGTTTCTAACGCTTCTTGTACTACTAACTGTCTTGCACCTATCGCTAAAGTACTTAACGATAAGTGGGGCATTGAGTCTGGTCTTATGACTACAGTTCACGCTACTACAGCAACTCAAAAAACTGTAGATGGCCCTTCTGCTAAAGACTGGCGCGGTGGCCGTGGTGCTTCTCAAAACATCATCCCATCTTCAACTGGTGCTGCTAAAGCTGTAGGCGTTGTTCTTCCAGAACTAAACGGCCTTCTAACTGGTATGGCTTTCCGTGTACCAACTGCTAACGTATCTGTAGTTGACCTAACAGTTAACCTAAAAGAAGCTGCATCTTACGAAGAAATTTGTGCTGCAATGAAAGAAGCTTCTGAAGGCGAAATGGCTGGCGTTCTTGGTTACACTGAAGACCAAGTAGTATCACAAGATTTCATCGGTGAAGTTCAAACTTCAGTATTCGATGCTAAAGCTGGTGTTGCTCTAACTGACAAATTCGTTAAAGTTGTATCTTGGTACGACAACGAAATCGGTTACTCAAACAAAGTTCTAGACCTAATCGCTCACATCTCTAAGTAATTTCTTTTTAGAAATCGCTTTAGATAAGCATTAGCGAAGACTGTTTTGAGCAGACTTTGAAAAAGGCGACCTTAGTGTCGCCTTTTTAATGCCTGCTATCTTTTAAACCGCGTCTGTCTAAGCTCATCAAGATAGCCCAAACGCAAAATTCAATTCTAATACTGACTCTGCTTGTTACTCATGAAAACACAAGCATCACTCTAGTCAGCATTTGAATTCAATTTCCTTAGAAGGATCATGTAATGGATTTATCTACTCTACCTGCACTGGCGGTACTTTCTGACAACGTCACTATCGTTGAACACGAAGGTGTAAAACTGGTTCGCGTTATCCACGATAAAGCAAACGCAGCGATTTCACTGTTTGGCGGCCATGTGGTGTCATTCCAACCGCAAGGTCAAGAAGACCTAATTTGGATGAGCCAACAAGCTAAGTTCGATGGTAAAACGGCTCTGCGTGGTGGTATTCCAGTATGTTGGCCTTGGTTTGGTCGCATTGCAGCACCAGCACATGGTTTTGCCCGTTCAAGTGAATGGCAATTGGTTGAACACCGTGAAAGCGAAGCTGGCGTGATTGTTAGCTTAGGTCTGAAGCCAAGCGAAGAGACGCTAGCAGTATGGCCTCATCAGTTTGATGCTCGCTTGAATGTTGAGATCGGCGAACAACTAAAAGTAACGCTGGACGTGAAGAACACTGATTCTCAGCCATGGACTTTCTCTGGTGCACTACACACTTACTTAAACGTTGGCGATATCCACAACACAACCACCACTGGTATGGGTGCTGAGTACATTGATAGCCTGCAAGGTGGCAAGATCTGCCAAGGTGGATCTGAACTGGTACTGACCGACACGATTGACCGCGTTTACACGCAACCAGAAGCGCAAATCTTTGTTGCTGACAAGAAGCTGGATCGCACGCTAACAGTTGAAAACCACGGTCATAACTCTGCAGTACTGTGGAACCCGTGGGCAGAAGGGGCTGCGGGTATGGGTGACATGCAAGACGACGGTTACCTAACCATGTTGTGTGTTGAATCAACACGGCACGCACCAAGCCTAGAAGCCGGTAAAACACTCCGGCCGGGTGAAAACCACCAACTGATCACTGTGATTAGTGCCCAATAACCGTATAAATACAGTTATAAAAAACGATTTTTGAGCGGCTTTATGTCGCTCTTTTACTTTTTGGTTTTAGCTCGTTACACTTGCGCTGTCTATTCTCCTTTAGAGGTCTCCATGACTTACCAATGCCCTTTGTGTCACCAACCTTTATCTCAAAACGATCGTACGTTTAAGTGTGAAAAGAACCATCAGTTCGACCTAGCGAAAGAAGGCTACGTCAATTTGATGCCTGCGCACCACAAACGCTCAAAAGATCCAGGTGACAACAAAGAGATGATGCAGGCACGTCGTCGCTTCCTTGAAGGTAACCACTATGACCCAATGCGCCAAGCGGTGGTGACGTTGTGTTCTCGCTACCTACCAGAAGAGGCGCCTAGCCTATTGGATATTGGTTGTGGCGAAGGTTATTACACCAACGAAATTGCTGTGAATCTTCAAGAGAAGAATGGTGCTACTTTTGGCCTAGACATTTCTAAGATTGCTATCAAATACGCCGCTAAACGCTACCCTGCTGTCGACTTCTCAGTTGCATCAAGCCATCGCCTACCCTTTGCTGAAAACAGCTTAGACGGCATTCTACGCATTTACGCGCCTTGCAAGGCTGAAGAGCTACAACGCACCATCAAAGACAGTGGTGTGGTGATCACCGTGACACCAGCTAGCCGACACCTGTATCAACTGCGTGATGCAATTTATGATGGCGTTCGCTTGCACGATGAAGATCCAGAAGTGATCGAAGGTTTTACGCTTGAGCATCAAGAGCAACTAAACTATATGATGGAACTATCGGGGTCAGATGCATTCGACCTGCTACAGATGACGCCGTTTGCTTGGAAGGCGAGTGAAGAGTTTAAACAACAACTCACCGAGGCAGAGCAATTCAACTGTGAAGCTGACTTTATGCTGCGAGTGTACCGCAAACTAATTTAATTGATATTGATTATCGTTTGCATTGAAATCTTATCTTGCCTCCTTTAGTATGCGTGTTCTTCAAGGAGGCATTTCATGCAACGTATTATTCTTATCGGATTAGCTACTCTTCTCACGGCTTGTGCTAATCAACCTGCAAAATCCACTTCTCAAAAAGTGGCTCAAACGGAATCCGTTTCCACATTCTATGACTACCAGTTCGCTTCTCCACAAGGCGAAACACTTTCTCTCGATGCATTACCCGAGCAGCTGATTGACGCTGATGTGGTTCTAATTGGCGAATGGCACACGCATTCTGCTATTCACCGCTTCCAAACCGACTTCTTAAAAGCGCGCCACAACGCAACATCGAACATTGCGCTTTCAATGGAACAGTTCACTCGAGAGCACCAAGCCACACTTGACCAATACTTAAACGGCGAAATTGGCGAACAAATTCTCATGTCTCAAGCGGCAGCTTGGCCGAACTATGAAAGTGATTACCGCGCATTAGTTGAGTTCGCAAAAACCAACGACGTCGATGTTATTGCAGCAAACGCACCAAAACCATTTGTGCAGTGTATTGGCCGTAAAGGATTGCCTTACCTAGACCAATTATCGACCGAGCAACGCCAATGGATTGCCGCCGAAGTGGATACTGGCGATAGCCCTTACAAAGAAAAGTTCATGGCTTCTATGCACCACGGTACGCCAGAGCAAACAGAAAAGCAGTTTGCCGCTCAGGTTACCTGGGACGAAACCATGGCTGAGTCGATTGTGGATTACCTAGCATCGAACCCAAATAAACAAGTGATTCACGTGGCTGGCAAGTTCCACACTGAGGGTGGTTTAGGGACAGCAGCATCAATTCTACGTCGTAACCCTGATTTAAAAATCGCCATCATCAGCCCAGTTGAAGCGATCTCAGCGGATAGCGGTGATTATCAGCTTGAAGTGCTTTCGCCACCGGCTCGCTTTGTTAAGAAAGAGAACCGCATGAAGGCATACAAGCATCTGTCAAAACGCAGCGCTAGCCTAGAGTGTGAGTAGGATCTGTTGATCCACTCTTCTAAGCTAAAGAATCGATGGGCTAATCCTAGATAATTAGTCCATCGTCACAATTTGATCACGTTCCCATCATTCATCCTAACTCTATCTAAAATCAAACATTCTTATCGGCACAAGACTTGCTTAGTAAATAGGCGATTTAACCAAGCAGACGAAAATGTAATGTGCGAATAAAAAACATCACTATCGATGATTAATTGCACAAGTTTTTCACACCTCTGCCGATACTATATTTAAGGATAGGTAAGGAGAGCGATATGACGCCAATAGGAACGAGTAATACTCAGCTGTATTCACCTTCGCAAATGAATGCACAAGCTAAAAGCACTGAAGCTGAAAAGCCTGCGCCGCTTAAGGTTGAGCAAAATACCGTGAAGCTTTCTGATGAAGGCAAAGCCCTATTATCTGCCCTTAAAGAGATCGATAAAGAAGCTAAGAAAGTCGAAGCTGAAAACGCGACCGTTACCGATAAGGTTGAGTCATTTGCTCATGGCGCTCTAGGTATGGATCATCCAGATAAGATTGAAGAAGAGGACGATGGTTCTTATTCAGCAGGGCAATACTTATCCGCAGCGGCAACCGTTGGTGGCATCTTGCTCGCTCTGATATAACGTTGCCCTCACTCTACACTATTCCTTCCACTGCCCTCTTTTGCATTGGCACCTCATGCCTTGCCTATTACTCTTTGCCAAAAGCAATTTGTCGTCACGACAACAGACCCGATTTGGTCTAAAAAACGAGTTCATTCCATAATTCCGCTCTCATTTTAATGGAATAATACTCGTGAAAAACACTTTTGAGCTTATTGATAAGCCGACCTTCTTTGGTGCTATTGCACTCCTACTCACGATAGTTTTCCCGCTCATTTTGTTCCCAGCACAGGGTGCAGACTGGATTGCGGTTGCGAAAACATTCATGACGGACCAACTTGGATTTCTATATCTTGCTCTAGGCCTCGCGGCTTGTGCATTTATGGTTTACGTTGTGTTCAGTGATATGGGACAAATTAAACTGGGCGAAGCCGATGAAGAGCCTGAGTTTAAAACTGCATCATGGGCTGCCATGCTATTTTGTGGCGGTATCGGTGCAAGTATCTTGTATTGGGGCTGTATTGAGTGGGCTTACTACTACCAATCACCGCCTTTCCAACTAGAACCTGGCAGCGAAGAAGCGGTTCGTTGGGCGGCAACTTACGGTTTGTTCCACTGGGGACCAATCGCGTGGTCTATCTACCTGATCCCTGCAATTCCTATCGCTTACTTCTTCTATGTACGTAAACAGCCAGTTCTAAAGATCTCTAGTGCGTTAATGCCTGTTCTTGGTGAACACCGCAGTAAAGGCGTACCCGGAAAAATCGTCGATATCCTTTTCATTTTCGGTCTATTAGGCGGCGCTGCAACAACACTAGGTTTAGCTGCACCTCTAATCACTGAAGGTCTGAATCACCTATTTGGTCTACCTAAAAATAACCTAACGCAAGTGATGGTGCTTTTAGTGTGTACTGCGATTTTTGCTTACTCATCTTATGCTGGATTGGAAAAAGGCATCAAGATCCTAAGTAACATCAACTTCTGGGGTGCAATGGGTCTGTTGGCTTTCGTTCTGATCGCGGGTCCAACAATCTTCATGCTAGAAACAGGTTTAGACTCGATTGGTCGCCTACTGTCTAACTTCTTCGTGATGGCAACGTGGGCTGAACCATTTGGTGGTTACGGTACATTCGAAAACACTCACTTCCCACAAGACTGGACGATTTTCTACTGGGCATGGTGGCTAGTATTTGCACCGAGTATGGGTCTGTTTGTTGCGCGTATCTCTCGCGGCAGAACCATCAAACAAATGGTGTCAGGGTCGATCTTCTTTGGTTCTCTAGGTTGTTTCCTGTTCTTCATGATCTTAGGTAACTACGGCCTATCACTGCAGCTTTCTGGTGAGCTAGATGTCGTTGCCATTTTGAATGCGGAAGGCGCAACCAAAGCTATCTTCTCGATGCTTGCACAATTGCCAATGAGCACGCTGGTTATCGCTGTATTTACAATGCTGTGTATCATTTTCACGGCAACAACATTTGACTCTATCTCATACATCCTAGCGTCTGTTGTACAAAACAACGTGACCGAAGAGCCAATGCGCTGGAACCGTATGTTCTGGGCATTTACTCTGTCGTTCTTACCAACGATTCTAATGTTCTTAGGCGGTCTAAGTACGCTACAAACGGCGGCGATTGTTGGTGGCTTACCACTGCTTGCTATCTCTGTGATGCTGATGATTTCAGCGGTTCGTGCGACTAACCTCGACCTACGCCATCAAGATGCGTATATCGAGCCAACGATCAACATCGAAGAACTGCCAGACATGGACCCTTGGTCTGCTGAAGGTATGGCGTTGGCTCAGTTTGAGAAAGAAAGAGATGCAGCACAAGAAGCCGCAGAACTTGAGCGTGTTGCTTACACAGAACTTGCCGCAGTGAAGAAAGAAATTCGCGCTTATGTGTTAGAACAAGGTTCACAAATGGAAACTCACGAGTTACCAGAGAACCTACAACAAGCACTTGAGCAGGCCGAGAGTAATCTTAGTGCCGCACAAGCGAAAAAGATCGAGTTATCTGAGCAAGCTCAGAATGCTCGTATCACGTTCAACCAGGTGGTTGCAGACTTACCGCTTGCTTGACATTAGCCATGACACAGTCCATTGATTTGGACCCTCCTAAATACGACAAAGGCTCACAGAAATGTGAGCCTTTTTTTATTCGGGTGATTGACTAGTCTTCGTTAACTAGCGGTTCGGGTGGTTCAAGATGTGATCTTCCCAATCCACCACATCAATTTCGTACACTACTTTGTTACGAACGCTTTCACCTGCTGCATGCATCTCTGTTTTTGATCCGGTGATCAATGGGTGCCACTCAGGGATCGGCTTAGATTCTGATAAAAGGCGGTAAGCACAAGTGTCTGGTAGCCAGTGAAACTCATCGATCTTGTCACGAGTCAGCTTCAAACACTCTTCACCTGAAGTGAAGCGGTTCGGGTAATCTTTACACGAACATGTTTTGTCGTTTAACCAGCTACACGCCACATTGGTGTAGTAAACTTCATCGCTATCTTCATCCATTAGTTTATGTAGGCAGCACTTACCACAACCGTCGCAAAGTGATTCCCACTCATTCTCGGTCATCTGTTCTAGTGTCTTTTCTTGCCAAAATGGATTCGTCATAGGATTACTTCTTACTCTTTTACTGGGGTGCGTGTTATACCGCTAGCCCATAAAAAGTTCAAGGATAATAATTGTTCATTCTTTGATTCAATCAACAGCTGTCACTCTCATCATTTTTTGCTACTATCGCGCACCCTGTTATTTAGTGAGTTTAATTTGATGGAATGTCGCCTAGGTTGTGGAGCATGCTGTATCGCTCCAAGTATTACATCTGCTATTCCTGGAATGCCTAATGGTAAGCCTGCTGGGGTACGCTGCATCCAATTAAATGAGCAAGATCTCTGCAAATTATTTGGTCAACCTTCACGCCCGAAGGTATGTCACCAATTCAAAGCTTGCCCTGTCATTTGTGGTAAAACCGACCAAGAAGCCCTTGATAACCTGATCGAGTTAGAAGCTATTACCTAAGCGTATTAGCCCTTTTCTATATCCCAGCAATTTCTTTTCCTACTCATACTTTGCTTTAGGTTATAGGTGCTTATGAGGCCTCAATAGTCTTTCAAACAATACTGACTACCTCGCTATGAGTAATAACCGTTTCAGGAAACTCTCGGCGAAATAAAGCCATCGATAAGACATCACAGATCAATGAGGCCTTTATTCTCGTACCCATAAACCAACCAATAACTTGCCTTGAATAAAGGTCAATAATGGCAACTAATTATAGCCAATATTTGTTTGTAGCTACGTCGGTGATATCTCCTGCCCATTTTTAAATTAGCAGTCGTTGCACTGAAGACCTGAGCGAGCAAGGCCGTAACTACGGGTATTCAGTTCAGGTCAAGAAGTGGACAATATCTTATAAACTTGAAGTACTATGTGTATATCATCAGGTAGCGTTTTTATTTACTTTGTTGTCAGCCAATATATTGGATAATATGGCAATAATACATTATGGAAGGAAAATGTGATGAGTAAAAAAATGACCATGGCGGAGATTTCAAGACAGCTTGGAATTTCAACAATGACCGTGTCACGTTACTTTAATGACGGTTATGTCTCGGCTGAAAATCGCCTTAAAATTGATGCTATCGTCAAAGAAAATCATTATACCCCTAATATATTTGCTCGTTCCATTCGTAGCCAATCTAATATTATTGGTTTCGTTGCTCCTCGCATTGAGTCATATACAACCAGTTTAGTAATCAAAGGGGCGCTGGCGGCTGCCAATGAATCACAAGTACGAATGCTTTTTCATGCCTCAGGGTTTAACCATGAGTCAGAATGCCAAGCTGTGAGAGAGTTTAATGGCTTAAATGCATTGGGCACTATTATTATTGCTTCAAAGCACAGTGTCGAAGAGACGTTTTATCAAACCTTAGACAATGTGTTATTTATTGGTAAAAACACCCCCCACCATTGCTGTTTATATTACCCCGACCATGCTGCAATTAAAGCACTCGTTTCCCAAACCATCACTCAGTTAAAACAACAGCAGGCACCGCTGGCAGCCGTACATTATATTTATGATGAGCGTATGCTTTCCAGCCGTACTAAGTTGATGCAAGCCACCATTACTGACACCGTCCCTGAGTTGAATTTTTCACTACAAGCTCTAGCCAACTCGGAGGACAAAGCCGGCTACCAAGCAATTCAATTACAGCCTAATCATGTCTACTTTTGTGCCACCGATAATATTGCTATTCGTTTATATCGTCGCGCCAAAGAACAGCAACTCAAGATTGGTCATAACTTATGGATTGTAGGCATGGGTGACTATGACTACAGCGATTTGTTAGTCCCAAGCCTGACTACTGTCGCTTTTAACTACTATCAAGTGGGCTACCAAGCTGTCAAAAAATTGCTCAAGCGCGATTTCAGTTCCGTTGAAGGCACATTCGACATAAGAATGAGAGAAAGTTCACAGTTTCTCTGAAATTGTATTGAGTCCAAATAGGTTCCATTTAACACTATGTGTTAACGATAACACACATAGTATAACCGATGACACTCGCTAATAATCTACATTCAAAACCACTCGCGTGGTGGAAGAAAGCAACTGCCTACCAAATTTATCCCCGTAGTTTTTATGATACAAACCAGGACGGTATTGGTGACATCAATGGGATCATTGCTAAGCTAGATTATCTTGCTGATTTGGGCATTGATTTAATATGGATCTGCCCATTCTACGCATCACCGAATGATGATAACGGTTACGATATCAGTGACTATCAAGCGATTCATCCTGACTTTGGAACCCTTGAGGATGTGGATAAATTAATCACTGCTGCTCATGAACGTGGCATTCGCATTATTATGGATTTAGTGATAAACCACACTAGCGATGAGCATCCATGGTTCATCGAATCGCGAGATAACAAAGATAGCCCTAAGCGTGATTGGTATATTTGGCGTGATGGTTGTGAGCCTACAGCTGAAAAGCCGACTTGCGAACCAAATAACTGGGAAAGTATTTTTCATGGTAGTGCATGGGAATATGATGACAAAACTGCACAATATTATTTGCACCTATTTTCTAAAAAACAGCCAGATCTTAATTGGGAAAACCCTGAAGTTAAACAAGCACTATTTAAAATGATTCATTGGTGGTTGGAACGAGGTATTGATGGTTTCCGTGTCGATGCAATTAGCCATATTCAAAAACAAGCTGGTTTACCCTCTTTACCCAATCCAAAGGGTGAAAACTATGTCTCTTCATTCGATTATCATATGAATGTGGCAGGGATTGAAAAACATCTGTATGAGTTAAAAGAGCAGGCGTTTTCGCCTTTTGATATCGTGACCGTTGGTGAGGCCAATGGGGTGACGGCCGACAACGCATTGCCTTGGGTTGCTGAAGCGACCGAGCACGATCAAGGTGGTGTTTTTAACATGATTTTTCAGTTTGAACACATGAAGCTATGGTCGGAAGAACAAAGCAACGAGAATTTCGATCTCGTGGCGTTCAAACGCATTTTATCGCGTTGGCAAGATGCCTTAGAAGGTAAAGGCTGGAATGCGCTTTATTTAGAAAACCACGATCAAGCTCGTAGTATTGATACTTTTGCCGATCCTAACTCTAGGTATGCCAGTGCTACCGCGTTAGCGAGTTGTTATTTCTTGATGAAAGGAACTCCATTTATTTATCAGGGCCAAGAGATTGGTATGGTAAATCATCAGTTTACTTCTCTTGACGAATTTAACGATGTGTCTGCGAGAAATTTAATTCAAAAGCTATCGCAACAAGGTCAGAGCGATGCCGATATCTTAGCCTTGTTAAATCAAGTATCCCGCGACCACAGTCGCTTGCCAATGCAATGGAATGACCAGGATTTTGCCGGTTTTTCTGAGGTGCAACCTTGGTTCTCGGTGAATCAACAGTATGCAGATATCAATGTTGAGCAACAACAGCAAGATCCAAATTCGATCTTAGGTTTCTATAAGCAGTTGATTGCTTTGCGCAAGTCACATGAAAGCTTAGTGGTTGGCCGTTATCAATTACTGCTAGCTAACGATCCTAATATCTATGTTTATCAACGTGTTGCTCAAGATATGACATGGACCATTATTACCAATTTAAGTCCACAAGAGAGCGTTGTTGATATCGACTGCACCCAATTAGGCGAGTTAATGCTTGATAATCAGAATATTAACAATGAACACGTTCGCTCAGATTTTATAACAACGCAAATAGCCCCCGCTTATGCCGCGTATATATTTGCAAGAAAGCACTAAATTATATTTATGGCTAGGCGCTGATAACGTTAGCCTGTATTTAAATCAAGGAACTATTTATGAGTAAGTTACTATCGTTTGATTTTTGGCAACGATTTGGGAAGTCCCTTATCGTTGTTATCGCGGTGATGCCTGCCGCTGGTATCATGATATCACTAGGTAAAGTGGTCGCAATGTATGCGGGTGGGTTTGGTGCCATTGAAACACTAGGCGCTATAATGGAAAACATAGGTTGGGGGATCATTGTTAACCTTCACCTATTATTTGCGGTCGCGATTGGTGGCTCGTGGGCAAAAGAGCGTGCAGGTGGCGCATTTGCCGCGCTAATTGCCTTCATCTTAATCAACCGTATCACTGGGGTTATATTGGGCGTGGATAACGCTATGCTCAGTGACCCAGAAGCGGTTGTGATGAGCCTATTTGGTTCTGAGTTACCTGTCTCTCAATTCTTCACGAATATTTTGGGTGCTCCTGCCCTAAATATGGGTGTGTTTATCGGTATTATGTCTGGCTATTTAGGTGCCAACTTATTTAACCGCTATCATGACTTCGCTCGCTTACCTCAGGCATTAGCATTTTTCAACGGTAAGCGTTTTGTACCTTTTGTTGTTATTTTCTATTCGCTGATTATTGCGTTTGGTTTATCTGTAATATGGCCTTTAATTCAAGGTGCGCTTAATGATTTTGGTCAATGGATTGCTACCTCTAAAGACACTGCGCCGATCACTGCTCCTTTCTTGTATGGTACGTTAGAGCGTTTATTACTGCCATTTGGTTTACACCACACTTTAACTATTCCAATGAATTACACCGAGTTGGGTGGTACTTATGAGCTTTTGACTGGGATGAATGCGGGCTCAAGTGTTTATGGTCAAGATCCATTATGGCTTGCTTGGGTCAGCGATTTAAATAATCTTAAATTAAGCGATCCGACAACTTACCAACACCTGTTAGATACGGTGCACCCAGCACGCTTTAAAGCAGGCCAAGTTATTATCGCAGCCTCTTCATTGATTGGTATTGGACTTGCGATGTATCACTGTGTTGATAGTGATAAGCGCGCACAATATAAGCCAATGTTCTTATCTGCCTGTCTTGCTGTGTTATTAACCGGTGTGACTGAGCCTATTGAATTCATGTTTATGTTTATCGCTCCCGTTTTGTATGTTGCACATGCTGTGTTAACAGGAGTTGCATTTGCGTTGGTCGATGTGATGGACCTACGTGTACATGCCTTTGGTTTGATTGAGTTACTCACTCGTATACCTATGATGGTTTCAGCGGGCATCGGTGGTGATCTGGTTCGCTTTGCATTAGTTTCTATTGTTTTCTTTGTGGTTAACTATGGATTGTTCCGCTTCCTAATCGTGAAATTGAAGTTACCAACACCGGGTCGTATGGGTAACTACCTGGATGAAAGCTCAGAATCGATGTCAGAAGATGAGAAGATGAACATTATTATTCAGAATTTAGGTGGCCGTGCCAATATTGCTGAGATTGATGCTTGTATGACTCGCTTGCGTATTACAGTTAATGATCCGAAGTTGGTTGCTGAATATGCGTCATGGAAGCCGACAGGGGCTCTTGGTGCTGTGATTAAAGAACAGGGTGTACAAGTTATTTATGGCCCTGGGGTGGATGTTATTAAATCTAAGTTAATAGAGAAATATTCAGCACAACCTGCGTAATTCTTTTTAGATCAAATAACCTCGAGAAACGCAGCCTTGCGCTGCGTTTTATCTCACTAGAATAAATAAGTGAATAATAATGAAGTTAATGACACTAAATACCCACAGTTGGCAAGAAGAAAAACAGCTAGAAAAGTTAGATGTGGTCGCGCAAGCCATTATCGAGCAAGGGTGCGATGTGGTTGCATTACAGGAAGTGAATCAACATCAAGATAGCCCGGCCGTTGATGCCAATATATTAACCAATCACACTGTGTTGGCGAATAACTATGGTTATTTATTACAGAAAAAACTCATGGAATACGGTCATCACTACCAACTTACGTGGGATTTCGTTCATCAAAGTTATGAAGTATATCAAGAGGGGCTCTCATTTTTAACGCGACTACCGATTGTCGAACATGAGGTCATTGATTTAAGTGATAGCTATGATGTGAGCTTTTGGAAACATCGGCGAGCAGTGCGTATTAAAGTGACCTCTCAACAGGGTGATTTTAATCTTTATAATTGTCATTGTGGCTGGTGGAATGACTCAGAGAACTCATTTGAGGATCAGTTCGACCGAATCAAGGCAACTTTACCAACAGAGTTGAGCTTTCTATTAGGCGATTTCAACAACCCAAGCCATATACGTAATGAAGGCTATGATTACGTATTACAACGCGGTTTGATGGATTGTTATGAAGTTGCTGAAATCAAAGATGATGGAACCACTGTCATTAAAAACATTGATGGTTGGGAGCAAAATAGCCAAGCGTTACGCATTGATTTAGTACTTAGTAATCAGCCTGTAGTGGTAAAGCAGCATAAGGTGATTTTTAATCACGATTTTTATCCGGTTGTATCAGATCACTTTGGGGTGTTGGTAGAAGTAGAACTTACTTAATTTTTATCAACTCATCGTAGTTTAAATAAAAAGAATACTGACACAAATACGGCTAATTATCAGGTCACTCTTACTTGCTAAAATAGCGATAGAATACGACTGACCTTAACGATCTTTAGTGCGAGTTCGAAGTGATTACATAAGATTCTCTGTTCTTTCTTTCAACTATATACACAAGATTTCACACTTCTGCGAAATCTAAACTATCTTGTTGATACTGGTACAGATTAATAAGGATCGTTATGAATAGGTATATCGCAGAAATATTCGGTACATTTTGGTTGGTGTTAGGTGGTTGTGGTAGTGCCGTCTTAGCCGCTGCTTTTCCCGATGTAGGTATCGGCTTACTCGGGGTTTCCCTCGCGTTTGGTTTAACCGTACTCACCATGGCTTTTGCTATTGGCCATATATCCGGCTGTCATCTCAACCCTGCTGTTACAATTGGTCTTTGGAGCGGTGGCCGCTTTGATGCCAAAGACGTCGCACCTTACATTATTGCCCAGGTCATTGGCGGTATTATCGCGGGTGGTGTGTTATTTGTGATTGCTTCAGGCCAAGCAGGCTTTGACGCTGCGGCATCTGGCTTTGCTTCAAATGGTTATGGTGAACACTCACCGGGCGGCTACTCGCTCACAGCAGCTCTCGTTTGTGAAGTGGTCATGACCATGGTGTTCCTATTCGTGATTATGGGCGCGACGGATTCGAAAGCACCCGCTGGGTTTGCACCTATCGCAATTGGTCTTTGTTTGACCCTAATTCACCTTATCAGTATCCCTGTAACCAATACCTCGGTGAATCCTGCGCGAAGTACTGGTGTAGCCGTATTTGTCGGTGATTGGGCTGTTTCGCAACTATGGTTATTCTGGGTTGCACCGATTATTGGAGCCGTGATTGGAGCCGTGATATACAAAGCAATACGTGGGAAGGATTAAGCATTAAATAGGTATGAGTTTAAAACAAATAAAAAGCCGCTCAATGAGCGGCTTTTTTAGATCTTATGACGACCGAGTAAGGAGTGCGAAAGCGTGGTGCCATCCACCAGCTCTAGCTCACCACCAACGGGAACACCATGAGCGATACGGCTTGCGTTCACTTCATGGGCATTACATAGCTCAGCAATGTAGTGCGCTGTCGCTTCCCCTTCAACTGTCGGGTTGGTCGCTAGGATTACTTCAGAGATATCACCACGGCGTAAGCGGTAGTCCAGAACATCGAGACCGATATCACTTGGACCAATACCATCAAGTGGTGAAAGGTGACCCATAAGCACAAAGTAACGACCAGAATATTGGCCTGTTGCTTCGATAGCTGCAATGTCTGCTGGGCTCTCTACTACACAGATTTGACCATTTTCCAGACGTTTAGGATTGGTACAAATGTGGCAGGTATCTTCTTCAGTAAAAGTACGGCACTCATTACAGTGACCAATTTCGGTCATTGCTTGGCTAAGAGCTTCAGCCAACTGTAGGCCGCCTTTTCTATCGCGCTGTAACAAATGAAAGGCCATACGCTGCGCCGACTTGGGGCCAACCCCAGGTAGACAACGTAAGGCCTCCATCAAATGCTCCAGCATATGACTGGTACGCATATTTAACCGTTCTAATTTTCAAGTAATAGCCTGTTCAACACAAACCGCAGCCTGAATAAACCTTTAGAAATAGTTTCTTAGAAAGGCATCTTCATACCTGGTGGAAGTTGCATTCCGCCAGTTACGCTAGCCATTTTCTCTTTTTGAGTTTCTTCAACGCGACGAGCCGCATCGTTGAAAGCTGCAGCGATAAGATCTTCAAGCATCTCTTTATCGTCTTCCATTAGGCTTTCATCGATATCAACACGGCGAACGCTGTGGCTACCAGTGATCGTTACTTTTACAAGGCCAGCACCTGACTCACCTGTAACTTCCATATTTGCGATTTCTTCTTGAAGCTTTTGCATGCGCTCTTGCATTTGCTGGGCTTGCTTCATCATGTTGCCCATACCGCCTTTACCAAACATGTTAATACTCTCTGGTCTAATTGGTTTATTAAAAATTAATTAAGCTATACGAGCTTAAATGGGGGTTAAAACAGTGTGATTCAACCCCTCGATGTTCAGTTCTCAGATTTGCTTATCTGGGATGATACGCCGGTCACTAAACAAGAAAACGTTCTAGATAGGACGAACGCTGTCTCTGTCGAGTTCAGCGGCAAAACGTCTTTCAATGAACTGTACGTTGGCATCGTTTTCTAAAGCGGTAAACGCGTCTTTCAACTTACCTTGATACAATCGTTCTCGTAATTCTAGCGGCGTTTCTCCACCATCACCGATTTCAACACTCAAATGACACTCTTCCCCAAGCACAGTATTGAGAGACTGCAATAGCTCACTCTGCGCACGGTCGGTATTCAAATGAGCTTGGCTCGCTCTTAACGTTAAAGTGATTGATGTGTCGTTTTTAGCAAACACTGAGTTCAATGCTAACTGTTCAACAAGCTTGGCTGTCTCTAGCTTTTGAATCGTGGCTGACCATTCATCTTGAGCAATCGACTCTTGAAGCAATTTGTCGACCATTTCCGGTGTCTTAATATGCTCTAACGCACGCTTTATTTGAGTAGGTGTAAGCTCTTTGCTTACCTCTTTCACTACAGGTTTAGACGGTTTCCAGCGATAAGGTTCATTATCATTGGTCACATTCTCTGTCGAAGAGGCTGATAAAGAAGCTGGCGACACCCGCTCAGAACCACCGTGTTGCTGAGCAACTCGATCAAGAACTGAAGTTTTAGCTGGTGTCGCTTTAGCCTTTTTTGACGCCGAGCCTTTGTTTTCTGTTGCCGAACTGCCTCTACGTTGAGAACGTAATTGGTGGCGTAAACCACTCACAGGCGAAGTTGCACGCGCTGGCTGCTCTTGCGGAGCAGAAGGTGCAGCGCTTGGCTGTTGAACCGGGCTCTGGTTTTGATAATTCGTTTGTTGCTGCTGAGGTTGCTCTGCACCGTAGCTTGGACGCTCATCATAAGCAGGAGGCGCGTCATACTGGCTATGCGGGTAATCCTGCTCAGGATAACCTTGGTTGCCTGAATGTTCAGCGTAACCTTGCGAATCTGAATACTGTGCTGGATTCTGCTGCACGGGTGGCTGCTGCATAGCTTGCTGTTGAGGCGCCTGTTGTTGCATCTTAGGCTGTCTCGGAGCTGCCATTGGCGCAGGTTGACTCACTGACTGAGCAACGTTCTGAGCTTGAGCTGCTGGAACTGGCGCTGGGCTTGCCGACTGAGTCGAGATTGCCGTAGCAACCGCTTGTTCAGCTGGTCTAAATGCCAACATGCGTAAAACCACCATCTCAATACCAACGCGAGCGGTTGGCGACAATGGTAAGTCTTCACGACCTTTCAACACGATCTGGTAGTAGAGTTGAATGTCTTGTGGGCTAAGCGCTTTGCTCAGTAGTTCAAGCTTCTCAGCGTCAGGCTGTGCCTTATCTAGTGTAGATGGCAAAGCTTGGAACATCGCAAGACGATGCAGTTGAGTCGCAAGCTGATTCAGCAAACCATCCCACTCGACACCCTTCTCAGCAAGGCTTTGGATACACGCCATCGCTTGCTGTGGCTGCTTACTGCTAATCGCTTCAAGCAAGTGGATAGCTTGGTCGGTATCCAGTGTTCCTAGCATGTGAGCAACAGTATCTGTTACGACATTGCCGTTACCTAATGCGATAGCTTGGTCTGTAAGGCTTAGCGCATCACGCATACTGCCATCAGCAGCATGAGCAATCATTCCAAGCGCACGAGATTCAGACGTCACATCTTCTTGTTCAAGAATATGATCGAGCTGCTCGTGAATATTATCAACGCTGATCGGCTTGAGATGGAACTGCAAACAACGCGACAAGATCGTTACTGGAAGCTTCTGTGGATCCGTTGTTGCGAGCAAGAATTTCACATACTCAGGCGGCTCTTCTAAGGTCTTTAGAAGCGCGTTAAAGCTGTGCCTGGAAAGCATGTGGACTTCATCGATTAGGTAAACCTTGAAGCGACCACGTGCAGGCTTGTACTGAACATTGTCCAGAAGCTCGCGGGTATCTTCTACCTTAGTTCGTGATGCCGCATCGATCTCGAGCAGGTCAACAAAGCGACCTTCATCGATTTCTTTACAGGTTGCACATTCACCACAAGGTGTTGAGGTAATGCCTGTTTCACAGTTGAGTCCCTTAGCAAACAAACGACCGATGGTTGTTTTACCAACACCTCGTGTACCGCTGAACAGGTATGCGTGGTGCAACCTATTCTGGCTAAGGGCATTCTCTAATGCTGTTAAAACATGGGCTTGACCAACCACTTCTTTGAATTTGGTTGGTCGCCATTTTCGCGCTAACGCAAGATAGCTCATGAATAATTCCGAAAAGGATTAATGACCGTCGAATTCGCAGATGCTAAACACTTCTAGACCTAAGCCTTGTAAGCGCTTGTCACCACCGATTTCTGGAAGGTTAATAACAAATGCAGCGTGTTCTACCACACCACCAAGCTGACGAATCAACTTTGTTGTTGCTTCAATCGTACCGCCCGTTGCTAGCAAATCATCAACCATCAACACTTTATCGCCTTCAACGATAGCATCAGTATGGATTTCTAGAGTGTCGGTGCCGTACTCAAGCTCATAAGATTGTGCCACAGTTTGACGAGGCAGCTTGCCCGGCTTACGAACAGGAATGAAGCCAACACCTAGCTCAAGTGCCAAAGGCGCACCAAATAGGAAACCACGAGCTTCAGTACCAACGATCTTAGTAAAGCCCATGTCCTTGTATGTTTCCGCTAGCAGGTCGATAGT
This sequence comes from Vibrio sp. 10N.222.55.C7, assembly GCF_041473335.1. Taxonomy (NCBI): domain Bacteria; kingdom Pseudomonadati; phylum Pseudomonadota; class Gammaproteobacteria; order Vibrionales; family Vibrionaceae; genus Vibrio; species Vibrio sp. 10N.222.55.C7. The sequence continues at coordinate 34,890 of NZ_JBFRSC010000066.1, forward strand.
CGCTTTGTAAGCTACTGGATCTTCCATCAAGCTTGTTACGTCACGGAACAAAATACCCGCTTTAGGGTAATCAGGAATGCTTTTGATGCTTGCTTTGATCAGAGAGATTTTTTCTGTGTTCATAATCTTATGCACTTCATTAGGCCGCTTTCCAAACTCTCGTTAACGAATCAAACATCAACGCTCGGAATTAAGGAAAGGTACGATTGGTATTCATTGCAACGAGAGTCATAACTCTGATTGCTGAAATAATAAACGCCCGCTATACAAGCAGGCACACTGGCTTAATGGTAGTGATTTTCTTTGCTGTCAGCAACCAACTCATGGGTTGGAAGTCGCATAAACCATGTGAGAAGAATAACAAGTACACAAATTAGGAAAGCCTTGACCCAAATGATAGGGGCAAAGTAGATGGATAACGCAAAACTCAACACGATAAAGAATACGCCACGCGTTTTAACTTGTTTGGTGACGGCACCATGTTGATACCAATTGTTCAGCAAAGGACCCAGCGTTTTGTGCTCATGCATCCATTTATGAACTTTCGGATTGCTTCGCATGAAGCATGCGCTGGCAAGAAGGAGAAAAGGAGTGGTTGGCAGAACGGGCAAAACTATCCCTAGAACTGCGAGAAATATACAAAGGCCACCAGCAATATTGAGGCTTAAAACTCGAACGCTAATTGTGGCCTCCTTGAGTTAGCTATCACCAATCGGCGACGACAGCTTAACTAGAATGTTGCGTAACCATTGAATACACGGATCAACGTAAGTGTTGCTGGTAGCAATGGAATCATTAAAAATGCGGCTAAAAATCCTAAAAAGTAGAATACATTAAACGGGTCTTGAAAGTCTTTGTTATCTGCCATGATTGCTTCTTGTTTTTGTTAGTGAAGGTAAGTATCCGGCGAACCAAACCCGCTTTGCTAAATCGACATTTAACAAAAAAGGCATAGCCACACCATTTGCGCAACTATACCTTAATCAATTATTCACAAAAACCGAGGAAATATAGGGTTAATCAGTAGACCCTTGGTGTATGTCTAAACTAAAACTTGCCGCTCCAAGTAGGCTCAACGACAGTTGGCAGCCCTGTTCGATCGGAAGGTCCCGCGTAATAAAGTTCTTCTTGCAGTTCTCACCCAAGCGCTCACCTGCTGCAATATATTGATTCAATTCACCATTCGACCATTGCCCGTCTAGACCCGCAGGCAAAATGGAGATGGTTCCCTCGGCAAGGTCAGCAACACCAAACAAGGCATTCACTGGGGTGGAGCATTTAGAGCAACGAATCCCCTTCTCTAAGATTTCAGCAATATCTTTGAGATCAACATTAAAATCTTTTCTGTTTCTTATGTAATCGTGGAACAGCGCTCTCACTAACAATGTTGTCGCGGAGCCGCCATTATCAGACGACGATGAATCGACGAGGTAAAAAGCAAACTGCCCGTTCATCATCCACGCATAGTCAAACACAAGTGGCATCATCTCTGTTGATTGCAGTAACCGGTAACTGCAACGCCATGAGCCTTGTCGCGTATCTTTCTCTGGAAGCAGCGCATGCAGTAAGTCTTTTGCTGCGCTTGGGTTATCTTGAAGGTAATTCAGGTGCCAATGCAGTTCTTGGTCTTCAGGGATCTCTCCCCCATCATCCACACAGAACCATTGGCTCGAAAAATCTCGTTGGTCTGAAATGTTATCGAACGAATCTGTCAATGTATTCGCAATCGCACTTCCTAGGTGACGGTGATCCTCTAACGGCTTCGCCAAGAAGTCTTTAATACCAAATCGCAAGGCTTTCGCCACGTCAGACATATCATCAGTGCCAGACACAACGATCATAGGCAGTGACGGGTACTCTAAACTGAGCTCTTCCACAAGCTCTATGCCATCAAGTATTGGCATTGATAAGTCACACACAATTAAATCTGGCGCTGAGTCTCTAAGTTTCTGCAAAGCGTCCAGTCCATTTTCAGCCTCAACCACTTTATAACCGACCTTGTCTAGGTACGCGCTGGTTATACGGCGAAAAATAGGATCATCATCAACCAACATCACGCATTTTTGGTTAATTACTTCCTGAGCCGAGGTCATTACTGGCTGACTGTGAGTTTTGTACATAATCTATAACCTCACAAAACTAAGTCGAATTATTATTGTTATCTGTTCTAAGAACTAATATAAAACTTAGTAATAAAATGCTAAATACACAAATTTGCACTCTTTACTGGTAATTCGTGACGAGGGTTGGAATACTTGTAAATAGTGCAACGAGTTGACGTAACGCAAACATTGATCTCACTGTTACGTATAAATTAGATGAGATTGTAAACAAATGTGTCTGGATTTATGAAATTAGATGATTTAAACCTCTTTCGACTCGTCGTTGAAAATGGGAGCTACACCGCAACATCGCGCAAGACTATGATTCCGGTTGCGACCATCACACGACGCATCCAAGCCTTAGAAGATTCTTTGAACCTTAGGCTTCTCAATAGACACGCGCGTAAACTTTCTTTAACAGAGGCAGGCGAACGTTTCTTCAATGAATGCTCTCCGCTGTTGCAACGTCTCTCTTCTACTGCAGAAGAGTTAACTGACGTGTGCAAAGGCGCTTCCGGTAAGATTCGTATTACGGCACCCTCAAACCTGACCAAGCGCATGATGATGCCAATGTTCAGTGAATTCATGATTCAATACCCTGATATCAATATTGAGCTGATGATGAACAACCAAGCGGATCAGCTGGATCCAACGGAGTGGGACGTAATTTTCCGAGTCGGCCCTCAGCGTGATTCAAGCCTAATCGCTCGAAAAATCAGTGAAGTCAAAGATATTCTCATCGCGAGCCCTGAGTACTTAGCGAAGAACCCAGCTCCAAGCCATGCTGAAGAGCTAGCGAACCATTCGCTACTCAAAGGCTACCCGCTGATTAAGTGGCAGCTGAGTAATTCGAATGAAGAGACGGTGGTGAATAGCGAGAAAGGCCGTTTCAACGCCAATGCGCTTAATGTCGTAAGACAAGCGTGCTCAGAAGGCCTAGGTATCACCCTGATGCCTGACGTGATGATTCGTGAATACATTGAAGATGGCAGCTTAGTGCAAGTCTTAGAAGACTGGAGCGCTAACCCTCGTGATATTTACATGCTTTATAACCACAAAGACCATCTACCAGAGAAAGTGAGATTGTTTATTGATTTTGTGATCGCATACCACATTCATTAAGGTCAATCCCCTTCTCTATAAACAAAAAACCAGAGCCGATGCTCTGGTTTTTTATTTTCTGTATCGCTAGCGAAACTCTGTATGACTAACGAAACGCTAGTTAAGCGCCTTCGTTGTGTAACTCTAAGTTAGCAAGATCTTGTTGAATCTCACGCTGAACCTTTGAGTCGTCATTACGCAAAGAGTCTAGGAAATCTAGGTACACTTGGTCGATATCGCCCGTTACATACTCGCCGTTAAATACAGAAGTATCAAAACGAGAGATGTCTTGATTGCCCATGCCCACTGCAGAAATCAGATCTGGTAGCGTTTGGAAAATCAAGGCGTCTGCGCCAATCTGCTTACAAATCGTTTCGTTATCACGACCATGAGCAATCAACTCTGTCGCGCTCGGCATATCAATGCCGTAAACGTTAGGGAAGCGAACCTCTGGAGCAGCTGAAACCATGAAGACCTTATTTGCGCCAGAATCACGAGCCATCTCAATGATCTGCTCTGATGTTGTGCCGCGAACGATAGAATCGTCAACCAGAAGAACGTTCTTACCTTTAAACTCAGAGCGAATTGCGTTGAGCTTACGGCGAACCGACTTCTTACGTTGTTGCTGACCTGGCATGATGAATGTGCGGCCAACATAGCGGTTTTTCACGAAACCTTGACGGTATGGTTTATTGATCGCTTGAGCGATTCGTAGCGCAATATCGTTTGATGTTTCAGGGATTGGAATAACTACATCAATGTCTAAGTCTGCGTACTCTTCTTTAATACGCATACCAAGCATCTCACCCATCTCAACGCGTGCGCTGTAAACCGAGATTTTGTCGATGAATGAATCTGGGCGTGCAAAGTATACAAACTCAAAGATACATGGGTTTAGTTGTGGGTTGTCTGCACATTGCTTAGTGAAAAGCTCACCGTCAAACGTTGCGTAGATAGCTTCACCTGGTGCTACGTCGCGCATGAAGTCGAAACCAACAGCATCGAGTGCTACCGATTCAGACGCAACCATGTACTCTGTTTTACCTTGAACTTCACGCTTACCAAGACACAATGGACGAATACCATGTGGGTCACGGAATGCGATCATACCGTGGCCGATGATCATCGCCGTTACGGCGTAAGCACCACGAATTGTACGATGCACATTTGCCACAGCGCGGAAAACGTCATCTGAAGTTACGTTACCTTTAACAGTATCGATCTCATGAGCTAATACGTTCAGTAGAACTTCAGAGTCAGAGGTTGTGTTTACATGACGACGGTCTTTTTCGAACAACTTCTCACGAACTTCGTTTGCGTTCGTCAGGTTACCGTTGTGCGCCAACGTAATGCCAAAAGGAGAGTTTACGTAGAAAGGCTGAGCTTCAGACGCACTTGAACTACCCGCAGTAGGATAACGAACATGGCCAATACCAACTTCACCTTGTAGGCGCTGCATGTGTTTTGCTTCAAAAACATCTTTTACTAAACCGTTCGCCTTACGCAGACGGAAACGATTGCTTTCTATGGTACAAATACCAGCGGCATCTTGGCCACGATGCTGCAATACCGTTAAAGCGTCATAAATAGACTGGTTTACAGGTGTTGAACCCACGATTCCAACAATACCACACATGTCCTAATCCTCGATTTTCGACATTAACTGGCGCTAAAGCGCGCCAGAAGATAAGAAACTTGATGTCGCTTCGATATGTTCAAAAAAAGGCTCAATTACCATTTTAAAATGTGGAACGAGTTGAGAATTATCCCACCATTCACTTTTATTAAAACTAGTAAACGTATCAACAAAGAAAAGTATTGCTGAAACAATTAGTACACCCCGCAGTGCACCAAAGACAATACCTAACACTCTATCAGTACCAGATAAACCTGTTTTCTGAACTAGTTGGCCGATGACATAGTTAACTAAGGCACCAACAACTAACGTTGCAACAAATAATGCTGCTATCGCAGTTCCGTTTCGAAACATCTCATCTTCGATATTGGTGAAGTACATGGCTAATTTAGCGTAGTACTGGCTAGCAATAAAAAATGCTCCAAACCAAATAACAAGTGATAACGCTTCTTTAGCGAAACCGCGAACTAAACTGATCACGGCAGAGAAGCCGATCACGCCTAAAATGACAAAATCTAACCAATTCATGAATTCTTCATCTTAAGTTGGCGCGCATTTTAACATAAAAAATGCTGACGCAAACGTTTTCCTATGGGTTTAACGGTTTAAATTTAAGCAACTGGCCTTTTAAACCCGTAATTTTTTCTAATTCCTTAATTTGTCGCTCAAGTTTGGATTTAGAGACATCCGGGCCAATAATTACTCGCGTAAATGTTTTTTCTTTTTTCGTATAAGCAGGGTAACCTTGCTCTTGTAACCCTTCAGCTACAACTCTTGCATTATCTGCATTCTTCAAAGCCACCAATTGAATAATCCAAGCACTGTCTTGGTATTCATTTTTTTCCGGTACTGGCTTAACCACCACTGCCACTTTATCCGCTTCTTTGTTACTGGCAGCCGACGCAGTTTGCTTATCTGAATTATCAACACCACTTTCAACCACTCGCTCAACCGGAGAATCCGGCAGTGCAATCTGATCTTCAACAGGGTCGAGTACTTCAAACACTTCAACATTACTATCAAGCTCTGGCTTAATCGGAATGCTTGCAAACTCTTCTTTATAGTGGAGCTTCTTACCATCTAGCACATCGGGCAATACAATCACACCAATGGCCACTAAAATGATGGTACCGACTAATCGGCTTTGGAATTTACTTGCCATTTAGTTTCCTTTTTTCTGCCAATGCTCCAATACTTCACCCACAGTATGGAAAGAACCGACCACCAGTACAACATCGTCACCTTTAACAGAAGCTAAAGCCGCTTCAAACGCTGCTACAGGGTTTGAATGCTGCTCTACTCCTTGAGGTAAGCTTTGACACAATTCAGCCGCTGTTGCGGCTCGTGGACCGTTCAGCGAAGCTGGGTACCAATGTGTTGTGATTGGTGCTAATACTTCCAATGTCGCAGGGATATCTTTGTCATGAAGCATGGCGACTACAACGTGTAAATTTTTGCCTGCATACTTCTTCGCGACTTGCTGCGCAAAGTACTCAGCAGAATGCGGGTTGTGTGCTACATCAAGCACAATCACCGGTTGTTCGCTAATTTGCTGCATACGCCCAGGAAGCTGCGCATTCTTCATGCCGTTAACCACGTTCACGTCGCTAATACTAAGCTCTGATGTGCCCAATGCCATCAACGCTGTTGCAGCGTTAGGTAACGGCAGGCTTGGAATAGGTAGCGATTCTAGTTGGAATGCACCACTGCGCCAGTTCCACGTATCACCGTCAACATCATAAGTGTATTGAATACCGACTTGGTAGAACTCAGCCTTAATGTCATCAGCGTGCGCTGCAACCGTAGCCGGTGGCTTGGGTTGACCACAGATAGCGGGTTTACCGCTACGATAAATGCCCGCTTTCTCAAAACCAATCACATTAATGTCATCACCTAGCCAGTCAACATGGTCGACAGCCAAACTAGTAATCACAGAAACATCATGCTCAACGATATTGGTCGCGTCTAAACGCCCGCCTAAACCCACTTCTAAAAGCACAACATCAACCGCTTCAGTTTGAAATGCACGTAACGCCGCTAAAGTGCCATATTCGAAAAAACTCAGGCTGATTTCGCCACGCTCTTTCTCAATGAAATCGAAAGACTGAACCATCTTTTCATCAGATAGATCTTGGCCGTTGATACGAACACGTTCGTTATAGCGAATTAAGTGAGGAGAGCTGTAGACACCAACTGAGTAACCAGCGTCCAATAGAATCGCTTCCATCAGTGCACATGTTGAGCCTTTGCCATTGGTTCCGGCAACAGTAATAACATGTTGAGCAGGTTTGGTGAGGTTTGCCTTAGAGGCGACGGCCTGAACTCGGTCTAATCCAAGATCAATAGCGCTTGTGTGGATGTTTGATAAATAATCAAGCCACATCTCCAAAGAGGATGTGGCTTGAGGAATAGGTTGTTGACTCATCTAACTCATAACCATAATTAAGTTGGTTTGTTAGAAGGTACTTTACCCTTTTTCTGGCGCTTCTGGTACTTCATAAGTAGCTTCATTCGGTGAATCGTTCACAGAAACTACTAATGGTGAAGGCTGGTTGGTCATTTTAGCAACAAGGCTTGCAACGCGCTGACGCATCTCACGACGGTCAACAATCATGTCGATAGCACCGTGGTCTAGTAGGAACTCACTGCGTTGGAAACCTTCAGGAAGGTCTTCACGTACCGTTTGTTCGATTACACGACGTCCAGCAAAACCGATCAGTGCTTTTGGTTCACCAATATTGATATCGCCAAGCATTGCCAAACTTGCAGAAACACCACCCATTGTTGGATCAGTCATAACTGAAACAAACGGTAGGCCTTTCGCAGATAAACGCTCAAGCGCAGCACTGGTTTTCGCCATTTGCATTAGAGACATCAATGCCTCTTGCATACGAGCACCACCACTTGCAGAGAAACACACTAAACCACAGTTGTTCTCGATAGCAGCATCTACCGCTTTCACGAAACGAGCACCAACAACAGAACCCATTGAGCCGCCCATGAATGAGAATTCAAAAGCACACGCTACGATAGGTAAACCCAATAGTTCGCCTTTCATTGCAACTAATGCGTCTGTTTCACCACTGTTCTTTTGAGCAGCAGAGATACGTTCTTTGTAACGCTTAGAGTCTTTAAACTTCAGCTTGTCTTGTGGCTCAAGATCAGCACCTAGTTCAACACGCTCACCTTTGTCTAGGAATGTATCCAGACGGCGACGTGCTTTCATGCGCATGTGATGGTCACATTTTGGACATACTTCTAGGTTACGCTCTAGTTCAGCATGGTACAGAACCTGCTCACAAGAAGTACATTTAGTCCAAACACCCTCAGGGATAGATGCTTTACGAGATGTTACGATGTTGCTTTTTTCTAAAATCTTTTCAAGCCAACTCATGGAAGACCTTTTTGTTTCGATTCTTCCGCTTGATTGCGAAAGAAATAAATTTGGGAATTATGCGTGGGAATTAAAGCACATAAAACAGCGACTGTAGATAAAAAACTGGTTGTACCTATTTTCTGGGACTATCTTACGCACTAAACCGTAATAATTTTTGAACCTAAGTCTCACATTTAGTTCAAATTATCCGGCAAAAATAGAGGACCAATTGGCTCTCGTGGTAGCTCAAAATGTTCAGGATAATCAACATCCACCAGATACAAACCTTCCGCTTTTGCAGTTGCGCCGGCTACTTTTCGATCTTTAGCTTCTAAAAGCCACTGGATCCACTCTGGTTTCTGCTCACCTTTACCTACGGCAATAAGGCTACCAGTAATATTCCTCACCATGTGGTGAACAAACGCATTCGCTTTAATATCGATCACAATGTAGTGTCCATGACGAGTCACGTTTAAGTGAATCATGTTTCTCCATGGGCTACGAGATTGACAGTGTGTTGCCCTGAACGAAGTGAAGTCATTCTCACCAAGTAAGTACTGACCCGCTTCATGCATTTTTTTCTCATCAAGGTGACCATGATAATGGCTCACGCCTGAATTCAAAATGCCTGGGCGTAGTGCATGGTTAAAGATAATGTAGCGATAACGGCGAGCAGTTGCCGAGAAACGAGCATGGAAATCCTCATTCACTTCTGTCGCCCAACGAACCGCAATATCTTTTGGCATGTTGGCATTCGCGCCCATTGTCCATGCCACCATTTTACGATCGACATTAGTTTCAAAGTGAACGACTTGTCCCGTACCGTGAACACCGGCATCTGTACGACCTGCGCACATAACTTCTACAGGGTGATTCGCGACAACTGAAAGAGCCTTTTCCAATTCTTCTTGGACACTTTTCACGTCTCGTTGGCGCTGCCAACCAAAGTAGTGGGTACCGTTATATTCAATACCTAAAGCAATTTTCATGTTCTTGTTCTCTTTGAAAATGGGCGAGAATTATATACGGAAATCAGTGCTAGCCCAAATAGGATGGGGCTAAAACTTCAATAAACAATCAGCATCGACCGAGACGATGCTGTTGAAAAACCAAATGAAACGATAGCGCTCTGTATCGCCTTAAAATAAAGGGTAGCCAACGCTACCCTTTCTGATTTGTAAATTTATCGACCGTTTAACGTATCGATAAGATTTTTTGCCTCTCGACGAATATCATCGCTGCCGTCAACGATTGCCTCTTCTAGAAGCTTAATTGCCCCTTGCGAGTCACTCATCTCGATGTAGATTTTGGCCAAATCAAGCTTACCCGCAGCTTCTGCATTGCTGTCGACATCATAATTGCCAATATCACCGATAACATCAGGGAATTCGTTAAGACCCACATCCAGTTTAAGCTCTTCATCGTCTGGATTAATGACTTCTTCACCTTCTTGCTCGACTTGAGCCATTAGCTCATCAATCGTCATGTACTGCTTATCACGACTGTTGCCTGATTCGGTTAGATTGTCTTGTTCAGCCCAATTCTCTTCTTTGATTTTCGGTTCAGCTTGCTGTTCAGCCGATGCCCAAATCTCTTGTTGGTCATCAGGCACATCATTATGCATGCTCGATTGTTGTTCTGGCGCTAGGTTAAAGCCTTTCCAGTCTTCGCCGCCGACTTCAAGCATGGCGTCAATATCTAACCCTGCGCTATCAATCGAAGTTGCGTCCAATGGCTTATCGAACATGTTGTCGACAGAGTCTTGAACATCTTCAGAAAGCAACTCAGCTAATGCTGTCTCATCAAAGTCATCAAAGCCTTCTAGTGGCTCGTCTTGAACCGCTGCAGGCGTTGAGTTTGGCTCTGAAGCCGCGCTCAGTGATTGTTCTGGCTGTGCAAAACCAGCCGGTTCAGAGTCTTCAGCATTCGAGAAATCATCAGCCTGACTATAGCTCTGCGGATTTGAGAACAGATCATGCAACGCATCTTGCTCTTCGCCTTGTGGGCTGAAAGAAGTCAGTGGTGTTGGCTTCTCAGCAAACGCATCAGAGATGGCTTCATCTTCACCATATTCCGGTAAATCAAACTCATCGAACTCTACGCCTTGGGCTTCCGCCACCGGCTCGGCATTGCTTTGCTCAATATCATCTAAAACAGAGTCTGCTTTTGCGCTTTCTTCATCGTACTCCGGAAGATCAAGGTCATCGAACTCGAACTTCTCTGTGTCAGGCGCTAAGTCTTGCTCTAACTGTGCTTCATCTGGTTCACTCACCACTTCCGCTAACGCATCGTCTTCACCAAACTCTGGTAGTTCGAAGTCATCAAGCGAGAATTCTTCTTCGCTTTCTGGTTTCGCAGTTTCAACTTGTGGTGCAGCATCTAACTGAGGCTCAGCGGTAGGTTGCGATTCAACACTTGATTGAGAGTCTATAGCAGGCGTTGCTGGCTCTGTTGTTGATTCAGCATCAGCTTCCGCTAGTGCGTCTTCTTCACTAAACTCTGGTAAGTCGAAATCATCAAACGAAAACTCTTCGTCGTCTTGCGCCTGAGCTATAACTTGGGCTTCAGTTTGAGGCTCAACACTTGGTTGAGCATCAATAGCTGGCGTTACTGGTTCTGGTGTTGATTCAGCATCAGCTTCCGCTAGTGC
>NZ_JBFRSC010000066.1:46479-46785 GCF_041473335.1 Vibrio sp. 10N.222.55.C7
GCATCAGCTTCCGCTAGTGCATCTTCTTCATTAAACTCTGGCAATTCGAAGTCATCAAACGAGAATTCTTCTTCGCCTTCTTGTCCTAGAACTTCAGCTTGTTCTGCTACTTCCGCTTGTGGTGTAGCTTCAACTTTCGGTTCAGCGACAGGTGTCACTAGCTCTGGTGTTACGTCAGTTTCCGCTAATGCTTCTGGTTCAGACGCCTCATCTTCAATCAGCCAATCATCGTCTTCTGGCACACCAAATTCATTTGGAATGATCTCTGGCATGTTTGCAGCACGAACTGGCTCTGGCTCTGGCTCT
>NZ_JBFRSC010000067.1:0-17134 GCF_041473335.1 Vibrio sp. 10N.222.55.C7
GGGTATGGGTATCGAGATACCGACTACTTCTTCTTGAAGATAAAAGCGGCTTTCCCCGGAAAGCCGCGATGAACCATTTAAAAGCCCATAAATACAAAAATCCGATATCAATGGTGATATCGGATTTGAACTCAATAATTCAGAGTTCCAGCACGCTCTCCTCTCACGAAGTCTTTACATGTAATGATGTACGGATAATCGGGTATTTATTACCTTTTCGTTTACGTCTGGTAAAGGCTGATACAAGCTTCTCGTAATATCGGATAATACTTGGTCGTAAACTTGCGACACGACGCTAGAGATATCACTGGTTAATTCGTACATGCTATCTGCCGGTTGGGTCGCTTCGTTACTTGATGCGATCTCTGAGAGTGCATGCATCGCTCGCGTACAAACCGGTGACCCACTACTAAGAGGGCAGATAATCGATAACTGGTTGAGTTTTCTGTGTGTCTGAGAGGCGTAGAATTTGAATCTCGCGTACTCCTCAGGCTTCTCCATATCAGGTATGCACATGCGTAACTTGGTCAGGATCTCCATGCAGTCTAAGATCTGTTGCCAATTCATGTGATACTCACGGCTCATGTCTTCACGCTCAGACTGAATTAGCCAGATGATCATTACTTCATCCATCAAGAACATGCTATGGCGAATTGTTTTGCCATGAATCGATTGGTTACGCACCAAGCTACGGTTTTGCCAGTCGCTGTGCATGGCGATGAGCTTGAGGTGATAGATGCGATACATAGGGCGGCTATCAAACGACACATGGGACTGAAGCAGTTCAGATACTTCAAGTATGTTGTCGTAAATCTCGTTCACTTTGCGAATCGAGTCGCTAGACAACTTATAAGCTAGAGCATAGTGCGTTGCCGCGCGATGTTTGCGTGATAACAACAATAATTCTCTAAGCAGAACTAAGGTTTCAAACCTGTGTGATAGCGCTGTTTGTCTCTTCCTTGAGAAATGAAACAGGGCCGCAAGTACTAATAGGGATAAACCCACTGAAATAACTACAAACATATTCAACTCCTAATATTTGTATACCTACTTAGTGGTAGTGCAGACACCGTGCCAAAATAAATAAGTGTTATATTTCAGTTGCTTATGATTTCCCTGTAATTATGGATGATCAATGATGGTGCATGACTTCACCATTCTAGTGAATGTTTTTCATATTTTGCAGGATTTTTTGAGAGGTTAGTCGTGGGCGATGAGATGGAACTTAGATTTCAGTGTAGGAAATGAAGAAGGCCTCACCCTTTATATACTTTTAACTAGAAAAAGCAGTAAGAGTGAGACCTTTCAATGTTCATTTCTGAGTTTCGTTAGCTTAAGAGCTAAGCGTTTAGCACTAAACGTTACGCAAGCTTAAGGTCGAACTCAGTGCGGTACATAACCATATCTTCAATGGTCAGTACTGGCATGTTGTGAAGTTTGCCGAAAGCAACGATCTCTGGCGCTTTTGCCATTGTGCCGTCTGGGTTGGTTACTTCACATAGTACGCCTGCCGATTGAAGACCAGCCATTTGCATAAGATCCACAGTACCTTCTGTGTGGCCGCGGCGAGCAAGTACGCCACCTTTACGAGCACGTAATGGGAATACGTGGCCAGGGCGAGCAAGGTCAGTAGGCTTAGCTGTTGGGTTTGCAGCTGTCTTGATCGTTGTTACACGGTCAGCGGCAGAAACACCTGTTGTTACGCCAACTTTTGCTTCGATAGTGACGGTGAACGCAGTTTGGTTTGCGCTGTTGTTATCAACAACCATAGGTGGAAGTTCAAGTTGGTTTGCTTGCTCGTCGGTTAGACATAGGCACACAATTCCACTGCATTCGCGGATCATAAGCGCCATTTGAGCATTGGTTAGGTGTTCTACTGAGTAGATGATGTCGCCTTCGTTCTCACGATCTTCATCGTCAAGTAGAAGTACGCCACGACCTTCGCGTAGAGCTTGCAGTGCGTTTTCAACGCGAGTGATTGGTTCGCCAAATTCGGCAAGTAGTGAAGACTGATTCATGGTTAAACTCCTAAAATATCACCAGAATCAGGGCTGTATGAGGGATCTCAACCGAGCACAACAAAGCCTACTCATTACAAGTCAACTTTAGCTCATTATGGTTTTATCCAAAACGAAATGCACCCGCCTAAGTTGGAGGTACGAACCCAACTCACGCGGGTACGCCTTTCCAACTTAAACGAGTGTGTTTTCATTCTCTCTCATCCGGACTATAACCGTCGGCTCTGGCATCTCACCAGATCTGCTGACCTCGACGAATCGAGCGCTCGCGGGCTTATCTTTAGATTTTGCTAAGGACATACCGCCGGTGGGGAATTTCGCCCCGCCCTGAGAATAAAAATTAATAATTTGTTTTGCTTTGAAAGCAGACCAGATGGTAATCCTTTCGATAGTGGATTTAAAGGACTGACAGCAAAGTTTTTCAGATTCTGGCCTTATAATCCGGTAAGTGTTCACTTTATCGGCAGACCTTAGCGTGTGGTGTATAGCGGTGCGCAGGCTATGTTTAGTGGGTTTTGATGTCTATATGTACACAAGTGGATGGTCTGGATTATTGGTGATGGCGTGACAGTTCATCAGCTCAATACTTAAGAGGCCCTTTAATCGATTATTGTTACACCATGACGGCTTACTGACCGTTTTGACATAAAATTGATATTGGCGATGCTAAGCTGCGATAGCATCCGAGCACTTTATCTCAAAGATCTTAGCCATGACTTCTCTGTTCTCTAACAAATCCAAAGGCTTATTACTGCTCGTTTTAAGCTTGTATTCTCTAGTGCCTTTTTTGATCTTTGGATCTGACTTCGACCTTGGAAGCGCGGTTCTGCCTTTCTACGGTGCTTTTATGACGTTCGTGACTTACTCGGCGGGTAATCAAGGGTTCTTGGTCACGCTCGCTGTTTTGTCTTTAGTCCTGCTCACGATGAAGTTTTCCAAAGCTAAGTTAGTCAGTCTTTGTCTGCAGCTCGGCTTGTTGTTGGTGCTTAGCTTTGCAGCGAAAACCTTCTTAAAGTATTCCACTGAGAGCCCTCGTCCTTATTCTGAGTATTTGGTAACGCAGGAAGTCGTTGAAATGCCAGAGCTGTTTTACGAGCTGCCTTTGGTAGAAAAAAATGCCGCGATTGAATCTGTGCAAGATAAGGTCAGCGAGTGGCGAACTCGTCATTGGCATGGAGAAACGGATTACTCTTTCCCATCTGGACATATGATTTTCGTCGGTGTGTGTTTGGCGTTCTTTGGTGGTCTTCTCCTAGAGGCGAAACGCTTTTATCTAGTCGGCGGTTTACTGGTTTGGGCTGGTGGTGTCGCCTATAGCCGTGTTTGGCTTGGCATGCATCGACCAGAAGACTTAGCCGGATCTATTGCCTTTGCGGGTTTGATCTATTTATTGGTGCCGCTTATCTCAGAGCAAAAAATAGAACGCTATTTACCTGCATTTTTGAAACAGACTTCTTAGGGATCCGTCCTCACTGCAAAAGAAGGGCTCAGATTAGCAGTACGTAATAAACGCTACTGATTGAGCCCTAGCTCTGCTTGCTTCTTTTTGGTTAGACCTAAGGACACAATTCGGTGTGACTCAATGAGATAGTATCTCAGCTCCTCATCCCTTTGTGGCGTGCTTTCAAACAGCTGAATCCATTTCATACCGCGTGAAGCAAAGTAGGGTGCGGGTTTATAGCCCGGCTCTTCTTTGAGAAAGTCGAAATTCTGATCGGACGCCTTGAAGATAAACGCAGGCTCATCTTTCGGTCCCCAACCACCAATCGCAAACACCTTGCCACCCACTTTCCAAACGTGCGAGTTATTCCACTGCATCACATAACTGGTTGCAGGCAGTGACTCGCAGAATGCGTTGAATTCGTCGTAAGTCATAGAGCGTCCTTTTATCTACTGGGTGTTTGTGTTGGTTTTCTAAGATGTCTTTCTTCTTCTTGTCTTTATCGCCAATAACTAGCCAGCTAAACCCTGCCAGATTGCCGTAAAGCCACTGAGAGAACATAGCAGTAATGAACCAATGCGTATCTTCTCTTTAGGGATGCTTTGTGTCGTCATTAACGCCACTTTGTAACCCAACCAAGCAGCAGGCAGCAAAGGTATAGTGATGATCAAGTGGTGTAGTGTGAAGAAGCCAATTGGGATCTGTACAACCAACGAAATGATCGAACTAAACACGAAAAACGCAGAAAGGTTACCACGAAGCTGATTGGCATCTTGGTGTTGGAGTAGCAGTGCCATCGGTGGACCACCAATACCAGAACTGGTGCCAAAGAACCCAGAGAAGAACCCCGCAATACCCATCTTAGTTGGGGTTGGTTCGAGTCTAAAGGGCAGTAGGCTAACAATCACGGCAAATACTACCAATAAGCCCAACCATAGTGATAACACGCTCGTTGAAACCATCACCAACAAAGCACCACCTGCCAGTGACCCAGGAATACGGCCCAGCAATGCGATTTTTAATCCGCCAATAGAGATATTTGCTCTATGTTTAAAAGCGTTGAATAAAGAGATAAACAGACCGATCAAACAGATAGGCGCAGGCACATAATCTGGAGAGACCAAAAACAGCAGTGGGGCTGCAACAATGGCCAAACCAAAGCCGATTGCGGTTTGCACAAACGAGCCGACAAAAATGAGTGTCATTGCGATAAGGACAGTCTGATCTATGTATTCCATAAGCCTGCGGATTAGTTTTAAAGGAGCGGGTGGATACTATAAATGAAAACTAAAATAATAGTCTTATTATTCAGTGAGCTTTATGCCAGTTTCGCTAGTTATAATTTCTACTATAACGACCAACAAAAAAGCGAGTGAGTATCTCAGGATGCTTCCTTTCAATACTCACTCGCTTTATTGGAACGACTTGTTTACGCTAGTGGGGGAGTCAGCATAAAACGTTAAGCCATTGCCAATTTCAGTCGCTCAATGGGCTTGTCATTGATTGGTAAATGGATAAGTGCTGCTGCAAATGCCAGTACCACCGTTGACCACCAGATTGGCTCGTAAGAACCGTAGTAATCGTATATACGACCACCCACCCAAGCGCCTAAGAAGCTACCCACTTGGTGAGTAAAGAACACCAAACCGTACAACGTTGATAGGTAACGGGCACCGAAGATCTGACGTACTAAGCCAGACGTTAGCGGAACCGTACCCAACCAACAGAATCCAATTGCCGCACCGAAGATAGCCGCGGTTGATTCAGTCACAGGCAGAGTAACAAACGCACCGATAACCACAGTACGCACTAAGTACAGTGCAGACATAACGTGGCGTTTGCTGAACTTGTCGCCCATTACACCCCAGAAGTAAGACCCAAAGATGTTGAAGATGCCAACGTAAGCCAGTGCCATTGCAGCGCTGCTCGCGGGTAGGTCTTTATCTGCTAAATAGCTCGGTAAGTGCGTTGCGATAAACATTACGTGGAAACCGCACACGAAGAAGCCCGCGTGAATCAACCAGTAACCTTTGTGAGCAAACGCTTCAGACAACGCTTCTTTGAGTGTTTGGTTCTCTTCAGCTTGCGCTTGTTTGTTTGAGGCTGCTTTAGGCGCTCGCATGAACAGCGCAAAAGAGATCATCAAACAACACAGTACGCCAAACACTTGCATCGCACTCTGCCAGTCAAATTCATTCAGCATGTATTGTGCGCCCGGAATTACCGCGAACATACCAAATGAACCTGCAGCCGTGGTTAAGCCAAACGCCTTAGCCGCGTGCTCTGCTGGTACAACTTTCGCTACTGCGCCAAGCACGATCACGTAACTTGTCGCACTCAAGCCAAGACCAACCAGTGCGCCTAACGAAACGTAAAGCATGCTCGATTCGGTAGAAATTGAGGCAAGAAGTAAACCCAAACCGTAAGCACATGCGCCAGCAATAATGATGCGTCTTGCTCCCCATTTGTCAGCGGCCATACCAACAAAAGGTTGGAACACACCGAACAATAAGTTTTGTAGAGCAATAGAGAAGCTGAAAAACTCTCGACCCGTGCCGAAATGCTCTGAAATTGGCATCATGAAAATGCCGAATGATTGTCTGATCCCTAGACTGATAATAAGTGTGCCTATCCCTAGCCATACCAGTAAAGGAAAACGGAAAATGCTCATTCTAATACTCTTAAATTAATGGTGGTGATGTGAGTGGTCTTGCGCTGACATGTGTTGGTCAGTCATCTCATGGTGATGTTCGTGCCCAGAATGATCATGCCCTGACTGCTGGTGGCAACCACTGCTTACGGCATGCTGAGCCAAGAGATCAATCAATGGCTGACTGTGATGCACAATAACCAAACTAATGACGAGGAATAACGTCATTCTGGCAAGTTGGGCAAAAAGAGATTGTGAAAACATACGGTGTTGACATGCGCTCAATGTTGTAAGAAGTCGCGCATCATAGTGATGAGTCGGGTATGTATCAAATGACCATTTGTGATGTAGTCTATGCGTTTTATGCATAGATTGTCGCTTGATTGGAATTGGTATAAAACGCGCTCAATAAATAAGAAAACTTGAAGCTCGTTAGTTAATAGAAACAAGTATCTAATTAAGAATGAAAGTCTAAATTAAGGCTTATAACTAGCTGTTTAATTTAAAGTTTCACAAAGCTGTAAAAACTAATATACAAACTAATCACTAAGCAACATTGCTCGTTCACTCGACTTATCTGTCAAACATCGTAAATTTGGGCATAAATCGTTTCAAGACTACTGAAACGCGATGTTAAAAGATTCAGGGAGAGTCATTCACATGGATAAAGATCATAATCTTCGCGAAAACTTACTGGCACTGATCTTAGGTAGCGCATTGGTTTCACTCGGCGTTATCTTTTTCAACCAAGTCGGTTTGCTCACCGGGGGCACGGCTGGTCTAGCGATCTTCATTACCAAAGTAACAGATTTGAGCTTTGGCCAAGTATTCTTCGCACTTAACTTACCTTTCTATATTTTGTCGGTTGCTCGTATGGGCTGGCGCTTCACAATCAATACGTTTATCGCGGTTTCGATTGTTTCGTTCGCCGTGGATCACTTGTATCACGTGATTCAAATTGCCGAAATTCATGCATTGTATGCAGCTTTACTTGGTGGTGGCTTGATTGGTACCGGCATGCTGGTGATTTTCCGTCACAAGATGAGCTTAGGTGGCTTCAACATTCTGGCGTTGTTCTTACAAGAACGTTTTGGAATTCGAGCAGGTAAGGTTCAGATGGCATTAGACTGCACGATTGTTGTGCTTTCTCTGTTCATTGTTGATGTGTCATTGGTTCTTCTGTCTGTGCTTGGTGCGATAGTCACCAACTTGATTCTAGCAATGAATCATAAACCGGGGCGCTATCAACCTGTGGTAAAAGCGGAAGCAGCATAGTTCGGTTCGCTCAAGCTCTAGATTTGCTTAAGCACTCGATTCGCATAAACAAAGAGTGATTTGCAGATTATGAAAACAACAAAGCCAGCATTAATTGCTGGCTTTGTTCTATTGAAATAACGGATTCGATGTAACGATTAACACTTGCCGCAGCTGGCGTTCGGCTTAAGCTCGCAATCAATCACATTGCCTTGTTGATCAAGGGACAAGTTACAACACTCTTCAAACAGGTTCTTAAGATCAGCACGGCTTTTTTGCACGCGGGATTTAACCGTTGAATAGCTGACGTTCTGCGCTTCTGCGATCTCTTTTTGGCTTTGGCCTTTGATGTCGACCGCAAGCAGTAGCGATGAACTTTGTTCTGGCAATGCCTGAATAAAAGGTTCAATACACAATGAAAGTTTCTGCTTAAATTCAGAGTCGTGGTCTAAATCGGTAAACCACAGATCTTCAGCATCAATTTGGCTATCACGTTGTTGGCGTGCATGCTTACGGTAGAAGTCGATAATGGTGTTGTTGGCTAACTGGAACAGCCAAGCCTTAACACTGCTAGCATCTTGTACCTTATCTAAGTTCTGATAGGTCTTAATCAAGATATCTTGAAGCAAGTCGTCTACATCCGCAGAGTTGTTGACCTTGGAATACAGGAATGACTTTAACGCTTGCTGATATTCAGCCCAAACCTGTTCTAAGTCCAAAGATGCCCTATTCAAAGGTGCCTTAGTTGCACTGTTCATTTACGCAACACTCGTCTTGTAAGAAATCAATCACGCCTTCTAGACATTCATACTCCGCCACGCAGAATAACGTTCTTCCTTCTCGTCTTTGGCTGATTAAACCCGCAGACGCCAAGCTTGATATGTGGTGAGACAAGGTAGAACCGGGAATGCCTAGCTCTTCTTGTAGGCCGCCAACTGCAATGCCTTGGTAGCCAGCTTTAACGACACTCTTATAAATGGTTAGGCGAATAGGGTGCCCCAACTCTTTAAGTGCTTTCGCAACGACTTCTAAGTTCATATTAACTCCTCAAGATTTAATTTCGATGTTAGTCGAAATGTATGTCGAATTCAAATTTAAAAACGGTGTCTGTGTAAGTTATTGAAAAACTGTGTTTTCGAAAATCATTTCGATTTTTATCGAAATAATGCTTGTTCTGGAGCTGTTTATTTCTATAATTCGAGAATATTCGAAATTAAGGGTTGGTTACTTTTCTCATAGAGCCCGACCTTCAATCCAGTTTGGAGTTAATTATGAGCAATGAAATGTTAACAATGCTGAAAGACGCACTTGATATGTTCGCTTTCTTAGCAGTAGAGCTAATTATCTTTTTCTTAGCGATCAGCTACATTGTTGGGATTCTTCAAGAGTTCCTTACACCAGAAAAGATTCAATCTATCCTGAGCTCACGTAATGGTAAGGGTTATGTAGTAGCAGCACTACTGGGTGCAATTACACCTTTCTGTTCATGTTCGACCATTCCTTTCTTAAAAGGATTGCTGCGTGCAAGAGCGGGTTTCGGTCCAATGATGGTGTTCCTATTTGGTAGCCCACTATTGAACCCAGTGATCATTGGTTTGTTTGTGATTACCTTCGGTTGGCAAGTTGCTGTGTTCTACTTCCTTGTAGCAATGACGGTGTCTGTAGTGGCTGGTTACGCACTTGAGAAGCTTGGCTTTGAGCGTTACGTAAAACCTGAAGCGTATGAATCAACAGGTTCAGCTTCAAGCTGTGGCACTAGCTGTGGTGATTCTGCTCCTAAGAAAGCAGCACCGGTTAAAGCAGAATCTTCATGTGGTACAAGTGCATGTGGCGAACCTGCACCCGTAATGGCGAAAGAGACATCTTGCTGCGATTCTAAAAAAGAAGAGCCACAAGTAACGGTTTCATGCTGTTCAGCGGATGGAAGCGCAACAGCTGAAATCGTAGAGAAGAAAGAACCTAGTCGTTGGATGAGAATTTGGTTCTCAACTTGGAAAGACTTCAAACAAGTTTTCCCTTACCTAATGATGGGTATCGCGATTGGTTCATTCATCTACGGCTTCATTCCTACAGACCTAATTGCACAGTACGCTGGTGAAGGTATGTGGTATGCGATTCCAGTAGCTGCCGTGATTGGTATTCCACTGTACATTCGTGCTGAAGCGGTAATCCCATTAAGTGCAGCTCTAGTACAGAAAGGTATGGCGTTGGGTTCAGTAATGGCATTGATCATTGGTAGTGCAGGTGCAAGTTTGACGGAAGTTATCCTGCTTAAATCAATCTTCAAGAACCAAATGATTGCAGCATTCCTATTCGTTATCCTAAGCATGGCGATGGGTGCAGGCTTCCTATACAGCTTCATCTTTGGTTAATCAGGTCTGATTTCGAGATAACACCATTGATACAAAGAGATAGATAATAAAAAAGAGCTCACATAGTTGAGCTCTTTTTTTGCTTAGGTTGTCCCGTCCTGAAATGTGTTTAACAAAGCATGATTATCAGACTGCGTTTGGCAGCGCAGCCGAAGTACCGTATGCAGCGAAAGCATTAGTGGCTAACACATCACAGTGATGACGATTAATGGCATCGCCGTAATTGTTAGTGATTCCGGGGAACTGAAAGCGATACATTGGAATCCCGTAGCGACGCTCTCTCTGCTGACCGATTCGATCTTTACTTGTCCATAACAGTCGGTTCTTTGCCGTGCATCTTATTGAAGTGATCTTCATTACTACGCATTTGCTCGTATAGCTCGATGATGCGCTGCCTAGAAAAGTTCAATGTCGTACTTGGTTTAAGCTGCGTGCCCCAACCGGTTAATACCTTTTCCATGAAATCTCTTGTCACCAGTTCTGGGCCGGTAAGTAATCCCGCGCCTTTGCTTCCGCCGGAACTATTCGCATTCCCTACCAAAGTACCGTGTCGGCCTGGCATGTCGGTTGTGTAATATTTAGTGGAAGGGGACAAGCGTGGCATTCTCGCTTTGAAAGCCAATGAGCGTTCGTCTTCAGCAAAAACACATACGATCTGTTTGACGTTTTTGCCCAGTAATTTGTAATCCTTGAATGCGTTCATCCCACCAGGAACGGGGTCACCCGCAAAGATGTTGACGGGAATATGGCTAAGCTTGGGATCTTTGAGCATTCGGTTCGCCAATTCAAAGCAACTCACACCACCACGGCTCCAACCTACGATGTTAATTTGGCTAATGGGCTTGGTTTGGTGTTCAATCGCTATGTTCTGTTGGCGAGCAGCGATACCTTGTTTTAGATCGGCTGCCAGTGCTTGTGAGTCTTTCAACCAATCCTGATATTTTTGGTTGGTTGCGAAAGGCCAAGCTGATTTTTCTGGGCGAGATTCACTAAGCAGTCCTTTTGCTCTCTTCATGTAGTTATTCTTATCTTGTTGGCTTCCGCGCAAGATATTCAGTACATGACGCATGTTGCTGTCGATGCCTTTGCCTAGCAATGTCCCCTTAACTCCAGAATACGTGTCGTCCTTACCTTGCTTCAACCATTCGTTCTGATTCCCACTGCCAACGCCATCCACTTGAATGTAGTCAATCATGTCTCTGCCCGTTGCATTCTTCGCTAGCGTCGAAATCAATTCGCCAGAAACATAGTTTTTGTGGTTGTTGTCTTCTGAGTTTGAGCCTGTACCACAGAAGAATACGGTTAATACGCTCATCCTTTGCCTTTAACACGATTAATTAAGATTGGAATCAGTATAGAAGTGATATGAGAAATTTATAAGATTGAATGAGTTAGAGAGAGGCATTGCTCCGAAAGTTGATGTAATTAGTCTGAAAAAAGTATCGCTATCCAATTTTTGGAGTGCTGTATATCTATAATTTTAAAATTATCATTAATATCTATGTTTCCGTGTTGTTAATGCAATGGTGTCAGTATTTTATATTATTGGTTAATAATTGGACTGTTTTTACATCGATATCTAGTATTTGTATAAGGCCGACCAATCCAATAGCATTCATTAATATTCAGAATGTTACGTTTATTTGACGGTGGAAGTGTCAAAAGTATGGAGTTAATGAATGAGAGATAAATTAAAAATTTACTGTCTTGGGACCCCAATCGTTGATGCGGAAGATCGATTTGATATCGCACAAGTAAGTGATATTGAGCAACTGCCAGAGTTGTTAGGTGGTGTAGTTTTTCTAAACACGGAAGCCAGTGTACAAGATGATTTATTAAGTCAACTTCACCGTTGCAGAAAGTTTTGGTCTTGGAAGATTTATGTATTTGAAACTAGCGCATTATCAGTTTGTTTATCTGATGGAGTTTTAAAGCAAGATACTATTGAGGAAGAACTGACCCAACATAGTAGAACGTTGAACAGTGTTTCTGAATCGACGGATGCTTTAGACCCTTTAATTGGATGGTTAGGGTTGGAGCAAGATCGACGACTAGTCCCTCATCACTCCCTGACTCTGAAATCGATATATTCTTACCCTTTAGTCGACTTATATTATCCAGAGTTAAGTTCTACATATCGTTTTGTTTTGTCAGAAACCAAGCGTGATACGTTTGAATATGATGAGTTGATCAATCGAATCCGTGTATGTTCTGACTGCGCTAGTGCTCATTTGAATTACATCGAAGTGTGCCCTTCATGTAAAGACATTGATATTACCGAGCGTGTCTCATTACATTGTTTCACCTGTGGTCATGTAGCCGAACAAGGACAATTTAAACGTAACCATAAACTGGAATGCCCTAAATGTTTAACTCAACTTCGTCATATCGGTGTGGATTATGACCGCCCGTTAGAGACTCATTCATGTAACGTTTGTTCTCATTCCTTTTCTGAAGCTGAGACTTTGGCTGTTTGTTTTAGTTGTGACGCCAAGAATGATGTTTCTCAGTTGGTTGTCAGGAAAATCTATTCATTAAAATTAGGTGTGCAGGGCGAGTATATATTCCGTCACGGCGTCAAATTATCTGCTCCACAGCTGACACTACGCGGCAAAGTAGACAGCGGGTATTTTTCAAACCTCCTTGATTGGGTCAATCGTATCGCTATCCGTCATCAAGAAGAGCATCTTCTCCTAGGTCTGCATCTTCCTGATTTAGCTCAATATGTATCTAAGAATGGAGATGCGAAAATGTTTGCTTTGATCGAGCAAATTACTGAGCGCCTTAACGGTTTGTTTAGAGACTCAGATATTTGTTGTCAATACAAAAGTGATGTTCTTTTCGTATTTATGCCTAAAGCTAAGATGGAACATATCAATGTGCTGCGTGAAAAAATAGAAGCCCTTTGTCTACTTATTGAAGACGATGATTTTACATTGAATGTGTTTGCTTGGAGCCTTCCTGACCCCATGGTTAAAGAGGACGTAGGGGCGTGGTTAGAGAGTAAAGTCGGCGAAATTTATGCTGTCGAATAGCCTCAATCTTCAACAATATTTTTGGGGGATGTTACTCGAAAATGCAGAGCTATGGCTCATGCTGTTTCCCATGATGGTTATTGTTGAATTGCCACTTTTTTTACTCGTGTTAACAGGGATATTTCGTTGGTCTTATTCTGAGAGTGATATTGAGATAACAGAATACCCGAGCATATCTTTCGTCATTACTTGTTATGGCGAAGGGGATGCGATTGAAATTACGATAGATACACTAGTTGAGCAACTGTATCCCGGAAAGATTGAAGTGTTAGCGGTAGTTGATGGCGCAGCTCAGAATGAAGATACATATCAAGCTGCGATTCGAGGTGAGCAGAGACATCAATGTGTAAAAAATCGAAATGTTCGAGTTATACCCAAGTGGCAAAGGGGAGGAAGAGTATCAACATTGAATGCTGGTTTAGATAATGCCACCGGCGATTTTGTTATAAATGTTGATGGCGATACTTCTTTTGATAACGATATGGCACTGCAAATGATGAAGCAATTTACTGACAAGAATGTGATTGCTTCGGGTGGTGCGTTGCGTGTAAGAAATTGGCAGGACAACTTACTTACTCGTATGCAGTCTCTAGAATATATGTTGTCTATGCAAGCAGGAAAAACAGGGCTCTCAAATTGGGGAGTGCTAAATAATATTTCTGGAGCCTTTGGTGCATTTAGAAAAAATGTATTAAAACAAGTTGGAGGTTGGGATACGCATACGGCTGAAGACCTCGATTTAACGATGAGGCTTAAGCAATATAAGAAACGCTACCCAAATAATAGATTGGCTTTTGCACCAAGAGCTGTCGGTCATACTGACGTGCCTCATACCTTAAAAGGATTAGTACAGCAAAGGCTTAGATGGGACGGCGATTTATTGTTTCTGTTTTTGAGGAAACACAATGAAGGACTAACCCCCCGTTTACTGGGTTGGGGGAATTTCATCTTCACTCTCGTTTATGGTGTATTGCAAAATGTATTGCTGCCGATTCTAGTTTCAGTGTTCATGTTTTATATATTTTGGGTTCACTCAATTGATTTTGTTGCTGCATTGATGATTCTAATTTATTGCGTGTATTTGTTTACCGTAATTCTATTTTTTACTGTTTACATTGGTTTAGTTTCTGAAAGGGAGAAAGAGGATCTAAGAATGGCTAAATGGCTACCCCTCTATCCTTTTTATCAGTTTTTTATGCGCTTGATTACTGCGTTCTCCATGATTAATGAATTATTTAGAAGAAGTCACGAAGAGTCGAGTATGGCTCCTTGGTGGGTATTGAAAAAAGGCAAAAGGTTTTAGCAATGAAAGTAAAATTTCATCTGGATAAAAAAAACAAACCTCAATCGGATGATGGTGTGAAGGTTGCTTACGGACAAGCAAAAAGAGGGGGCTATCGCTTTCGTTGGTATTTGATCTTGAGCTTGGTAATAAGCCCACTTTTATTCGTGGCTTATTTTTTCTTGAAGACAAATTTTCTCGTGATTGCTCCGGCTATTGTTACGTCTTATCCAGTTACTCTGACTGCTAAGGTTGCAGGCATTGTTGGGCCGATACCCATAGACGACGGCACTCAAGTGGAGCGAGCACAGACTGCAATTCAATTGACGAATTTGGAAATTGAAGCTCAAATTGAGTTTATACATGCGGAGCTGTTAGGGTTAAAAGTCAATTTACCAAGCGATATGGAAGCATTGCACTTAAACGGTATTGCAGAAACGCGTCGGAACCTCAGTAAAGTACAGCAAATTCAAAAGCGTTATGAAGAATATCGTAAAAAAGGACAAGTATCGGATGTGGATTATGCCAGTATTGTTGGAATGGGTAACTCGCTGAACAACCAGTTGAATCAACAAAAGCTTGATTATCAAAGCGCGAAATTGGCTGAAGAGGAGCGGGAGTTAGCTGGACCAGTTAGTCAGGCTAAACGTTCATTGATGAAAGATTTAGCCCTTAAGCGTGTAAGAGAGCAAGAGTTATCGGTAAAGTCTCCCTATGCGGGTCGCGTCGTAGACATACATGTTGTCGAAGGGCAGCGAGTTTTTGAAGGCGATGAGCTAGTGACGATAGCAAAAAATACCGTTCCTCATATCGTGGCTTACCTAGACCCTAAATATTTAGAAGACGCGGTAAAGGGAGCAAATGCGTTGGTAAAGTTTCCTAACGGTAGCTCTTTTGAAGCTGAAGTGTCCGATTCGGTAGAAGTTGTGAGCAAATTACCAAGCCAGTTAGTAAGCCCGTTTGAAGGTCAGCCGGCGTATTTGAAAGTTGTATTGGACTTTATTACAGCACCGCCGGAAGAGTATTGGGTTGAAGGGATGACAGTTGAAGCTCGTTTTTAGTTCGGATGTTAACTGAACAAAGGAGTGAATGGAGCGTGATCGCTCCATTTTTATTTCAACAGCTATGAGTTGAATCAGAAGTCTCTTAGATCAAGCTCATTGTTGATCAACACAACACACTGAGAAGCAAACAGCATGTTCGGGCCTAAGCTGATCTTTTCTGTACCTAAGCGCTTTAAGCTGTTGTAGCTTTTCTTCGGCATTGGGATGTGGTCAGTCAGAAGGAAACATGGGTTTTCCGCAATCTCTGCATCACGGATAAAGTCGCCTTTTTTATCCATCATGTACAGCTGGTGGTCTTCGGCCAGTTCTTTGACCAACTTTTCAAAGCTCATCGTACGAACCGTGATGCCCGGTTCTACCTGACGTGTTTGTTCTTTTGTCATGCCTTGAGAAGCGTCAACCGCTCTTACTACCGCAGATAACAGTGCAGATTCATGAAAGCCGCCAATGTTGGTGATTTCATTTGAATCGAATGTAATGGTACGTGAAAAGTCTTTAGTACTTTCTAGCACAAGATGCACGGTGACATTCTCACGGTGAGATTGAGCAACGAAGATCGTGTTCATCAGAGTATGAGCCAGAATCTCAGTATGAGCGTCTTGCCCAACACCTTCTAAGATAAGTTTGCTCTCTGTAGGGGCTGCGCGAGCGCGTAATACAAATGAACGCATGGAATGTACCTTGTCAGTATGTGATAAAGCGAAACGGACTTTATCAA
This sequence comes from Vibrio sp. 10N.222.55.C7, assembly GCF_041473335.1. Classification (NCBI taxonomy): domain Bacteria; kingdom Pseudomonadati; phylum Pseudomonadota; class Gammaproteobacteria; order Vibrionales; family Vibrionaceae; genus Vibrio; species Vibrio sp. 10N.222.55.C7. The sequence continues at coordinate 15,835 of NZ_JBFRSC010000067.1, forward strand.
CATGAATTGATGAATAACCAAAATTGTGGCGGTATGTAACTCTTTTCTATTAATGAAGTCAAATGGAGTTGCACTTAGCACCAACCCGCGAACTTTGAGTATTAAATAGAGAATGACCACATTACAAGACGGTAAGGGTTGAAGCGAACCAATGTTTACATAGATAGTATGCGCAAAATTATAAAGTGACTTACATAAGGAAGCTGTCGGTGAAGTTACAGAAGATTAATAAAGAAGAATATAGAAAGAAGATGAACCTGTTGTTGGTGTCATTAGTTGGGTCACTTGCATTGTTTGCCATTGTATTCGGCACCATTCTGATCGAATTGTTTGGCTCGGCGACTTCAATTACTGGTGAATCGACAGGGAACTTTCATTTGAACGTACTTGGGGTGATCTTATCTGTCGCTTTGAATGCGTTTATCGCAAGCCGAGCGAAAGGGCATGAGTATTTCAAAGAAGCGCTTTATGTTTGGAACCTGAAACAAATCCACAATCAAATCTATCGTAAGCTCAAGCGCATTCAGCCAAAAGCGGAACAAGGCGACCGAGACGCGCTGACTATCCTTTACTTCTATTACACTACGCAAAAACAGGTATACGACCTAGACAATAATACGTTGACGATAAAAACGGTTCAGCAGTCGCTAGATAACATCGTAGAGCTGAGTGATAAATGGAGTATTGAACTAGATATAGAGGTATTTTCGAAAGATTTAGTCGCAAAATTTTAAGTGATATGCCTGTAATTGTATGAGCTTTGACCTGTGAAAGACGCTTTTGACGTAAAAGTAGACACTTAAGCAACTTTTTTGAATTTTTATCAAAAAAGGGGTTGCCATGTTTACGATGATCTCTATAATGCCGCGTCACTGACACGGCAGACGCCACAAGGCTTCAGCGGTAATCAGTAAGACGGAAAGTTCGAAACAAATTAATTTTAAAAAGTGTTTGACACTTAAGATTAAATCGCTAGAATTCACGTCCGCTTTCAAGGGTTTCTTTGTAAAAAGAAAGTTTCGATAAGCAAAGCTCTTTAACAATTTAAACCTATCAATCTGTGTGGGCACTCGTTGATGAATATCAAAACGTTTTATCGTTAGATAAAACAGATTCTTCGGAATCAAAATTGATTTCAATGAACTGAGTGACCAATACAAAATTAAGTTTACTTAATTTTGGCACAGTCAATTCATTACCATTCTGTTCCTATTTATTTAAGAAGAGAGGGGTAATAGCTTTAGAATTACATGTTTCTGTTCTTTTTCGAAAGAGCGGTAAATATTAGTTTTGAAGTCAG
>NZ_JBFRSC010000068.1:0-6971 GCF_041473335.1 Vibrio sp. 10N.222.55.C7
GTGGCGTATTGTTTTGGTGATTTAATTAAAGTAATCAATGATAGAATTAATTATATTTGTTGAATGATTGACTTTAATTTATTCTGTTACGAAATTTAAATAATTAAACTTTAAGGTGGGATATTTAAAATAGGGAAAGGATGATTTTTATCATGATGTGTTGATTAAAGAATTTTAATGGAATTATTATTGACATATGTATCAAATATGTGTCTATGTAAATATTAATCGGCTAGTGATGAAAATAAGATATGAATGAGGTTGGTGTTATACCATGAGCACTGCCTAAAAGTATAAGCAGCAACAAGTTAGATCAATTAGTGTTATTTTTGAGCAAATGTTAGCGTAACCACATGATATTCAAAGATCTGTTGCGGTGGCTTTGTGTTAACTATGGAAGCGTGCAATCGTTGAGTATTTAACATGCACCATCAAGCACCACGATCTGTGGTTCTTTTTCTGGCTGATAAAGCACCTGACAAAAGTCTCCTTCTGGCGAATAGGTGTAGTTTTCGGTGTCGAAAGAGATGGCGGCTACTCTTTCTGCATTGCTGCCAGAGTCTACTTCTTTGTTGATGACATGAAGCTCTGTTGCGTCGATATTGAGCAGTCTTCTTAGTGAGTCAACATAGGCGATTGGGTAACCATGACAAACGTAGTAGGTCTCAATCTCCGTCTTTTCAACATAGTTGCACTCATCCTCAACGCCAGCAATCGCTGACTTCGCGTAGATCATATCGATACCCGTGCGAAGGTTACCAGCCACATCATGTATTTTACTCGCCCGAGCACTTCCTTGAACGTCTAAGAACTTGACCATAGCTGTCGCCGAAACGATCGCTAAAATTAATACAGAGATGATGAGTTCTAAAAGAGTGAAGCCGTTTTGTCTGTTCATGGTTACCGATTATTTGCTCTGCTAAAGGGACGGAATGAGGGTAATCTAAATACCAAAGTCATTACAGTTAGTGGGTATAATGGTTTGGTGTTTTATTGTGTGAATTTCTAAGTAATTTTCTTTATAAACAATAGCTTAATTATTTCCTCTTACTGTTAAACGCTATGTAAGCATACGTAAGCGTACACACCCACAGCAGCCGATTGTTTAGGAAGCATTCAAACGACTTAATTTATTGATAAATAAGTCTTTAATTGTAGGATTGTCGACCATTCAAAAACTGACTTTCGACTTCATTTGAGGGAATTGGTTTACTAAATAAAAATCCCTGAAGATACTGGTATCCACAATCGATTAAGAACGCTTTTTGCGTTTCGGTTTCGACACCTTCAGCAACCACTTTTAGCCCCAATTTTTCACAGATAGCATGGGTGGCTTGGACAATCACTTTGCTCCCTTTGTGTGAACCGTGGACGAAGCTTTTATCGAGTTTCACGGTGCTAATCGGTAAGTCATGCAACATCGACAGTGACGAGTAGCCTGTGCCAAAGTCATCAAGGTGAAGCTCTACGCCCAATTTAGAAATATCGCTTAACGCTTGCCTGACTTCACCATGCTTGAAGATCATGGAAGATTCGGTGATCTCAAGGGCGATGCTTTGAGGTTGGATATTGTAGAAGTTCAACATTGCTAATAGCTGCTCGGCAAAGGTCGCGTGCATCTGAATACTCGAAATATTGATACTCATCATCAACTCACTATCAAACTCACGTTGCCATATCGATAGCTGTTTGAGTGCAGAGTTCAGAACCCATTTCCCGAGCGGTACAATCTGCCCCGTCTCCTCCGCTAAGTTAATAAACTCATCAGGGCCTATGTTACCTAGCTCTTTGTCTGACCATCGAAGCAAGGCTTCAAACCCTTTCACCTTGTCGCTGTTGGTGTTCATGATCGGTTGGTAGTGAAGGTTGAGATCGTCGTTTTCTATGGCGCGTGCCAGTCGATGGCGGATCTCTACTTTGCGATGCAGGGTTTGTGCTAAGTCTGGGGTAAACGTTTGGAAGCGGTTTCGACCATTCGCTTTTGCAAGATGCATCGCCATACCCGCTTGCTTTAGCAATGTTTCTTGGTCAACCGCGTTATCAGGGAAATGCGCGGTACCTATGCTGCAACCGACAGATAAACTGCCGATGCCTCTGATATGGAAACTTCGGTTTAAGGCATCAATGATGCGAGAGCAAAGTAGTGGGATATTTTGATTTCGGCAGGTGTGGGCAATCACAATGAATTCGTCACCACCAAATCGCCCTATCATGCATTTCTCATCAACCAACTGTTTAAGGCGTTCACCAACCCGTTTGAGTAGTTGGTCTCCGACAGTGTGCCCATAAGTGTCATTAACTAATTTGAAGCCATCAAGGTCGACAAACATCAATTCAAACGGTGAGCGATAGGCAATGCTGGTTTCTAGAAGGTTGCTGATCCCACGGCGATTATAAAGCTCCGTTAAACAGTCGTGTTCTGCGTTGTATCTGGCTTTTATCAGCTTCTCTTTTTGCTTTGTTGTACAGGTTAGGTTTAGCAGCAGTTCGCTTTTATCAAAGAGCCACTTTCCTTGCACATCAAAATGGTGTGCTCTGAAGGAGGAAACCTTGATAAACCAAGGCGCACCGGTTGTTGGTTCTCTATTCTGTAAACGTGTATGTACAAAAGTGATTACTATGTTTTGCGTACGGTAAATGTAGGGCTCTGATTCCAATATTGATGATCTATGACCAGTATATATACGGCCTTCGCTTTTAATAAATACTGGTGATAGGAATGTCGAAAACCAAAGTGCTCATTGTTGAAGATGACCAAGAGATAGCTCGTCTAACGACGCTTTACCTCGAAGCTGAAGGTTACAATGTTAGCGTTGTTCATGAAGGGAACTTGGCACTTGAAGCGATCCGTAGTATTGAACCTGATTTAGTGCTGTTGGACTTGATGCTTCCAGGGATGAGCGGCGCGCAAATTTGCCGTCAAGCCCGTGAGTTTTACAATGGAATGATTTTAGTGCTAACGGCTTCCGCCGATGAAATGAGCGAGGTCAGCTTGTTTAAATTTGGTGCGGACGATTACGTTGCCAAACCGATTCGTGGCCATGCCTTGTTAGCGCGAATTGAAGCGTTATTGCGTCGAGCGACTCCCGTAAAAACTGCGCAAGAAACTACGGCTGAAAAACAGTGCGATATTGTAATCAACAGCTCTGCTCAAAGTGCCACGCTCTACGGCCAAAACCTCAAGCTTACTTCTGCTGAATTTGAAATCTTAAACCTTCTCGTTAATAACATCTGTCAGGTCGTGACTCGAGACCAGTGCTGTCAGTTATTTAGAGGGATAGATTACGCGTTCAACGACCGCTCGATTGATATGCGCGTGTCTGGGTTACGCCGAAAGCTGCGCATTCACGCAAAAGACAAACAGTTGATTCGTACGGTTCGCAACAAGGGGTACATGCTGGTTGCGTAAGTTCATTGCTACGAAGCTTCGCTCGGTTTCGATGTTTGCTCGCTTATACCTTGGGATTGTGACTGGGATGTCGGCAACGATATTTTTGTTCTTGAACCTTGGTGAGGGGTACATGCGACGCACCGAGATCGAAACCTTCCTCAATGATGGCATCTACTTTGCGGAGCAGTATGTTCGTCAACACAATCAAGAAAACTCACTCTATAAAGAGCTCGATAGAACAGGCTACCAACAATTTTATATCTTCAATTTACGCCTGTTGGAGAATTGGTCGGGCGAGGCGCCTTGCCAACAATGTGAGTTATACACAACCTTAAACGGTGTGCCGATATATCTAAGTGATGACAACCTCTATTCGACCGTGTTTCAGCTACCAAACTCTAAATTTAGTTTTGGGTTCAGTGAGGTAGGGGACTTTTTCTCTCCTGACATTGAATGGTATGAAGACTCAGAACGACACTTTTTGTTAGGGCTGTTGTTGGCTGTGATTGTGGCGATTGGAGCAAGTGTTTACTTACCTGTGAGGCGTTTTCAAGAAAGAATAGAGTTGCTCGTCGAGAAGCAGAAGCAGTTTGGTAAGGGCAAGCTTAGTACTCGATCTGACATGGACGACATCCATCCTGTTTCTGATTTGGCCAGCAGTTTTAACTTCATGGCTGAAGAGATTGAGAGCAAAGTAAAACAAAGTCATATCTTCGCTCAAGCTATCCCACACGAAGTACGAACTCCGTTAAGTCGTATTCAGCTGGCGACCGATATATTAAGAAGGGGAGCACCCGATAATCATCAGGTTCTTTTCGATGACATTGATACCTACATTGAGGATATCAACGAGCTCACGTCAGAAATCATCATGCTTTCGAAGTTGAATGTCATGGATAACTCTTTCTTTGAACTCGTTAAAGTGACCTCCGATCTTCGTGAGTATTGCCTAGACCGAATTCGTTACTCGAAACTAGAGAATGCCACCTTTGAATCTAAGGTACAGCTAGAGTGCAAGATTAAGTGTGACTGCTCAATGGCGCGCTTGGTGTTCGATAACGTTCTCAAGAATGCGGGAAATTACACACAAGCAAAGTGTGGATGACGCTCGATGAGAACTCAGAAAATTGGCTGGTGGTGATTGAAGATAATGGTTCTGGAATACCGGAGAATAAGCGTGATGAGGTATTTCTACCGTTCTCTCGATTAGATTTAAGCAGAACGTCGACCACAGGTGGATTGGGGTTAGGCCTCGCGATTGCTCTATCGGCGGCTAAAAAGCTTTCTTGGGATATCAAAATCGACGACAGCAACTATGGTGGTGCGAAGTTCAGTATCGTGATTCCTAAGATCGCTTAAGCTGGAGCTTTTAGAGCTCTTCAGGCCGTCAAATAACAAAGCCACGGACTAATACCGTGGCTTTTTCATATTCCGATTTACAAGCTAGTGACTTCTTAGTACTACTGCTTAGAGCTTAGAGCTTAGAGCGATGAAGGCCATAAATAGCGTGGTCAACGATGCGACCATTCAAGTTCTCGTTACGCGTGATGATGCCTTCTAACGTGAAATGTAAGCGCTCACAAACCTTGCGGCTGCTTTGGTTACCGGTTGCGGCTGATATCTCTACCTTTTCCATATCTAACTCATTGAAAGCAATATCAATCAGCTTCTGGACAACGCGCGTCACAATCCCCTTTCCTTGGTATGTCTCAGATAACCAATAACCTATGGTCACCTTTTGCTTATCATGATCAATGGTATTGAAACTGCAGTTACCGACGACCTTGTCTTGATACATGATCGCACAAGTCATGCTTTTCCCTTCCGCATAATCGTGTAGCGAGCGTTGGATGAAGATCCTAAAGTCTTGCTCGGTTTTGCAATGTGGCGGCCACACGAGCCATTGGCTTAGGTACTCATTCTGGCTTTGGGAGATTTCCGCGTAGTGAGAAGCGAAGCTCTCTTCAACCAATGCGATGGAGAGTTCGTTGTCGATAACCGTTTTAAACATGTCTTTCCTTTTCTTATGGTTGCTTATTTAATCGAATCTTAGTCGGCAGGCTATAATGTCGCATGATTTTTAATATGCAACCACTTGTAGCACGGATTTTTCGTGAGACGTTAGTTCTATCACGAAACTCATTAAACCTTACAATAGTTGTGTATATAATCATTAGCTATGCATTAGTATTAGCGGCCTAAATATATAAAAACTATAAAAATGCTAGGCTTAAATAATGAATCAACATTGCCAGGACGTGACCGTGGACCTAAGAAAGGCTCTATTCGGTATTGCTAAGGCGCTTGATAACGTCGGTTTCGAAAGTAAAAATCATGGACAGAGAGTGGGCTACATCGCGTATCGATGTGCTCTGAGTGTGGGGTGGGAAGAAGAGCAAGCGCAGCTCGCGTTTTCGTTAGGCTTGATTCACGACTGTGGTGTCTCGCAAATTGATGAACAGCTCAGCTTAACGTCTGGGTTTGTACCCGACTCAAGCTATCACCATTGTCAAAAGGGCTACAAAATCTTAAAAGAGTGCCCGGTTCTTTCTATATTCGCTAAGCCGGTACTTTATCATCATACTCCGTGGTCTGAGCTAAAGGCTATTCATATCAGCGAGTTAGAAAAAGAGCTGGCTGCCATCGTGATGCTTGCTGATAGAGTCGATTATCTATACGGTATAACTTCTTCTGATCGTTATGGAAACCTAACACCCGATGGCAAAGCGAGCATCATTGAACGTTTGACTGAACAAGCCGATGAGATGTTCGAAACCAACCTTGTGCAACACATGTGCGAGTTGGTCGACCTGGATGATTTCTGGTTTTCTATGGAGATCCCATACATCGAGAACATGAGGGATAATTTTGAGCCTGTGCCATTCTTCTCTCAGCAGATGTCGTTGGATGAGACGGTGGCTTTTGCCGAATTTATTGCCAACGTTGTTGATACCAAAAGTTCGTTTACCTTTAAGCACTCTTTGAAGGTTGGGCAGCTTTCAGAATACCTCGCCAAACAGCTGGGTTATTCCTACACCACTCAGCGTAAACTCTATCTGGCTGGGTTGGTTCATGATATCGGTAAACTGCAAACCCCTAATGACATTCTACATAAGCCGGATTTACTTACTGAAGAAGAGTATTGCTGTATTAAACGCCATGCAACGGACACTCGATTCGCATTGCAGGAGTTGTTCAGTTCACCTCAGGTTTGTCAGTGGGCATCTAATCACCATGAAAGGTTAGATGGTTCGGGTTACCCAATGGGCAAAACGGCGGAAGAGTTGGATCAACCCAGTCGAATTGTTGCTGTAGTGGATGTGTTTCAAGCGCTAACTCAGTCTCGCCCTTATCGTGCAGGTATGACGTTAGAAGAAACACTCGCTATTTTGACGGACCACGTTGATAACTTTAAGTTGGATCGAGAAGTGTTTGAGTGCCTTAATAAACACGCGCAATATTGCTTTGAATTATCGACAGATAAACGAATGTACGCGTTTTAGTGCAAGTGAGTCCTTTTGAGGTGTGATGCCTTCACTCATATTCGATGAGATATGACCAAGCACCAGAAACAGAAAAG
>NZ_JBFRSC010000068.1:7710-124663 GCF_041473335.1 Vibrio sp. 10N.222.55.C7
CTTTTCTGTTTCTGGTGCTTATCAGGATCTTTATATCGAGATTAGTATCGTTTTAAGATCTCGATGATCGCTTGCTCAGTTTCCGCTGCGATGATGGCATCAATGTCATCATCATTTTGGAACAACTCTGATAGCGCCATAATCGTATGGATGTGGCTATCTGAGTCCATCGCCGCCAGAGTAATCGAAAGGTAAACGTCACCGTTGTCTTCTGACTCTAAATCAACACCCTTCTTGAATACCGTTACTTGCAGTGATGCTTCGTTCACACCATCTTCAGGGCGAGCATGAGGCATCGCAATCTTTGGTGCTAGAACATAGTACGCGCCAATGTCCTTATGCTTTTGCTTGATAGCTTCAACATAGCTTGCTTCGATTTTGTTGCTCGCTAGCAGTGTTGAACAAGTCACATCAATCGCCGCATCAACCGTTAGGTTTTCGTCAGAGTTGATGATAACGCCTTGGTTACCAATTAAATCAAATAAGCTCATGAAACAATCCACCCTAGGATAAGACCAACAACACCGAAGTCGAAGTCAGCAAACGTTGTCGCTTCAAGACCAAGGCCACCCAGTACTGGAAGCAGTAGCATTGGTAGGAAAGAGATACACAGACCTTGCGTGAACGAACCAAGAATTGCACCGCGTAGACCGCCTGTCGCATTACCGTAAACGCCTGCTGCACCACCTACGAAGAAGTGTGGAACGACGCCAGCTACAATGATTGTCCAGCCAAGCGCGCCTTGAACTGCCATTGCTAGTAGGCCAGCAGCGAAAGAACAAAGGAAACCGATAAGTACCGCGTTTGGTGCTACAGGGAATACCATAGGGCAGTCTAGAGCAGGTTTTGCACCCGGTACGAGTTTGTCAGAGATACCTTTGAATGCAGGAACGATTTCAGCAATCAGCATCTTCACACCTTGCAGTACGATGTAAACACCACCGGCAAACACAAGAGACTGCATGAAGGTGAATACTACCCAGTTCTGACCGTTTGATACTGTTTCAACAAAGTCACCGCCAGCAACTATTGAAGCAAACATAAAGAAGATAGCCATTGTTGTTGCTACAGCAACGGGTGTATCACGCAGGAACATTAAGCTCTTAGGTACGTTGATGTCTTCTGTTGATTTGGAAGTGTCACCAAACTTGCTACCAATGTAACCCGATACTAAGTATGAGAACGTTGAGAAGTGACCCATCGCCAGTTGATCTGTACCCATCACTTTCTCTGTGTATTTTTGAGCAAGTGCAGGCATGATAACCATCAGTGAACCCACAATGATCGAGCCGATTGCAACTAGAGCAGTGCCTTCGATGTTAGCTGTAGACAGGATTACCGCTACCAGCATAGACATGAACATTGTGTGGTGACCCGTTAAGAAAATATATTTTAAAGGAGTAATACGAGCCAATAAAATATTCACAACGAATGCGAAGAACATAATTAGAGCCATTTCATAACCGAATGCTTCTTGTGCTAATGCAACAATTGCTTCGTTATTTGGAATAACACCACTTACGCCGAATGCTTCAGTAAATACAACTGAGAAGTTATTTAGTGCGCCAACAAGAGCGCCAGCACCAAAACCTAAAATTAGGAAACCCATTACGGTTTTAATTGTGCCTTTTAGAATGGTAGAAACATCTGCTTTTTGTGCAACTAGGCCAATAAAAGCAATTAAACCCACCATGATCGCCGGCTCTTTTAATAAGCCGAGCATGAACTCGAAAAAGTTTTGCATAATTTTGACCTTACATGAAAGTTTTTAGTTGTTCTTCAATAGATGCTTTGTCAAAAATATTTTTAAGGCTGATGATGTTCTCTTTACCAGCGTCTTTTAGTTGGTTTGCAACGTCTGTTGCTGCAACCCAAATATCTGCATTGCTTGATGCTGCAGATGATAGATCTTCGTGATCAACTTCTGCTTCGAAACCGATTTTTTTAGCGACTTCTTTTACTGCCATTTCCATCATTAGAGAAGTACCAAGGCCGTTACCGCAAACTACAAGAATCTTTTTCATAATATTTGTCTCAATTGGATTTTAGGGGTTGAGAAACTTCGTTCTCTTATTGTGTGAGAGCATAGTAATGGAAATATTCAGATTTCAATAAGATCTCCATCACAAAGCTAAAATGAGATTGTGATGTAGATCTCGTTAATTTGTAGTAAAGATCCAGAGTGAGACTTTGATCAAATTTAACTTTTCACTCGAATATGCAACGTATTTTATTGATAAAGGCAGGCTTAATTAGTTTTTATATCAGAATATAAATCTAAAGAGGCTTTATTGTAGAAAATAGAGAATTAATCGTATCGACCGTAGTCAGTAAGCATTTTCTTAAGCATGCTATTAACGTCTTTGGTCTTTTTATTTCTTTTAGTCAGTTGGCTAAGAGAGGTTGGTTTTGGTGAGGCAATATTTTCACTGTCGACTTCTTCAGTTTTATCTTTCATTTTTTGTACGGCAGGCAATAACATTCTAATTTCTTCGTTATTGGCATTGGTCAGTACCACAATATTTTCAGATTCAACGTGAGTAATGGTTAATATCCCGTGTTTAACCGATTCAACCTTTTCACCAATCATAATTGATTCAGGCGCAACAGAGCGATCGGTAAGTTGACCTGTACGTAATTTCGCCGCACTGATAGCGCGGATATTTCCGGTATTTTCAAACGCGACAATAACAGTATAGGTATTATAATATTCAACTACTGTCACATAGCCGTGTCTATTTGTTTTGAATCTAGCTCCATTGTTCATGTCGTGCGGAGCTTCCATTTTCTTCACGTGTTTCCTCTCTTAGTCTCGATGGCTGTTATATCTAATCAGCTCTATTGGTATTTTATAGATAATTATTTGGTGAGATCACACAAAGTATATACGCATCTAAACTTAAGATGAATCTTGAAGTCTCTGGAAATGAGGCAGAGCACAGAAAAGTAGTAAGAATCACACAGAATTAACCGAGTGATTACGCTCACACACTTAAAGACTTAACATTACAAATTCAACTCCCTACAGATTGTTTACAGTTTTGAAGCACGAAAACGACGATAAACAATACGTTTTGGCTAATCCTTGACCGCGCGATCGTTTGCGTCAAAAAATGTGATGAACGTCTCACTTAACTGTTTATACTTCTCTTCCGGTTTTAAGCCGGTGCTTAGCCAATACAAGCCGTCACATGGATATGTGAATGACCCCACGGACCGGACCAGCTACGTTCCACTGCTTGTATAAGGTGATTTTTTACATGAACAACTCGTTGTTACATTCGCTAACCCTGTTAGCTCCTTCATCGCGTAGCGTTTTGCTTGCGGTTCTTTGTCCTGTTCCTTTGATGTCATTTGCTTGGCTCATGTTCACTCTTTAAGGATTACTAGGACACATTATGAATATTCTATTTGGTTTTGTCGGTGTTCTTGCACTGATTGCTTGCGCGTACCTGCTATCTGAAAGTCGTTCTTCAATTAACTGGAAAACGGTCTCTCGTGCACTATTACTTCAAATCGGTTTTGCAGCCTTAGTATTGTATTTCCCATGGGGACAATTAGCGCTAACAAGCTTAAGTAACGGTGTTTCTAGCCTGCTTGGTTTTGCAGATGTTGGTATCGCATTTCTTTTCGGTGACCTTGCTACTGAAGGCTTCATTTTCGCGGTTCGCGTACTTCCAATCATTATCTTCTTCAGTGCTTTGATTTCTGCGCTTTATTACTTAGGCGTCATGCAAAAAGTGATTCAAATCTTGGGCGGAGCGGTGCAAAAACTGCTGGGTACAAGTAAAGCTGAATCTCTGGTTGCTACAGGTAATATCTTCCTTTCTCAGGGTGAGTCTCCTCTTCTAATTCGTCCCTTTTTAAAGTCTATGACTCGTTCGGAACTGTTTGCTGTAATGGCAGGTGGTATGGCGTCGGTAGCGGGTAGTGTACTTGGTGGTTATGCTGGCCTTGGTGTTGAGCTTAAATACCTTATCGCTGCAAGCTTTATGGCGGCTCCGGGTAGCCTGTTGATGGCGAAGATCATCGTTCCTGAGCGCAGCACACCAAGTGATTACGACCACATTGAGCTCGATAAAGCTGACCAAAGCAACGTGATTGATGCACTGGCAAGCGGCGCGATGAACGGTATGAAGGTTGCGGTAGCGGTTGGTACTATGTTGGTTGCCTTCGTGAGTGTGATTGCGATGGTCAACACTGGCCTAGAAAGCCTAGGTGAAACGTTCGGTTTTGCGGGCATTACACTGCAAGCTATCTTCGGTTACCTGTTCTCGCCTCTTGCATGGCTAATCGGTATTCCGAGTGATGAAGTATTGATGGCAGGTTCTTACATCGGTCAGAAGATCGTTATGAACGAGTTTGTTGCTTTCATCGACTTCGTTGAGAACAAAGCTTTACTATCTGAACACAGCCAAGTAATCGTGACTTTTGCTCTATGTGGCTTTGCTAACATTGGTTCTATCGCGATTCAGTTAGGTTCAATCGGTGTTATGGCACCAGAGCGCCGTGCTGAAGTGGCAAACTTAGGTTTGAAAGCAGTAGCTGCTGGTACGCTAGCAAACTTAATGAGTGCATGTTTAGCGGGTATTTTCATCCTGCTTTAAGCTAGATTCAGTTAAAGCGCCTAAATTGAGTAAAAGCGGATATCTTACTTACGGAGTTAACGTAAGGAGGGTGTCCGCTTTTTTGTGCCTGTTAATCAGGCGAAATCAGGTTTTGGCCGTCGACTGTGATTTGTCTATAGTGAGTAAAAGCTCACTCGGAAGAGTAATAGAGCCAGTTCCTTTTATCCGATATACTTGAATATCATCAGGTTGCGATTAATAACATTCGGCTTCGATTGAGAATATTCGGTTTCGACTAAGCATATCCGCTTTCGATTAGGAACAATGGCAACCAAGCTAAATTAATCAAGGGTCTCTCCATGAATATTCGCGTTCTCATCGGTCTTATTGTTACCTTCATTGGCTTGTTTGCGATGGTTTACCTAATTGCTGGCGGCGCTCAGTTTCCTATCTACCAGTGGCCAAAAGAGGCTTATCTCGGTTTGGTGTTTAGTGTCGTGTGGGGGGCAGGTGTCGCAGCGTCTGTAGCGTATTTCTTCTCGGCATTGGTGTTTGTTACTGTCGCCGTGGTTTGCTATGCGATCGGTTATAAAATCGGTGGGCTCTTTTCTTCAAGTTCTAAAGTTTAATCTTATCAAGGTGTGCTGATGTTCATTGAAGTAGGACTGATTTGAATGCACTGGCTCGATCGTTGGAAGGTGTATCGCTATCATCGGAAACAAACTAACCGCTCGAATGGCGACAAGGCTAAAGCTTTAGGTTGGACTAGCGAAGAGAGTCAATTGTGTCGCTTTGAAGTAATCGCTCGTGCGGCGGACTTCGAAAAGAAGAGTGTTTTAGATTTGGGTTGCGGCTATGGCGAGCTGTTTGAACTGCTCGACAGCATCTATCGTATTCAATCTTATACCGGCGTTGACCAACACGCAGGCTTTCTTAAGAAGGCGAAGCAAAACTACACAGAAGATCGTTGTCAGTTTTTGGCGGGTGATATGAGCAAAATGAACCTTGAGGCGCACGACATTGTCATCGCTAGTGGTTCACTGAACTACATCTCTCGTGATTCTGATTATCTGACAAACATGATTACTCGCATGTATGAACTGGCGAATCAGACGGTGATTTTTAATCTTCTCAACTCAAGCCAGTATCCTTCGCGTAATACCTTGATGAGTTATCACCCTCAAGGTGTCTATCGTTTCTGTAAAACGCTCTGCGATGATGTCTCTTTAACGGAGGGCTACGCAGAAGGGGATTTTACGATAGTGATGAACAAAGCCGTGTCAGGAGCTTGATGTCGTCTTTGTTTTTATCTTTACGCAGGTTTTGATATTAACAACTTTTGATACGAGTACTGACGTAGTAAACAGCAAAAAGCCGCAGCCTTGAAAGGTATGAGGCTTTTTGGGTTCTATGATGAACCTAGGCTAGGTATGTTGCTAGTTCTTCGGTGGTTGGTTTTTAATGAGTCCGTAAGGGATGTTAGTAAACACCTTAGGGTTGTCTTCATAAGTCGGCGCTTCATTCACTTGCTGCCAATCGAGTAGCATGATTGCTAATACGTTGCGGTGTTCACCGTACTCAAGGTCAAAATCGCCAGTAATTGAAGGGATCATGCCTTGTTTCTCATCGATTGAAGCTTGAATCGCGAGTCGAGTTTTCTCTACAACTGGGTCATCTTCTAAACCTGCCAACAAGAAGGTTAATCCAACCTCAGCAATGACATCTTCTTTCGCACGCAGCAGAATCGTATCGATGTTTTCTCTAAAGTAATCGTAGATCCATTGATGGTCTTGTTCGCTTACTTGATGTTGGTAATATTCTGAATCACCAAAGATCACATGGGTCATACCATAGATCTTATTGCCGTATTGCTGGCTTGAAAGCTTCCTGTCTTGCGAATCTGGGTAGGCTTTTTTGAAGGTATCGACAAACTCATCAACGACATCCTGCTCACCCAGTTGGCGCAACCAGTAAACCTGATTCGCTAATTGAGCGGCCCACGCTTTCACCATGTCTTCATTGGTCACGTATCGTGAGAAGTCATAGCGACGAATGATTTCGCGTAGCTTGGCATCGTTCTTGTGTTCTAAACCGTATTCGTTAGCACGAGCCATAGAGCCTAGAAGGTCAACACCAAGGTAAAGGTATTCAGGCATGTGCTTGGTGATGTTGTAGCGTCGAATACTGCGCTCATCGTTATCACCAATATAAGATGCAACTCGCTTCTCTGAGTAGAGTACGATTTGTTCCATGGTTTGAACGTCATTCGACAGGGTGCTGAGCTTGCTTGCCACTCGAGCCATGTCGCTCCACACCGCCGCTGAATACTTATCGTCTAATGTTTGACGATACATGCGCAGCCCGTAGTGACCTTCTTTGAATGCAGGCAGGGTGTAAAGCTGGCTTTCGTAGGTGGTGCGAATTAGGTCTGCAGATTGCTTGAAAGATTGTTCTTGAGAATTGAGCGAATCTGCTTGGGATTGAACGTTCACTGCGGTTGGCGCTTGAACGTTTTCTTGTGCGTGAACGGCAACCGAGGCTGATAGCAATGTACACAGTGTGATAGTTTTTAACTTCATGTCGTGAGGTACCAAGCTGATTATTAGTCTATGTAAAATAACATTGATGAATCCTTCAATGTAAGCGTTGAGTCAATACAATGTAAGCTTTATAAGGTTCACTAACCCTTTTTGATTAAACCATTCGTTTAGTAAAGAAGTTTGAAGTGATGGATCACTCAATATTTGATAGATAGTCGACGTCAGTATGGATTTTTAATGACTTAGCGGCATACTGGGGCAATAAGCCAGAAATGAGCCGTTATAAGGCAGTATATAGAACAATAGTGTTAGAGGTTCGTAAATGCCAAGTGGTTCTAGCAAGCAGTGGTCTGCCAGAGTAGTATCTTTTCTTTTTTTCCTTGCGATAGTAAGCGCAATTGAGTTCTTTCATGCCAAGCAATTAACTTTTCTTAAAAACGAATCGTATTCAGAGGCAAAAAAGCAACTATCCATTATTCGTTCTCGGATTGAAGCCGCGATCGTGTCAGATATGTATATCCTCAATAATTTCTCGACCTTAGTGACCATCAACCCCGATGGTGAGGTGAAAAATTGGGATAAGATTGCTGAGAATATCATTCAAGATGGCTTCCATATTCGACTTATCGGACTCGCCAAAGACGACATTCTAAACTTTGTTTACCCGATGGAAGGTAATGAGCAGATTCTCGGTATTAATTATCGTGATCACCCAAATCAATGGGAGTCTGTTGAGATAGCCCGTAATCTTGGCAACACCTTTATTGCCGGTCCTTTTGAGCTGTTTCAAGGTGGACAAGCCCTCATTGCACGCACTCCGATCTTCCGAGACCCGCCTTTCAATCAAGATTACTGGGGTGTCTCCAGTGCTGTTATCGGTTTAGATGAGCTGTTTGAAGATGTTGGAATCGGCAAGATAGAGAACAAGTATGAATTAGCAATTCGTGGTGCAAACAGTTCAGGGAAAGATGGCGCTGTCTTTTATGGCACTCAGGATGTGTTCGATAATGCGTTCGCCACTGAACAGGTGAGTTTCCCATACGGGGGTTGGTACCTTGCTCTCTCCGGTAACGAACATGTATTGATGGATGAGCCTTGGTATCGAATCCAAGCGGTAAGGCTGGTAGGCTACTCCATTATATTAGTGTTGGCGTTTGCCTTCTTTACTATTTATCGTCTGTACCGGATTGCAGATAGCCGCTCTATGCATGATGAGCTAACGATGTTACCGAATCGTCGATACTTCATGTATAGCCTCAAACAGGCCTTCAAAACCACTCAAAAACAGAGAGCGAGAACCTTTGCCGTTGTAAATATCGACCTCGATGGGTTTAAAGCAATCAACGACACTTATGGTCACGCGGCAGGCGATCAGGTATTGATCGAGTGTGCTAACCGCATAAGAAGTGAGCTGCGTGTTTCAGATATCGTTGCAAGGATAGGCGGTGATGAGTTCTTGGTCTTGTTGCCACGCATCATCGATGATCAACACGTATCTTCAATCGTGACTAAACTACGAAAGGAGATATGCTCGGCGCCAGTTGTGTACGAAGCGCACTCTATTTATCTCAGAATCAGTGTGGGTTGGGTTATTCACAATAGTAACTACAATGATGTCGATGCGCTCTTGAAAGCCGCTGATGAAAAAATGTACGAACAGAAGCGACAAGTTATCTAGGTTGAATTTTAGCTGCGATTAGAATTTAGTTGCTGAATGGGCGGAAAAGCCTCAGAATACCGCGCTTTGCTCCGTATCAATGTATTTGATGAGCAAAAGCTGAAGCAACGCACTTTTTAACGTGTTGCTCATACTAAATGTTATTCAACTGAGAAAATAATCTATGAGTTTTACCTCCCTTGGCCTTTCTGAACCGATCCTTAAAGCTATTGAAGCACAAGGTTACGATAAGCCATCACCAATACAAGAGAAAGCCGTGCCAGCTGTCCTAACGGGCAAAGATGTTATGGCCGCTGCTCAAACAGGTACAGGTAAAACTGCAGGCTTCACGCTACCTATTCTTGAAATGTTATCGAAAGGTACTCGCGTACGTCAGAACCAAGTTCGTGCGCTCGTGCTAACGCCAACTCGTGAGCTTGCTGCGCAAGTGAATGGCAGCGTAGTGAAGTACGGTATTAACTTACCGCTGACTTCGACGGTAGTGTTTGGTGGTGTGAAGATTAACCCTCAGATGCAAAAACTGCGTAAAGGTAGTGACGTGTTGGTGGCAACACCTGGTCGTCTACTTGACCTATACAACCAAAATGCAGTGCGTTTTGACCAACTAGAAATCCTAGTGCTAGATGAAGCGGACCGCATGCTAGACATGGGTTTCATCCGCGATATTCGTAAGATCTTAGCTTTCTTGCCTAAGAAGCGTCAGAACCTACTGTTCTCAGCGACGTTCTCTGATGATATCCGCAGCTTAGCGAAAGGCTTGGTGAACAATCCTGTTGAGATTTCAGTAAGCCCTGCAAACTCAACGGCAAAAACGGTTGAGCAAAGCATCTACCCAGTAGACAAAAAGAAAAAGAGCGCAATGCTAGCGAAGCTAATCAAAGATAACGATTGGCAACAAGTGTTGGTGTTCAGCAAGACGAAACACGGTGCGAACAAGCTTGCTCGCTTCCTTGAAGAGCAAGACATCACTGCTGCACCTATCCATGGTAACAAGAGCCAAGGTGCACGTACTAAAGCCTTAGAGAACTTCAAAACAGGTAAGGTACGAGTACTTGTTGCAACTGATATCGCCGCTCGTGGTATCGATATCCCGCAACTGCCTCAAGTAGTTAACTTCGATCTTCCTCATGTATCAGAAGACTATGTACACCGTATCGGTCGTACTGGCCGTGCAGGTGAAGTAGGTAAAGCGATTTCATTGGTTTGTGCTGATGAAGTGGGTGAGCTGTTCGGTATTGAACGCCTGATTCAACAAGTGCTAGAGCGTCGTGAACTGGAAGGTTTCTCTCCAGTAAATAAGTTACCTGAGTCTCGCTTGGATTCACGTCCAATCAAGCCTAAGAAACCGAAGAAAGCAAAACAGCCACGTGAACATGCTGATGGTCAACGCTCTGGTGATAACGCTCGCGGGCACAAGCCAGCAGGTAAGAACAAGCGTCATGTAGCTGGTAATGGTTCGGCTCCAAAGCGTAAGCCGACATCTGGTAAGAAACCTGCTGAAAACAACTCAGCTGCGACAACTGAAGATAAATCAGTAAGAAACAACGGCAGCAACTTTAAACGCGGTAGTGCGGGCAATAAACCTGCTGCAAATAACGCAGGTGCTCAGAACACTCTGAGCAAACCAAGCGGTGCGGGTAAATCTAACGGTACTGGTAAGCCAAACAACGCGGGTAAACCTGCAGGCAAACCTAAGAAGTCTGGTTACGGCGGTAGCTACGGCCCAAGCAAGTCGTCAAATAAGCCGATAAGCAACAAACCTTCGACAAACAAACCGTCTCGAAGCCGTTCTAAGCCAGCTCCTCAGAAGTAATCTTTTCTGAGATATTGAAAGAGCAACGAACATGAGTCGCTTTATAAAAAGGCGTCTCGTGGGTTAAGTTCTTTCTGTCATAGAAATCGAATAAGCGCGAATATTGAATCTCAATGTTCGCGTTTTTTTATGGGCGTTGTTTAGGGTGTTGTTTATGTTGAGTAACCGTATAGCTTGAGTAAGCTAGGGGAGGTTTATTGCTGTTTAAAGTGATTGAATCTAAGGGAAATATGACATTTTTGGGAAGGGTAATGAATCTTTAATTATTCATTAATAATAACATAATCACTAGCGTTTTTGTTGAATTTTGCAATTTGCAATTCCAGTTTGCAAAACAAACAAGGATATCCGGCCAATACGTGTCCAGATGCGTAGTAAATACGTGTTTTAAAAGTTGGCACGCATGCTGCATTAGTAATGGTGACCCTTCTTAAGCCGAGGGTCACCTAGCCAACTGACGTTGTTAGTGAACCTTTTTTGTTCACACAAAATATATGACCAATCACCCTTATTGTGATTGGTTTTTTTTTGCCTGAAATTTAGGTTCTATTTTTTGTTATTACTTTTTTACTCACCACACTTAGAGTAACAGCTTGGTTGGCGTGGGCATTCTCCACCTCTGGAGCAGATAAGCCTCGCCTCTGTCTCAATCCCACGTTCAATCCAATTTATATTTAGAATCTTGGCTATTGTCGTGAGATCTTTTTTGATGTTACGCGGAATTGCCACAGAGCCACCATTGTTAACGCATGACGCTTTAAGCTGCTCTGCTATGTCTCTTGAATTACCGCCTTGAGCATCAATCGCAGGGTTGAGATCTATACCAGCACACAACACACGATTGTTACCCGCAGGATCCGTCATATTGATGGATTCACAGCAGTAGATTCTTGGCTCATCACCCACGTTCAAAATGGAGATTTGAGCCGAGCTTCCCGCTCGAGGTTCTGATAATCGACGGAACACAGCCCAATGTTGACATGGGTCAGCGACCGTTCTCATATTTCCCCAAGGCAGTGGAATCCCGTTTCCGCGATATACCGCCTTGAGTTTCCCCGGCCCATAAGCATCAAAGTAGTGCCAGTGAGGGTAGGGCGATACTACAGTCATTCGACGCATCGCAACAGAGGGGGAAACCCCTGCTCTTTTGTGAACGTCGATTTCGTAACCAGTGCGGTCGAGTAGCTGTCTAAACGGAACTTTCGGACACAGAAGTGCACCAGCAAAGAAGCTAGATTCAAAGTCTCGCCATGCTTGAAGAATATCTTGGGAGTTGAGCTGTGAAGATCCCGATATCTGGTTGTCGTCCCACGTGTTGTTGTTACCGACCGACAACACACTCTTTAGGCCCTCTTTGCTGTGCAGAATGCAATGACCGATATAAACCGAAAGGTCGTATTTCAGACGGGTTGGGTACTCTTTAAGGATCTCGTTTAAGAAGATAGTACCGGGAGGCTCAAAGAAGGATGTCACCAACTGCTTAGCGTTAATTCCGAGCTCATCGACTACGTCTTGCGGCGTTCGCGTTACCCAGCGGATGTTGATTCCTAGGCTTCTAGCGATGTCTATCAGGTCTTCTACGCTGAGGTTAAGACGTTTTAAGCCTACTTCTTCCGCAGCGCGCTCAAGGTCAGGGAAGTGGTTCTGGTTGCTCTCTTGGTGTGCTCGAATCAAGAGGTGCGCAAACTGGCGGCCTGAAATGCCCGTTTGTGACAGCATCTCAGGAATCGCAATTTGCAGGATGTCGTTTGAGAATAGGAAGCTCGGCTCGAGCGCCATGCCACTTATCCCACCACGATTCCCCTTATCAGGAGCAATGGCTTGTTGTTCAGATTCGTCGTCGAGGAACCACGTCGGATTCTTCTGAAAGACCTGTGCAATCACTTCCAGCATATCGATGCTCGGAACCCGCTTTCCACGTTCAATCATTGAAAGGTAAGAAACGGAAGGAGCACATTCTGGGTCGATTCTAATACAACGCGCAGACAGGTCTTCCATCGTTAAATGGTTACGTTTTCTTAGGTTACGTATTTTCGTACCTAGGAAATGTGACTGACGAACTAAACTTTTTGACAAGGCCATATTTGTAAAATTCACATTGTAAAATTTTTGTTGTGAAATTGTATGTAAAAAAGCGCTAATCTACAAACTAAGCAATTCACAAAATGACAAATAAATTAAACGTTAGTTTGGAATAATTGCTCTAGGACACATTTTTGCTGTAGAAATCGGTGGTTATCACCGGACTGGTCAAGAGGGAAAGACTATGAATATGCTTACATTCGATAAAACAGAAATCCAAAAACAATCAAAGCCATTTATCGCTGAAGCTGTCTTTGCCGTGGAGACAATCAATGCTAATCAGCAAACTGAAAAGCAAGTGAAAGCAAAGCAGCTGCTTGATCGACTATTCCCACTAGAGAATGGCTCACATCAAGACGTAACCAGCTACGTAGTCGATTACCGCCATATTATGGCTTACTTTAAAGACGGTCAGCACAGCGGTCTGAAGCACCCTAAGCAGTTTGTAGCGTACATGGGTGAGAAGAACGACCCAGACTCTATCTTGTTTCGAGATGGCAGTGGCAGCCACCTAGAGGTGATGTTTGGTTGCCACAAAGGGACAGGTTGTATTGAGCTAGTAGAAATTGATGATATTCAGTTGGAATCATGCACCACGTTTGGCCAATCACCAATGGAAGCAACAACCACAATGCGTGAAGAGACCATTGCAGCGATGCGCCACTGGATCAGTTTGATTCAAGGTGACGCAAAGGGTAAACCAAAGGCATGCAGTGAAGATAAAGAGTTCAGAGCAAAGAGTGGTGAAGACTACTGCTTGAATTATTGCTTCCAGATCTAACGGTGAATCCTAGTTAGCTAAAGTAATTTATACAACTAAAGAAAAAGCCCCGAAGATAATGTCTTTGGGGCTTTCTAGTCTCAATACGAGCCGACTAATATGTCGATAAGAGCATTGTTGGTGTGTTTTACAAAGGCATGACTCGGTTACGGCCAAGTGATTTCGCTTCATAAAGTAGCTTATCAGCACGTTCAATCAGCGATTGAGCTGATTCGCCGGGTTCAAGTTCAGCGACACCAAACGATGCAGTGATACTGCCGACTTGTTGACCACTGCGGCGATCTTTAATCGACAGCTTTTCTAGAGAGCGACGATTGGTATCAGCGAGTTGACGAGCAATACGCAAAGACTTGTTAGGCACAATCAGCGCGAACTCTTCACCACCAAATCGATAGGCAGAAATACCTTCACGGCAACTTAACTTCAGCTTGCGAGCGATCGCTTTAAGCACCATATCGCCAAACAAGTGGCCATAGGTGTCGTTGAAATTTTTAAAGTGGTCGATATCGAGAAGAATCAGACACAAAGATTGTTGTGCTTCACAAAGGGTTTCTATGTCACGGTCGAAAGAGCGACGGTTATAGAGTGTGGTTGTACTATCGAAAAGCGCATCTTTCTGAACTTCTACTAACTGGGTTTTTAGCTTGGTGATCTCTGAGGTTGCAGAGTTTAGCTGAGAGTTTAAAAACTGAGTAGAGTGACGAATATGACGGGATTCAGACACCAGCTGTCGAACTAAGGACATGACTTCATCAATAGATAGGCTTTCATTATCAACACGAGCCAAGTCCTCGAAGCTTTTATCGATCATGTCAGAAAAAGCGGAGGTGTCGGTCAGGGTGTCATTCATTGAATTGGAAACTTCAGAAACTAACAGTTCCAAATTAGCGCGAAGGTCATTGATATTGGTTTCGGATTTGCTGGCAACATAATTGTTGTATAGCTGCTCACCAACGGCAGGAGGACAAATACCGTAGTGTTCTAAAACACCATCCATGTCTTGAGTCAGCTGGGGAATAGCGTTATCGACATAGGTGTACCAAAGTGCGTAATTTGCAGGTGTCGTTGACACCCTGTTCTTCATCATAAGAGGCACCGCTTTTTTTAGATTTGCGGTGGATTTCTGAAATTCGTCTTTGTTCATTATTTTTACTGCAGATACCAAAACAACTAAGCCACTTGCGAACAAGGTTAGCGGATTTCGAAGGTCTTTGCTTTAAAAATTATATGATTAGTGGATGAGGGTTGGATAAATAACTCATTTTTATTATGAATATCGATTGCGTATTCATAAGCGTAATCTAATGGATTGTTCTTTAACCATATTTGGGCTTATCAAACTTTCGGCGTAGCGTGAGTTAGTATCAAAAGATTGCTGAGAATTAAGTGTTGTCTAGGGAAGTGCATACAAAAAGTGACGTAAATTGATCGTTGAGCTTTAACTGAGAAAGTCTAGGTTGAGGACGCTTGGCTGGTGATTTGCATTTGTTCAGAGTTTACGGGGGAAAGCCTGTATCGAGAGGGGAAATGTTTATAAGCAGGCATAAAAAAGCGCCGATAAAAATCAGCGCTTTAAAATTCTTTTTAGCTATAAGAGCTAATTATTGAGCAACAACGTTTGCTGCTTGTAGGCCTTTTTGACCGTTTTCAACTTCGAAAGAAACCTTTTGGCCTTCTTTCAGAGTTTTGAAGCCTTCAGAAACGATTGCACGGAAGTGTACGAATACGTCAGCGCCGCCGTTGTCTTGAGAAATGAAACCGAAACCTTTCTCTTCGTTAAACCATTTTACAGTGCCAGTATTTGTGTTAGACATAATTTGTCCCTTATTCATAAATTTTCTAAGTTGTTGATTGCATTTAATGCAATGCGCTGATAATTGAATTATTTAATATTGCTAAGAAATAAGGAAAAACTACTTACAAAAACGGGTAACGATTTTACATGTCAATTTTTTACTATTCATCTAACTTAAATAACTCCGGCTAACAGAGCGAGAGCATGTTAACACAGTCTTTTGAGATGTACACGCATTGCTTAAGAAATTTGTGCTTTTTTTGTCATACCGTGCGAATGTACAAGATTTACACTGATTTAGTGATAGTTTTGTCGCTTCGTCCAACACAACAAAAGGAAGCATCTCAGCTTCCTTTTGATCATTAGTATAGACGATATTAACGCTTAAAGTTGATATCTTCAGTTTGATCTAAATTTATTTTTGTTTTCGCTGGTTGAGTCTCTGCAATCACCTTACCGTGGCGTATTGAGTACTGCACTGGTACTTGGCGGCGTACTGCATCAAAGCCATTGTCAGCAGGAAGAATCAGCAAGCTACCTGGCTTACCTTCTTCGATACCGAAGTTGTCTTGAATGTTCAATGTGCGAGCAGAGTTCTTGCTGATCAAATCAAGTGAGTTGTTGATTTGGTCGTAGCCCATAACCTGTGTTACATGCAGTCCCATGTGCAGAACTTGAAGCATGTTCGCTGTGCCCAGTGGGTACCATGGGTCAAACACATCATCGTGGCCAAAACAAACGTTGATGTCTGCTGCTAGCATCTCTTTAACGCGCGTTACACCGCGGCGTTTCGGGTAATCGTCGAAACGGCCCTGTAAGTGAATGTTCACTAGCGGGTTTGCCACGAAGTTGATACCTGACATCTTCAATAGACGGAACAGGCGAGATGTGTAAGCACCGTTGTACGAACCCATTGCAGTGGTGTGGCTAGCAGTTACTTTCTCGCCCATTTCAAACTTATGAGCAAGGGCTGCTAATGTTTCCACAAAGCGAGACTGTTCGTCGTCGATTTCATCACAGTGAACGTCGATCAGACAGTCGTACTTGCGTGCAAGCTCGAACACATAATGCAAAGATTCAACCCCGTACTCACGAGTGAATTCGAAGTGAGGGATAGCACCGATAACGTCAGCGCCGATCTTCACTGCTTCTTCAAGCAACTCTTTGCCGTTAGGGTATGAAAGAATACCTTCTTGAGGGAATGCAACGATCTGGATGTCGACCCACTCTTTCATCTCTTCACGAACTTCAACCATCGCTCTTAACGCAACGAGTGTTGGGTCAGACACATCAACGTGTGTACGAACGTGTTGAACACCGTTAGCTATCTGCCATTTCAGTGTTTGCTTGGCACGAGACTTTACGTCTTCGATTGATAGCAGTTCTTTGCGCTCAGCCCAACGCTCAATACCTTCAAACAAAGTGCCAGAGATGTTCCAGTTAGGCTCACCAGCAGTTTGAGTAGTATCTAGGTGGATGTGCGGTTCACAGAAAGGAGTAACTGCAATGCCACCTTCAGCATCAAGGATGTCGCCTTGATGATTGATTTGCGCGCCATTATCGAGAATGCGAGAAAATTGACCATTTTCAATCAGAATCTGTTTCAAGCCTTCTTGGTCTTGAAGTTTCGCGTTCTTGATTAATAAGGTTGTCATAGTGTGTCCTTAAGCGGCCTGAGATTTCAGAGCTTTTTTGTTCAATAGAGGATTAAGCACGAGGTAACTGATTGCACCACCTAACACTGCGTTCAAAGGAACAACGCCAGGTAGGAAGTGACCAGCGGCTACGCCTGTTGCTACCGCGATAATGCCAGCCCAGTTAACGGTTTGGAACTCTGCATTTGCAAAATCTTTGTAACGTTTACGGTTCGCGAAGAAGTCGGCGATGATTACGCCACCAATTGGTGGAATCGCCAGCGAAAGGAAGGTTAACCAACCAACGAAGTTGTTGTATAACCAAAGTGCGAAAATCGTACCGATAATGCCGTTAATGATTGACATTGTAGTACTTGAGCGACCAGTGATGTTAGATAAACCCAAACCGGATGCATAAAGTGCATTTTCATTGGTTGTCCAGATATTCAAGCCAAGCACGATGATGGCTGGAAGCAGCAGACCTTGCGCGATCATCACATCTGAAATATCAGCCTGACCGGTTGCTGCTGCTCCTGCTGCACCGAAGATAAACATCAGCGAGTTACCGATGAAGAACGCAACCATAGTAATTAATACTGCGCTTGCTGGCTTTTTACCAAAGCGAACGAAATCGGCCGTTAACGTACCCGCACTTACGAACGAACCTACAACCATTGCAAGAGCCATTGAAAAGTCCATTGGCGTCTCTGGTTTAATAAGTTGCAATTGCTCTAGTCCACCAACACTGTCTACCGCAGTCAGTACTGAGTAACCACCCAGAATCGCAATCGCAGGCACTGCAATCGCTGAAAGCACCATTAGCGCTTGAATGCCGAAGTACACTGTACCCGTCATCAATAAGCCAGATACGATAATCAAGGTGTTGGTATCAATGCCCGTTGCTTTTTGTACTGGAATAGCAAACATCGCAACACCCACACCAAACCAACCGACTTGTGTACCACCAAGTAAAGCAGAAGGAAGCCATGAGCCTTTAGTACCGAAAGAGAAACGAGCAAGGAGGTGGGTAGAGAGGCCAGTAGATGAGCCGATGTAGCCAAGAAAAGAAGTGTAAATACCGAGGATTAGGTTACCGATGAGAACGGCGAGGAAGAAATCGTTGAATGAAAGACCTGTCCCGAGTGAACCACCTGTCCACATACTTGCAGAGAAGAAAGTGAGTCCAAGCATTACCATGGTGAGTGAAGCGACTCCTTTCCTAGCCGATGTAGGAACCGGCCCTAGACTGTAGTTATTATCAGCAGCCATTTTTTACCTCCGCAAATGATCAAAATTAAAATTAACGGTCGCCGTATTGCAGGCAAACTTGCGCATTATGGTGATATAAATCACATAGTCAATGCTAATTTTGTCAATAATCGCCCATAAAAACCAGTTATTGCAGTAATTATATTGTAAAACATAGGGTTATTTTCTGTCTTTATTTAAAAAACAAATAGAAAACGTTTTCTATAATGCGTTGGTTATCTGCTGTTCTTGGTTGGCTATGAATGCTTATTATTATACGTCTGAATGGGTGTCTGTATCGAAAAAGAGGGCGGTTGGCCAAACTGCAGGCAAAAAAATAGCCAATCGCAATAATCGCAATTGGCCTATATATTTTGTGAACAAGAATAGGTTCACTAACAACGTCAGTTGGCTAGGTGACCCTCGGCTTAAGAAGGGTCAATATATACATTGCAGTTAGTGTGCCAACTTTTAAAACCACGTAAAACGGCAGTTTTATAGCAATCTGGTGCGTATTTGAGCGTTTAATTTGCGTTTTTGAAATGCCCAATTGCAAAATGCAATTGCGATTTGCAACTTTAGAGTGTTTATTCGTTTTTCGGGTTTGTGTTCTTTCTGGCGACGAATGGTGAAATAAACAAAAAGCCCGTGCGATCTAAGAGCGCACGGGCTTGGGTATTGTTTCACCAATAGGAAGTATTAGATGGAGTAGAAGAAGTACAGTTGAGACTTCATTCTAATGATGATCCCGCGTATTACGTCTAGGAACGCCATAAAGCTGATAGGCTTCTCACCGCTTACCCACGCTAATCCGACAGAGCCAACAGGAATATCGTAACCCTCTGCCTCATCAATTTTTAAACGAACAAAGTGGTGCTTGTTCTGAAGGTTTTTGCCTGTGGTAACACGAACCTGCTCATCGATACCCAGCAAACTTGCTTGCGCTTCACCAGTGGCCTCTACAATGCCTTCTACGGTTGCAGAGAACACTTTTCCTGGGTATACCGCTGTCGCAAATTCCGCAGGTTGACCGACCTTAATATTACGAATCGCTTGGTGGTTAACTCGCATCAGCACGTACTTCTCTTCGGTATACATCTGGATACGAGGCATCATTGAAACGCGCTGACCTTCACGAAGAATAAAGTTCGTTACAAAGCCGTCAGTCGGTGCCGTGACTTTGGTGCTGTTCAAGTCCCATTGTGCTTGTGCCAGTGTTGCCTTTGCTGAATCGACCTCAGTTTGCTTCTTGCTCACATTGGTTTCAGCTTTGTGGATGTTCAACTTCGCATTCTCGGCATCGACTTCTTTCTTGCTAAGCTGAGATTCCAATGTCGTAACGTTATACGTCGCTAAGTCTACCTTTGCTGTTTGTTGGTCGATGTCAGTTGCAGTGATCGTATGTTCTACCACTTTGTTTTGCTTCTGGTAACGATCAAGCGTCTTTGACTGCAGTACTAAGTCTGTTTTAGCCGAATCTATTTGTGCGACTGAAGCTTTGATGTCTTCAAGCGCCGATTGATAGCTGACTTTTGCAATGCTCACTTCTTGACGAGCTGTGTCTAAAGCGACCTCTGCAGACTCAAGTTGAACGCTGGCTTTGTCTCTTGCGATGACATATTTAGTGTCATCAATTTCGTAAATTAGCTGTCCTTCAGTCACATCCTGGTTTGGGTCGATGTGGACTTTGGAAGTTTTTCCCGACACATTAGTTGAATCGGGACGCAGCTGAATATGTGGAGACTGAACCACTGAGCCTCCCGATAGATCCATCGGAGTAAAATTGAGTAGGCCAACCCATACAAACAGCAACCAAGATGTACCCCCTAGGTACGCAAACGCCTTGGTGCCTTTGTTCCAAGGCATACCAACAAGTCTGAGTAAGTAAATGAACAGTGCCCAAATTGCCAAGCCTTCTAACATGTTTGGCTCTCCTCATCTTGCTTGTCGGAAGTTGTTTGCTCCTTGGTTGTGGTCGGTGACTTCCATGTGTCTCTTAGATTGATGATGGCTTTTTCCATATCAACGAAGGCCAAAATTACTGCTAGTACCCATACCCAGTGCCATACAAAACCAATCCATGTTAATGCGGTGATCAAACCGAGTTGTTGATGCTCTTTACTGTGAGCCTTGTTGATTGGTAATTCATGCACACGCCAGAAGCCGTAACATGCAGCAGCGATGGTTGCGACTAACACTACGCCTGCAACTACGTGTAGTGCGGTATCTGCGCCGGTTCCGACAAATGGTACACTAACTAAACTCATTGATATACCCTAGGTTAAATTGAGCACCGAGTGTTATTGATATCAGATTTAGAAGTTGATAATTTACCAATTACTTTAATAATGATGTCATTATGATTTGATCTGTAATAGTGACTTCTAAGTATGGTGGCTAATGAACAATTGTAACTTCTTAAGAGCATTGGGTATTTTGGGTATTTACCAATACGCAACGACTAATAAGGCTGTGAATACTGAGCAATTAGGTATTCCTAAATCGGTGTTTAATAACCCGATGAACCTTATCCCCGTAAGTGAAGTGGACAAATGGTATGGCTTACTTGAACAACAAACCGGTGATTCCGATATTATCTTGAAGCTGGCTGATAGAGTGGATATTGAAAGGCTAGGTCCTCTCTCTAACTGGTTTTTCTCGGGGCACGATCTGGCGTCGTCTATACGCCGAGTTAACATCGGGTTGCACTGTTTGCAGTCCGGGGCTTTTCTATATGGCGCTCAAGTCGGTAATTTCATCAAATGGTGCTACGACAATCCTGCTTATACTGAGGTGGGTAAAGTTCATGACTCAATTCGAGTTGCCATCTTTATGATGAAGATATTAAGGCGTTACTTGGGAGACGACTTTACTCCCGCAGCCGTCTCTATCGCAGGTTATCGCGAGAACACTCAACTCTATCAAGAGTATTTTGGGTGCAATATTCAGTGGGGCCAGCCACGAACTGAAATCTGGATACCAAGCCAGTCGAGGTTATCGAGCAATCAAGCCCCTTCTAGCGGCAAGATGAGCTTGGCAATGAACTTTCATGACTTAGATAATTACCTCAACATGCCTGATGCCGCGGATGAGCATAAGGTGACCTATGAGATGATCAATTACAGTCGCCATTTCGGCCTGCCAACACTGCATAAAGTGTCGAGTTTACTTGGGTTATCTGAACAGCAATTTCAACGTCGATTGCATAACTTAGGCATCAACTTTTCTACCATTATGGGCTATGCGTTAAGTAATGTGGCGGTGGAGTTGTTGATGTATTCAGTGCCAATAGATAAAGTCGCGACGAGGCTCGGCTATACCAATGTCGCGAGCTTTAATCGGATGTTTAAGAAACATCGAGGTTTGACACCCAAGCAATATGTTGAGCGCCTAAAAACTGGCCTGTAACTATTCAGAGCTAACTTATGGTTCGTTTATGGATCAGGCTGGACAAGTAAACCATCCCCCCAAGTACTCAAAATGAAAGGGGCGGTGAGTGGTAACAGTGACAGTTCATGAAAACCAAGTGTGATGAGACAGCTTAACAGCATGCCTAATAGGATTAACGGCCAACGGATTCGCGGATAGGGCACAAGTGCTAAAGTGGCAAGAATGGCGTTGTACCCGTAAAGACCTTGGGCTACCAGTTCGTTAGAAGCGCCAATCAACCCGCTAAATACGGTGCTAATTATTACTGCGAGCATAACCCAAATGGCATGCTTGATATTGTTGAGTGCGATGGCGACTAAGATAACGAGCCCCGACAACGCATTTTCGATGAAGCTGACTTGGCTTATCCCTTTTAACAACGGGATCACCACTGTCGGCAGGTTGAACCACGAGTTAGCCTCAATACTGATGAGTGGCATCAGTGCGGAATCAGGTGCAGAAAACGCTGACAGCTCAAAGGTTGATTGGATAATATAAATCAGCCAAGTGGTGAGGATAAAGGCGCTAGTGTAACCGCGATATTTCTCAAAACTGAATACGATGTGGGCAATCGGCACCGTGAGTAATGCACCTAACGCAGTCACTAAAGCCAATAATGGTGTCACACCAAAAAAGTTACCGATAAATAAACCAATCAAAGCGCCATTTAGCGCGTACATTCCACTATCAATGTCGTCAACTGACTTGTTGGTGTTGGTGTTGGTGTTGGTGTTGGTGTACATATAGCCATAGAAAGCTAATGCATAGCTGCAACTGGCGCCAAGTAAGGTAAGAAAAGCCAGCGCCAGTGACTCAATAGAAATGGCAAGCAACAGCAAAGTCGACGTCATGATAGACGGTGTGAAATAGACTTGCCCAATGCCATTGAGCAAGCCTTGAAACGGCAGAATATCCTTGTTCGTTTTCATCGTCTGATTACATTATTGAGTCATGTTAAATTTTTGTAATTCAGATTGTATACAATTTTATCAAGTTCACCATCTTCGAGTGTTAATTCTGATACCAGCGTTCACCATAAGCTTGTTGGTAATCTGGTGTTTCAATGATGCCTTCTTGTTCTGGAACGGTTTCTAACGGCCCAACAACAGTTCTATAGGGTAATACGCCAGCCCAAACTGGAATGTCCATATCGGCTTTATCATCATTCACTCCATGTTTACCAATCTTCACGGAAGCTTCTGTTAAAGGTATCGCCAACAACTCGGTCGCAGTGAGTTCTTTTTCATTACTGAGCCTCACTTCATCGGTTCTGCCCGGTGCGATTTGCTCAATAAAGATATTCAACAAGCGATCCTTTTCTTGATTGTCATCGATGACTGAAAATGACCCCAATACCACAGCAGAACGATAATGCGCACTATGATGAAATGCCGAACGAGCCAGCACCCAACCATCGAACAAGGTGAACGTTAAACAGGTTGGTTCTCCCTTTTTTAGTCCTTTTAGTAGGCGACTGTTTTTAGCTCCATGAATGTAGACTATATCACCCACTCGCCACGCGAGCATCGGGATGACCATTGGTCCTTGTTCGCCCTGCAATGCAATGTGTGCGATTAAGCTCTCATCAATAATTTGGTGCAGTTTCTCTTGTTCAAATACGGCTTTGTGAGCCCCTTTTTTAATCGTGGTTCTTTTCGTGTTAGATAACATAATCGCTCCTTAATCATTGCCTTTTGATTAATGTAGCGATTAACTGGTCTATTAAATAGAGCCACTTTTAAACACTATTTGGATCCAGTTATGCAGCCTATCGATGTCGGTGATCTACAGTTAGACGAACAACACGGCACGCGTCAAACCGCCTTGTTCCACGCGATAAGAGAGAAGATCGTTCAAGATTTATGGAGCAAGGGCAGTAAGTTACCTTCAACACGTAAGTTGGCTGTCGAGTTATCGGTGAGTCGAAATACGGTGATTTATGCGTACGAACAACTGGTTACTGAAGGCTATATCGAGAGTAAGCAAGGCTCAGGGTTTTATGTCTCGGTTGAACAACCAGAGCACTTTCTAAGTTTGTCTAAGCCAAACAGTGTTCAGGATCCGAAGGTCAAACAAACAGTCAGTAAACCGAGTACAAACATAGCGACACCTAACGACATTAACCGCAGCTTTGCCCCAGGAGTTCCTGACTTAGATGCGTTCCCTTTTGCGAAATGGCAGAGGTTGCTGCAACGTCACTCTACACGTCAGAACATTGCGGGCAATCAAGAGGTTCAGGGAAGCTCAGCCTTGAGGGAAGCGTTGAGTGGGTATCTTGCAAGCAGTCGTTCAGTTCATTGTAGTGCGGATAGAATCATCATCACCGCAGGTGCGCAGCAAGCCATCTCAATCGGATTAATGGCGACGTTAGCGATGGGCGAAAAAATCCTCGTGGAAGAGCCCGGTTATCGACAAGTGCATAAAATTATCGATCTGTTGAGATTAGAGCTGGATCGTGTAAGTGTGCGTGAAAAGGTGGGGCTAGATATTGAAAAAGTGTTGTCCAGTAACGCTAAGGCTCTGTATGTCACACCGAGTAACCAATACCCAATGGGCACGGCTTTAAATACTGAGCAACGCCTTAAACTGATCGACTGGGCCAATCAACATCAGTCATGGATCATTGAAGATGACTATGACAGTGAGTTCCAGTTTGCTCATCGCCCTTACACCAGTATGCAAGGCTTAGCGGGTAAACTCGGGTTTGATGAACGAATCATTTATGTTGGTTCGCTGAGTAAAGTCATGTTCAACGGACTCCGCTTAGGTTACTTAGTGGTGCCAGAAAGTCTGGTGGCGAAGTGTCTTGAGATAAAAGACGCGCTCACTGGAGACACGGCGTCCCACACACAGGAAGCTTTGGCGGATTTTGTTCGAGAAGGCGACTTGCTGCGTCATATTAGAAAGATGCGTCGGTCATACAAACTCAAGTATGAAGCGATGATAGAAGCGATTGAAAGCGAGTTTAACGGTGATCTTGAAGTGATCAGTCAGGCGGCAGGGCTACATGTGACCGTGAAGTGGTATCAAGGTATATCTGAGACTGAATGGAGTCATAGAGCTGAGCTTGAAAATATCATCATTCGTCCGTTTGATTTTTATGAATATGGATCAAGTGATGCTCGTGATTGGAGTGGGGTGGTGTTGGGGTTTGGAAATATCCGATTGGCTGACATAAAGCCGAAGATCAAACAGATCGCTCGGCTTTTTTATCAGTAATATTGGTAGGGCTTGTTTACCATTTTCTGATTCATCACGAATCGAGTTACAACTTGTCGATAGAGACGGTGGGTTTACCTTTACCTAGCCACTTCCGCCAAGGGAGTGACAATGTCACAAAAACAGTCACAGCATAGAGCATCGACCAACTTAAACAGATAAACACCAAGGTACAGATGACCAATGAAAGCATGGCAGTGTATCTAGATGCGCCTGTTAGTAATCGGCAAGCGGCTAACATTGCGAGCAGATAAACCAGAACAAAAATACCGTTGGCGAGCTTGAGAAAGAACTCAAGGTCTAAATTAGACAGCTCACCAATCACACACGAAATAAGCACGACAAAGCCAATTGCTAACGTTGGGTAGAGCGGTACGCCGCGGCTGTTCAGTTGAGCCATTCGACTTGCAGGGCTGTGTTGGCGGGCCTGAGCCCAGATCATCCGAGACAGGCTTTGTGTGTAAAGGTTTAGGCTGGCAAAGCAAGCAAAGAACCCCAGCACGCTGATGACGGTTTTGAAGCCATTACCAAACAGTTGTTCTGTTACCCAAGGGATGGATGCGGCATCGAATTCAGATGAACCGAAAGCACCCAGCTTAAGAATCACTACTGAACAAGCCCAGTACACTAGCCCCGCAACAAAACAGCCTGCAATGATGGCGATTGGGAAGTCACGTTGTGGATTTTTGAATTCCTCTCCCATGTGAGCAAAAGCTTCTATTCCGACAAAGCACCAAAACATGACAGCTAAAGCAGCGCCGATAGACCACATTGAATTGGATGAGATGGCAGGAAGAGCAACATCGGTTGCCGTGATGTCGGCTTTCCAAACAAAAGCGCTGACTAAGGCAAAAATCGACAATGCGATCACGGTTTGCAGTCGGCCAGAAGATTTACTGCCCATCAAATTGACGGCAATAAGCAGGGCGACGGTAAAGGATTGAGCACCAAGTGGTGTATCGAGAGGTGCGGGTAACAATTGTTGAGCAAAACCACCAGCCAGTGCAATGGCCGCTGGAATACCGACAGGAATAACACTCACAAACAACCACGCCACGCTTGTTTCTAATCGCTCGCTAAACGCCTGGCGCACAAAATAGGCAGTGCCACCTGCATTCGGGTAGCGTTTTCCTAGTGCTGCGAAGGTCAGTGCAATCGGGCAAATAGCGATAAACAGGATTAACCAAGCGAGAAGAGACAACTGTCCTGCAATGCCTGCTGCGATCGCAGGGATCATAAATAATCCAGTGCCTAGCAAGGTCGTCGAGAGTTGTCCGATTCCTGAAATAAGCGTGATTTCTTGTTTGAGTTGTGTCATTCGCTCTCCTAGCTATTTGATTCTGGTCACGGTCTTCCAGTAACTTTCTTCTGGTGTGTGAGAAGTTATGATTGAGAGCATACATTGTTGACATCAATAATACAGCTAGCGAAACGTCGTAAGACACCGTCATTTTAACGGTATTAATCCGATTCAGTGTGAAAGTGTCGGCTGTCAGAATGGCTGTTATAAGTAGGAAAGTTGTGTCAAATTAGGCGTTATAAATAGAACAATAAATGAAAAGAATCAGAAGCATGGATAAATTTGATCGCCATATTTTGGATATTCTCAAAACCAATGCACGATGCTCAGTGAGCGATATCGCCCGAGATGTCAGCCTCTCGCGCTCAGCGGTGAACGCCAGAATCAAGAAACTGGAAAGCGACAAAGTGATTACGGGCTACTGCGCTCAAGTGGCAGAACCCAACCAAACGAAGAATGTGTGCGCTTATATCTTGTTGAAGTTCGACATGTCGAGTAGTGACCATAGTTGTGAGTCTTACGCGAAACAAATCCAGAGTATTGATGAGGTGCAATGGTGCCACTCTATTAGCGGTGAGACAGATATGATGTTGTACGTGGAAGTGGAAAGCATGGAGAGCTTGAAC
Source organism: Vibrio sp. 10N.222.55.C7 (assembly GCF_041473335.1). Lineage (NCBI taxonomy): Bacteria > Pseudomonadati > Pseudomonadota > Gammaproteobacteria > Vibrionales > Vibrionaceae > Vibrio > Vibrio sp. 10N.222.55.C7. The sequence goes on from NZ_JBFRSC010000068.1 coordinate 34,424, forward strand.
CGAGTTCGCGATCAGCTGCAAAGTTACCCGGATCTTCGCCACTTAATGACTCATACGGTTTTGACCGAGTTTTTCAACAAACAGAATGCGACGGTGCATTCATGTTAGGCAATATCAACTTAAACCTACTGCGTTCACTGCATGTACTTCTTGAAGAGTGTCATGTGAGCCGTGCCGCCCAACGTTTGCATATCACACAATCCGCGGTGAGCCGTCAGCTCAGCCAGTTACGTGATTTGTGTGGCGACCCTTTGCTGGTCCGTGACGGCAACAAACTGGTGCCGACCAACCGTGCATTGCTACTCAAAGGTAAACTCGACGACCTGCTTGGCGAGTTTGACCACCTGTTAGATGATAAACCCTTCGAGCCGCAAGACTGGCAGGGTGAATTGGTGTTGTCTTCGAGTGATTATGTCGCTCAGTATATTCTTCCTGTGATTGTGGCAGAGGTGTCTGCTGAAGCGCCGAACATTAATTTGGCTTATCGATTGTGGCAGCCAAACTACCTTGAAGCACTGAACGAGTCTGGGATTCATTTGGCTTCCAGTATGTTTCCCACAAAGCCAGAACATGTCTCAAGTATCAAACTTGGTGAAGATAAGTCGGTGTGTTTGATGCGAAAGTCGCACCCGCTGGCTCAACAAGCGGTTTTGAGTGCAGAAGATATTGTTCACTACTCTCACATCAAAGTGACGGGTGGTGGAGATAAAGACAGTTACGCGGACATAGCATTGAAGAAGCAAGGGCTAAAGCGAAGAGTGGCTTTACAGGTTCCGTTCTTTTCATCTGCTGGTACTGTGTTATTGCAAGACGACTATCTGATGATCGTGCCAGAACATATCGCCTATAACCTAGGTCGACACCTCGATACTACCTACTTTTCGTTGCCATTTGATACGGAAATGCATACCTATTGGTTAATGTGGCATCCTAAAAATGACAACGACTCTGCCCACAAATGGGCGCGAGAAAAAGCATTCCAAGCCATGCAAAAGTCGAGTTACAATATCAGTATGACTTGAAATCATAGGTGTGATGATAATCTTTGATTTCAAATAATACCTCCTGCGAATTATGGTAAGTGCCAAGTATTGAGTATTAAGCGTAGAGCGTTCAGCTGGAACGCTTTATTTTATTAGGAATGGAATGATGACAGTAACAATTTGGTTTTCTTTATTAGCGATTTGCTTGTTGGGTGCAATGTCTCCGGGCCCAAGCTTGGCGATGATCGCTAAACACAGTTTGGCTGGTGGCCGTATGAACGGGCTTATCGCAGCTTGGTCACACGCTGCTGGTATCGGTATTTATGCGTTCGCAACCATTGTTGGTTTAGCCGTTGTGCTTGAGCAATCCCCAATGTTATTTAAAGGTATTAGCTTAGCGGGGGCTGCTTATCTGCTTTATCTTGGCGTTAATGCGTTACGTTCGAAAGGTGGTGTTGCCGCGAAATTAGAAGCGGGTGAAAAGATGAGTTACATGCAGTCTGCTCGTGAGGCTTTCTTGATCTCTATCTTGAGCCCAAAGATCGCATTGTTCTTCATCGCTCTGTTTAGCCAATTTGTAGCGCTAGGTAATGAACTGACCAATCAAGTGATTATTGTCTCAACGCCGCTGATTGTCGACGGCCTTTGGTACACCTTTATCACCTTGGTACTGTCTAGCCCGTTGATTGTTGAACGTATTCGCTCGAAAGCTCAGTTGATTGATCGACTATCTGGCGTGGTGCTGATCCTGCTTGCTGTTCGCGTGGTGTGGACGATATAGCAGTAAACGATAAGAATAAGTAACTAGGGTCTGTTAACTTTTAGTGGTTAAATTTTGTTCGAGATAGAATCGTTTTAGGCGCGGCAAGGAGTATGTAGCCTAGTCATTCTAAGTTAATACTTCTTAACAAAGCATAAAACGATTCTAGCCGAACCCTTCGGGCAGCCTTTGTGGTTCATTTCTACTGCGTTATCGGCTTCTCATGTAGGCTAGCTACACTTCAAAGCCTCTGCCTTGTAGAAATTTCCCACAAAGTGCTGCAAAAATCAGCTCTAAAGGTCAACAGACCCTAGACGTTCACCAGAAACGACACTCATTAAAAAAGGCTCACTAGACGTTATCTAGTGAGCCTTTTTGATTTCTCTGGATTAGCTTTTGGAAGACTTGAGCTTATTAGCCTTCAGAGTTCAGTACGGCATCTAGCTTCGCCATCGAGTCTGAGAAGTAGGGGTTGTAGGTCAAACGCGCATGGTTCTTCCCTTCTTCACGATAGCCCCAAGCTGAGTACCAAACCTCACTGGTTGCATTGCATTGTTCTTCAAACCCTTCTGCCTGACCATTGGAGCAAATCTTCTCGCTACCATTGATTCCGTAATAAGGGTTGTTTGGTGAGAACAGTAAGCCCATGTGAGAGCCGTTCGAGATGCGTTGCTCTGGGATCTTCATGCTGTACTGAACAGCGCGAGGATCCTCGAGAGTCGTCTCTCCTTGCCAAACCAACACATTGTTTGGATTCGGCATAGATTCAGTAAAGGCTTGCTGAACGTAGTTGGTGTCAATCACGCTGTCGCCTTCACTCATCATAATAAAAACTGGTTTATCGAAGTGTTTATCTTGTAAGTCACCACGTACGACTTCTGATGTCTCGTAGTAAACCGATGCACCATTCATTGGCAACGAGTTGTAACGCAACACATTGTCTTCAGGATCTTGATCCGCCCAAGTGACAAAGTAGCTTGCTAGTCCCGCGTATTGAACGGCAGACGAGCTCGGTTGAAACGCAGGTGAGAACAGCAGTAACCCAGAGATCTTTGGATCGTTCATCGCCTGTGAAGTCACGAGGTTCGCGCCGGTTGAATAGCCGCCTAGCCAAACAGAATCATACTCTTGCTCAAGTAACTTCGTATGATGAGCCACCACACCTTGCCAATCTTCTAGGCTCGGCTGCATTAAATCACCCACGCGACTGCCGTGACCCGGAAGTAATACGGTTCTCACTAAGTAACCTTGCTCTGCCAAATGGGTAGCGATGTCTTTAAATGAGTAAGGTGAGTCGCCTAATCCATGAACCAATAATACCGCCTTGCCGTTTGGCGAGGTTGGTTGATACTCGGTTGGTGAATTGAGTTGGATCTCGAGTTGCTTGTCTTCCGTCATGAACACGCGGTTTTTCAATAACCAATCTTGTGTGTCATTGACGTAGGCATCAAAGCTGTCTTGCTGATAGCTAGGCAAGTCTGGAGATGTTTCGTAAGCGGGTATCGGTGTCTCGTTGGAACAACCAACGAGACTTAAAGTCGTTAAGGCCAGCAGTGCTAGGAGGGGCTTTCTTTGCATTATGTAATCTTGTCTCTGTTGTGCTTTCACTATGTCTGAAACTAAAGTTTAGGTTACTTTTTGCTTGAAAGGTCTTCGTATTCACCTTCAATAACACCGGCATCATTGGTTGATGACTGACGAGTGTTCATATGAGCTGCGAAACCTTGTTTCTTCATTTGATTCTGAATGCGCTTGCCAGTAATTAAAGCTGCAATAGCTAAAGGAATAGCAAGGATCAAGCTTGTGAATAACGCCAAAAGGCCAGTAAACAATGCAACAATCGTAACTAATATATTTTTCATATTCATTCCTCTTTTTCTATGTTGTTACTTTATCGCTTCTATTCTGAACGAAACATGAACGCCGTTAATAAATCTCTGAGAGTCACTATGACACGGATGTGTGCTGTTAGGGAGTTTATATGTAGTCATAATCACGCACTAAAAACATGGAATAAAACTAAGTTTAATAAAATCAATATGTTAAAAGTTGGCACGCTTGATGCTCTATAGGGGTTGGAATAAGTCACTGTAAGCAAAGTACTTACAGTTAATAAAAATTACTGGAGCCCTTATATGTTCTGTATTCAATGTGAACAAACAATTCAAACCCCAACCGTAAAAGGCTGTTCTTTCGCACAAGGTATGTGTGGTAAAACTTCGGAAGTATCCGACCTTCAAGACGTGTTGGTGCATTCTCTTCAAGGTGTTTCTTTTTGGGCCAATTTGGGCCGTGCGTGTGATGTTATTGATACTGAAATCGACGAGTGGGCGCCAAAAGCGTTTTTCGCAACACTAACCAACGTTAACTTCGACCCTGCTCGTATCATCGAATTCGCACAACAGTCCCATGAATTCAAGCAGCGTTTAGAGCAACAGGTTCGCGCGGCAGCGACATTGATTGGTTTTGAGATCCCAGCGCTTTCTGCTGCTGCTCAATTCGACCTTCCAACGGACTCTTCAGAGCTATTGGCGCTTGCCCCTCAAGCGGCGGTAAACCGTGGTCACGACTCTCAACACGAAGATGTGATTGGTCTTCGCCTTCTTTGCCTATACGGTCTAAAAGGTGCAGCAGCTTACATGGAGCACGCACGTGTTCTTGGTCAAACTGATAATGCTATTTTCGCTGAATACCATGAAATCATGGCGTTCCTAGGTACAGATCCATCAGACCTAAAACAACTGTTAGATACGTCTATGCAGATCGGCTTAATGAACTACAAGGTCATGGAAATGTTGGATAAAGGCGAGACAGATACCTTCGGTCACCCTCAACCAACAACCGTGAATGTGAAGACGAAGCGAGGTCACTGTATCCTTGTTTCTGGTCACGACCTGCATGATCTAGAAAAGATCCTTCAACAAACGGAAGGCAAGGGCATTAACGTTTACACCAACGGTGAGATGCTACCTGCACACGGCTACCCTGAACTAAACAAGTACCCACACCTTGCGGGTAACTACGGCAGCGCTTGGCAGAACCAGCAAAAAGAATTTGCGAACTTCCCAGGTGCGATCGTAATGACATCTAACTGTCTGCTTAACCCAGATGTGGGCTCGTACGCTGACCGCCTATTTACGCGTAGCATCGTAGGCTGGCCGGGTGTTGCTCACCTTGAAGGTGACGATTTCAGTGCAGTGATCGATTGTGCTCTTGCGCAAGAAGGCTTTAAGCATGACGAGATCGAGCAAATGATCACTGTCGGTTTTGGTCGTAACGCCTTGATGGAAGCAGCGCCTGCGGTTGTTGAACAAGTGAAAGAAGGCAACATCAAACACTTCTTCCTAGTGGGTGGTTGTGACGGCGACAAATCTGAACGTAGCTACTACACAGATTTCACAGCTCAAGCGCCAGAAGATTCAGTAATCCTGACATTGGCATGTGGTAAATTCCGTTTCAACAAAAACCAATTCGGCGACATTAACGGTATTCCACGTCTGCTCGATGTTGGCCAATGTAACGATGCATACTCAGCGATTCAGCTTGCTCTTGCGCTGTCTCAAGAGTTTGATTGTGGCATCAACGAACTACCACTAACACTTGTTCTTTCTTGGTTCGAGCAAAAAGCGATCGTTATCCTGCTTACTCTGTTCGCACTGGGTGTGAAAGGTATCTACACAGGCCCAACAGCGCCTGCATTCCTAACTGAAAACCTACTAAAGATTATTCAAGACGAGTTCGATATGCGTTCTATCTCAACGCCAGAGCAAGATCTTAAAACAATCTTAGCGGCTTAATCTAAGCCCACTCCCAAGCCCCGTTGTTGCTGTTCTCTAGGAACGTGCAGCGGCGGGGCTTTTTAGATTTAATTCTTTAGTATCAGTGAGGTGTGTGAACTATGTATGCATGGTCGGATAGCGATTCAATCAATTTAGTGTGTTTAAAGAAATGGCACGAGACGCCAGATACGGTCAGCTTTGAGCTTGGCAGTATTCCACAAGATTTACATTTCAATTTTAAGCCCGGTCAGTTCATCACCTTGGGTTTAGATATGCCGACGAAAACGGATTACCGTGCTTATTCCGTGGCTTCTTGCCCCGAAGATAACCGCCTGAAGTTGACGGTCAAGCGTGTGGAAGGTGGCTTGGTTTCGAACTTTATTGTTGATGAGCTTGATGAAGGTGACGAGGTTTCTGTGTTGAAGCCGGCAGGCTCGTTTAACTGTATTGATTGCATGCCAACGGCAACAAAGAAAGTAACGCTAGTGAGTGCGGGCTGTGGCATTACACCCGTAATGGCGATGGTAAAATATTGGCTGTCTCAAGACAGTGACATTGAGATTGATTTCGTCCACATGGCACGCAACAAGCTTGAGACTATCTACTTTCAAGAACTTCATCAGCTCGATGAATCACATGCGAATTTCAACTTAAAACTGCTGTTAAAAGACAACGAAGGAACAACCGCCCCTCAAGGTCGTTTAGATAAAAACTGGTTGGTGAAACTGAGCCCAGATATCTTAGATAGAACGGTTTACCTGTGTGGGCCTGTCGGCTTCATGCAAGATATTGAGAGTTATCTGAAAGAGCTTGAGTTCAACATGGATAACTTCTATCAAGAAAGCTTTACTCCTGCTACTCAGGATGCTCAATCAGAAGCGTCAAACGCCGAAATTGCTGACGATACGAATAGTGCTGTTAAGGTATTTGTGCCTGCGTTCGGCGCTGAAGTTGAAGCGGAAACTGGCACACCATTGGCGGATTCATTAGAAAAAGCAGGCGTTCCAATTATTATCGCTTGTCGTAGTGGGATTTGTGGTTCGTGTAAATGCAAAGTGACCAAAGGATCTGTGGAATCAAGCAGCCAAGAAACATTGACGCCAGAGCAGATTGAACAGGGCTACGTGCTTGCATGTTCAAGCTCGATTCAGTCAGATGTTGAGGTTGAGTTATAACAGACGTAAAGCTGTGCAAGAGTGATGAAGACAAGATCTTATTATAGCGATAAAAGTTAGGGCGCTAGATGTAAAAAGGCCACCTAGATCAGTTAGAGAGAGCAGATCTAAGTGGCAACCCTCTTGTTTATACGGGGGAGTAAAACAAAAGGGGTTGCGAAGTCCATACAGACTTCGCAGATATAGTTATTATGTTGTGGAGCTTGTTGCGATGGACGTATCTACAAGAGCGAAGTTAATTAAACTTCTGGGTATGTCTTGTAGCGTACACCCATCATCTGTTCCATACAGTGAACAACTTGGCAGCTGTAGCCAAACTCGTTATCGTACCAAATGTACAGCACGGCACGGTTGTCTTGTGCGATAGTCGCCACACCGTCAACCACACCTGGGTGACGAGAGCCAACCAAGTCGGTAGATACAATCTCAGTCGAGTCTGTGTAATCAATTTGTGCAGACAAAGCAGAAGACAGCGCCATTTCACGCAGGTACTCGTTCAACTCTTCTTTGTTTGTGCCTTTCTCAAGGTTTAGGTTCGCAACTGCCATTGAAACGTTTGGCGTAGGAACGCGAATCGCATTACCTGTTAGCTTACCTTCCATTTCCGGCATCGCTTTTGATACTGCTTTAGCAGCGCCAGTCGATGTCAGTACCATGTTCAATGATGCAGCACGACCACGACGATCACCCGAGTGGAAGTTATCGATTAGGTTTTGATCATTGGTAAATGAGTGCACCGTTTCGATGTGACCAGACAGCACGCCAAACTTGTCGTGAACCGCTTTCAATACTGGCGTGATTGCGTTAGTAGTACAGCTTGCTGCAGAGATGATGGTGTCTTCTGGCTGAATAACATTTTCATTCACACCAAATACCACGTTCTTGATGTCGCCTTTACCAGGTGCAGTCAGTAGCACTTTCTTCGCACCGTTACACGCAACGTGTTGGCTCAGGCCTTCCGCGTCACGCCATACGCCTGTGTTATCAACCACAAGTGCATTTTCAACACCGTAAGCCGTGTAATCCACTTCTTCTGGTTTGTTTGCGTAGATAACTTGGATGAAGTTACCGTTAACGATGATCGCTTTGCGTTCTTGGTCTACAACAATGCTGCCGTTGAATTGGCCGTGTACAGAGTCACGACGAAGCAGGCTTGCACGTTTTTCTAGGTCGCCATCTTTGCCGCCGCGTACAACGATTGCACGTAAACGCAGTGGGTACCCCGGGCCACTTTTCTCGATCAACAGACGAGTTAGCAGTCGGCCAATACGACCAAAACCGTACAATACAACGTCACGAGGTTCTGTCATTGCATCGCCTTCAAGCGATTCGATAAGTGCAGTTTGTAGGAAATCATCCAACCCATGTGTGTCTTCGCGATCTTGCCAGAATGAATGCGCAAGACGACCAACATCAACGCGGCATGGAGACAAGCGCATTGATAGTAGATGCTGGATAATTGGTTGAGTTTGTTCCGCGGTTAGCGGTGAGCCAGTGTAACGTTTTGCGATGCGGTGAGCTTTGATGATGTCGATAGTAGTTGCGTTAACTAAGGTCTTACCGAAGAGGATAACTTCTACGCCTTTTTGGCGGTATAACTGACCTAAAGTTGGAGCGATGGATTCAGCAATAGTTTGACTAGTTTGCCAGTCTAGGAGGTGCTTTTCGGGACTCATCTTTACTCGGGACCTTTCACGTTAAGTTTCTGCAGTCATGGCGGTTGTAGGGAAGCCAATCAGCATAGGGGGTTGAGCTATCAAGCGGTGGTCTTTAGTGCCACTTAATTCTGCTTGAATGCGTTGTGTGTAACTTGTAATTTTTATGTGGCAGGATTGTAAGGTACGACTGGTTATTCTGCTAGGAAAAATAAATGCAGACAAAATATCTGTAAATTGACTTTGTATTAGCCAAAAATCAAGATTTGAACGTAGATAAAGACTATTGACTTTAACAATCTGTAGCACTTATTTTTCGTCAAAAAATACTCAATTCAAAGGATAATATGTAATACAGGTTATATTGAACATTAAAGGTGTGATCGTTAACTCAAGTTACACGTAAACAGTAAACGATAAATAAGGGAATTAACGAGTATTGATGTTCGACCTTTGAATAAGCCTAGCTTGAGTGTGAAAAGTGCATCACGCAAACGATTGGATGTCACAATTTTAACCTAACTATCCACTTTGTTAGCACGCAGAGTCATTATTCACAGTCTAGTTGAGCCGCAGAATGTGGATGTGTACTTGTTATGCCGGTGATAATAACTGGAGAAAACGTCTTTTGTTTACATTTTGCTCACTAAAACCTCGCTTGCTTACATCTCATTTGTAGAAACCTCCTCGAGTAGACCTCTCTCACGTAACGTTCACTTGTCTAAAATCGGCTTGTCTCAATCTCACTTAGTAAAGCAGACTCCTCCGCTTTAAAGCTCCGTTCTGGATATCAGTTGGTTCTAATTTTTCGTTCTGGGCTCAGAGTAACGTTTGTTCATATCCAATTTGATCAATAACCCCCTGTTAATGTCCTATCCTTAATCTGGGCTAGGTAAATTACTTTCGGGAAGGGAGTAGTTATAAAAATGATAAATATGTCAATTAGATGGCGTCTTATTTTTCTTTCTACGGTTTCTGTACTCATTATGTTTGGGTTTACAGTGAATGAAGTGCTTAAGAACGAAAAGAAGATGAATCACCTTGAAACAACCCGTATTAAGGTTGAAGCGCTTCAATCTTTTAATACGATTTCAAGTGATGCTTATCGATGGTTGGTTCTGTCTAATGACTCTTCAGAGAAAGGTCTGCTGCTTTTAAAACTGAAAACTGATTTGACTAGGCTAGCTCAATACGAGAAACAGCTTCAACAGTTCGACAGTAATTGGACTGTTGAACCAAAGCTGGTTGAGCTTAAGAGCGTATTAGAGAGACTCGCCCGTGTAACCTCCAGTATTAACAGGGACGCGTCACAGGTTACTGATAACAACACGCAACTGACAGAGCGTGCCTTCGACTTGTTAAAAGGCGTGTTAATGGAGCTATCTGAATATCGTATTAACATTGTGGATGAAAAAGTCAGTCAAGCTAACGCGATGTTTATCAATCTTACTCATTATGTGTTCTGGACTCAGCGAGAAGCGTGGCTGAGTTACCGTTTGTATCGCTCTCCGGAGCTGATTGATCAATATTTATTGAGTTATGTTGGTGCTTTAGAAAGGCAGCTGCAATTATTAGATACGTTTTTCCGATCAGGTAGTCGCTCGCCTGAAATTAGAAAGCTACTAAATACGTTTTCTAAAGATGAATTTCAAAACCGATTTACCGATCGAATCCTCAAAGGTGACTTCTCTTCACCTGAAATATATGAACATGTGGAAGGTTTAGAACGAAAGAAGTTGGCGATTTCAAAGGCAGTGGGTGCTTATACCAAGCAATTACAGTTTGATCTGACCAACAATATAGCGCTACAAAAAAAGCAAACCCTGATCATGACTTTGCTTATTCTTGCCATTTCAGGTGTGTTGTTGTGGCTCGGTGTAGCAACGTCTCTTCGCTTAAATCGAAACTTATCGATTATCCTAAGAGGGGTATCTGAATGCGCAGATAGCTACGGTGAACCTAAGGTGATTCAGATTCAAGGGAACGATGAACTCACCGAGTTCACTGAAACTCTAAATCGAGTGATGGAGCGTAACTACTTTCACAATAAAGAGTTGATAACAGCAAAAGAAGACGCGATTTCGGCCAATAAAGCCAAAAGCGCATTTTTAGCCAATATGTCACATGAAATACGCACGCCACTTAACGGTATTATTGGCATGGCTGAGATCTTATCTCAAAGTCAACTTAGCGCAAATCAGCAAGAAGTATTAGGGGATATTGAATCGTCTTCTCACTCTTTGCTAGTCCTACTTAATGACATCCTCGACCTATCTAAAATCGAGTCGGGTAACTTGATGTTGTCACCACACAATGCTGATTTACGAGAGGCGGTCTATGACTCTGTAAGTGTGATTCTGTCGAAAGCGATAAGTAAGGATATCGAGCTCGACATCAATATCGACTATCAAACGCCGCAACAACTGTTTTTCGATGAGTACCGCGTGAGACAGGTGCTGACCAATCTGCTTTCGAATGCCATTAAGTTTACGTCCAAGGGCACAATTACCACGGACATTGCTTATACCCCTATGTCTATGGGCAGGGGTAAGCTTGAATGCAGCGTGTCTGATACCGGGATTGGGATTGAACCAGAGAAGTTAGAATCCATATTTGAACCTTTCACTCAAGAAGATGGCAGCATTACCCGCCAATTTGGTGGTACGGGGCTAGGGCTTGCGATTTGTCGACAGCTTGTTGATTTGATGGGGGGCTACATTACCGCACGTTCAGTGAAAGGAGAGGGCTCTACATTCACGTTTTGTTTGTATGTCGATGTTGTAGAAGCGCCTGTTCAAACTTTCGATAACCTGAGCCGAGCGACGATCATCTCGAACTCTTTCAATTACCTTGATCAGCTTGTTAAAGAGTGTGAGCGTTTGAATGTTCGAGCCAATGTGGTGTCATCCATTGCTGCCCTTAGTGAAAGTGTAAAAGAAAGCGACTTGATACTTTATTGTCATACCTTGCATCACTCGATGGAGAAAGATCTTGCGACGTTGAAGGCGATATATCCTCTTGCCCGCGTCATCGTGTGTCAGCATCACCTATTCAAAACCAACCTAATCACAGAAACGGTCCACTCGACTCATACCTTGCCATTCTTGGGCCGACGATTCTTAAACAGCTTACAATCGCTTGATGTCGGTGAAGAGCAAGCATCAGCGGTGGAACCAAAAGATGAAGAGGTTCGCTCTCTGAATCGACGCATTTTGATCGTTGAAGACAATCTGATGAATCAAAAAATAGCGAGCTTCTTCCTTGAGCAAGCGGGTTATGAGTATTTGATTGCCAGTAATGGCCAAGAAGCGGTGGACGTCATCACTCAAGGTGCTCAGTTTGATGCCATCTTAATGGACTGCATGATGCCTGTTATGGATGGTATAACGGCGACTCGTGCGATTCGACAGTGGGAAACCACTCAACAAGCTGCGCCATTACCCATTATTGCTTTGACCGCTAGTGTCCTGGAAGAAGACATTAAAGATTGTTTTGAAGCGGGCATGAACGCCTACTTGCCCAAACCTTATAAATCTCACCAGTTGTACGATCTTTTCAGTAGTCTTGATATCGTCTAGCGGACTTCTAAGCCAAGGTTGTATTGTGCAAGACAGCGACCTACATAACTGATTTTCAACAAGGCTGCGACTAAGATGGTGCTGATGTGGGCGACAATTTGAATCGGCAGTGAGAAGTGATTGGCCATTGGATAAGCAACTATAATACTGAGAAGCATAAGCAAGGTTGTGATAGCTAGACTGAAGTTTGAAACAGAAAGCAGAGTTTGAAAGCGTTGAGTCATCGTCTTCATATTGAATTCCTAATTGCTATTATTTTCTTTTGATACTTAGTAATAGCAATTAGCGTTCCATATTTAACTTTAATTAAATATCAATGGTTTAATAAAAATCCAGATATGGACAGTGTCAAAAAGACATGGTAAATTGATGTGTCTATTTGACTTTTTGGTGTCTTTTTAAGTTACCAGTTTCTGAAGCCGCAAGTGTCGATATGGAATCGAACGCCGGCGTACAAGCCTAACCCTACGTTATTCTTCTGCCCGTATTCAGCGTGAATTTTTTTGAGTTTAACGTGCAAATCTGCTCGAGAAATACCGTTGGCTGGGACAAGATCTAAGGCGCAGAACTCTAAGTGTTTACTTTGCAGGGCACCGCCAGCTTGTTGATTGTAGAGTTTTGAACGTTCACCAGAAACAGGAATAACCACACCGATTTCAGGCTCGATGTATTCTTGAATGTACTTCAAGGTGTTGATCATGTTGGGTACATGTTTTTTGTTGGGGAGGGTAAACAAGGTGGTGTTACTCATTGCCCAGTCTGTTCCTTGCAACAACACCAGATGTAAAGGCATGCTTTGTGTGATTCCCGCATCTTTGAGCTGTTGTCCGATCTCTCTTACTTGGTCTTCTGCGTGATTTAGAAGCATCCAGCCACGAAATGCCGAGCGAGTCGGTACCTTGTAGCCATGAACATCCACCACGAGATCCTCGTAGGTGATTTCAGTCTCTTCGGTATACAGCCTTTCAAATTCTTCTGGGTAGGGTTGAGTCGTTGATAGCGCTAAGGTAATCAGGATGCTTGAGTACATAAGGTGGCTCCATTACTTACGTTGGCTTTGCTAGTAATATTTGAATCAGTAAATACGTAAGCTTAAGTATAGACACTGGAATTTATGTACAAAAAAACCCACTATAAAGAGTGGGTTACTAACATTATTACAAGTTAATCAGCGAGGTTAGATTACTTCTTACCTTGCGTTTGCTTGTCTTCTTCTGTTAGTTCACGAATGCGGCGGCTGATGTCACGGCGAGCTTTAGAAATCTCTGCGCTCTTGATGATGTGGTCATCAACACGGTCTTCGTAGTCAGCTTTCATATTCTTGATAATGCCTAGGATCTCGTCGTGAGTCATCTCTGGCTTGATGTAATCAAGTAGGTTATCAAGAAGGTCAACACGCTTGCGGTTGTCACGAACTTTCTTTTCGTTGTCTAAAAGTTCACGCTTAAGTTTGTTCTTACGTCGTGCTTGGTTAACAATTTCAAATACGCTGCTCATAGATTCCTTTTCCTATTCGTCAAATACGTTGTCTGCTTCTGATTAAAGCACATCAATTGATGATGTAACAGTCTTTAGATCAAAGCAAAAGTAAGGTTGTTTAATTATTCGTCACTCTCGCTGATGTGTGATTGTTTTTATCTTACCGTTCAAGTTAGTATCCCATGTAGATACTGCATTGATACGAAATATGAAATGAATCAACAACAATTGGAAAACGAAGAATTGGACGACAATGTCACTGAATCTTCAGCAGAACAAAACAAGCTTCGTGATGCGTATGTACAAGAGCGTACTTATTTGGAAGTCGTGGAAATAGAGCTAAACCGTTCTAAGATCATAATGATTGATGAACAGGGCAGAAAGAAACGAGTACCAATTTTGTCTGAACACTAGTTACTGCATTGTTAGGTGTTGAGATGGAATTATCAAAATAATAAAAAGGAAAAACGATGAACACAGTACTTTCCCCAATTGAAGCGAGAATTATCGGTTGTTTGATCGAGAAAGAAGTCACTACTCCCGATCATTACCCACTGACACTGAACAGTTTAACCACGGCATGCAATCAAAAGAGTAACCGTGAACCTGTTCTCTCTCTTTCTGAGTCAGATGTTTTAGATGCAGTTGATGGTTTAATCGGACGTCGCATGGTGAGTGATGAGAGCAGCTTCAATAGCCGTGTTAATAAGTATCAGCATCGTTTCTGCAACACTGAGTTCGGCGATCTGCAATTTACAGAGCAAGAGCGTGCAATCATCTGCTGTATGTTACTGCGCGGTGCGCAAACACCCGGTGAACTTCGTACTCGAACGGGTCGCCTTGCAAACTTTAGTGATGTGAAAGAAGTAGAAGCAACATTAGACAAACTCGCTGCAAGAGAAGCAGGTGCCTTGGTTGTGAAGCTGCCACGCGAAGCGGGTAAACGTGAATCACGCTACCAGCATTTGTTGAGCGGTGAAGTGGACGTTGAAGCGTTTGCGATGGCATCAGTAAGCGCGGCTGCCCCCTCTGCAACGAGTGAAAAGTTTGAAGAGCTTGAGTCTGAAGTTGCAAGCCTACGAGCAGAAGTGGCAGAGCTTAAGGCTCTGGTTGAATCACTGCTTTAAATGTCAGATGCTGATAAAAATGCGGATTGGGTCGTGTACTTGATCCGCAATCGTCACAATGCCCTTTATTGTGGCGTGACGAACAATCTAGAACGTCGATTTGAACAACATCAAACCGGTAAAGGCGCCAAAGCTTTAAAAGGTAAAGGCCCACTTAAGCTGGTTTGGAGCTTTGGTGTTGGCTCAAAAAGTGAGGCGTTGAAAACCGAATACGCGATCAAGCAGTTGCCCAAATCCCGCAAAGAAAAACTGGTATCACTCAAACTGATTATTGAGTGGCAAAAAGACAAAATTCAATATATCGAAGTCTCATAATTCATAGCTAAAATGTTTGTTATTGATTAAATCTTAATAGTGTAAGGAGCTATATCGGCTCTAGCTAAGCTTATGAATTTAAATGGTAATTACTCTTACCGTGAATGGGCTGAAATCATAATTTAACTCGTTGTTCTTAATCTCCATTCCAAATTAACATATTGCTCATTTAGAATGTCGTTCTAATTAGTGTTAGACGCTATCATTTATCATCGTTGTCCTACATAATATCCATTAGCCATACAAAGAGATGGTGTCATGCTAGGTTAAAAAATGAGCCAAAGTAGCTCATATAAAACGAGAAAAATATGAAACGTTTACTGATGTTGTTTGGACTTGCCGTATTTTCTGCGTCCGCTCTTTCCCATGGTACTCATGTCCTCAATAGGTACTGGGAATACCAAGATTATCTTTCCACTTTTCCAGAACAAAGAGCATTGACCGATAAAATGGTCGAGGCTGTACAAAATCACCCTGTGCCACTGAGAAGAATCCAAGACGAACCAATTACGATTTCCGTGGTGTATCCGGGCCAACAGATCTCGGATTACTGGGTTCGTAATATTCAAGCTTTTGAGAAGCGTCTCGATAGGCTGAAGATCCGCTACCAAATAAATCAAGTATTTACCCGTATTAATGCCGATCTCGCGCAGCAGAGTATTTCGTTGCAAGAAGCGATTGAAAACAAGACGGATTATTTGATTTTCACGCTAGATACCACGCGCCACCGCAAGTTTATCGAGCACGTGTTGACCTCTACAGACACCAAACTGATTCTTCAAAATATCACGACGCCAGTGCGAGCTTGGGCAGATAGACAGCCATTTATGTATGTGGGTTTTGACCATGCGACAGGCAGCTTAAAACTGGCGGACTATTTTAAACAAGTAAGTCCGCCAGACAGTAAGTATTCTGTTTTGTATTATTCACAAGGCTATATCAGTGATGCGCGTGGAGATACTTTTATCCATGAAGTGAATACGGTTACCAACTTTACCCTTAAGTCTTCGTTTTACACAAAATCAAACAAAGACAGTGGCTACCAAGCGGCTAAAATCAGCATAGAGAACGATAAGGATCTAGACTTTATCTATGCATGTTCAACGGATGTCGCTCTCGGTGCAATGGAAGCGATTCGTGAATCGGGCCAAGACATCTTAGTGAATGGTTGGGGAGGCGGCTCTGCTGAACTTGAAGCCATTGCAAGGGGCGACCTAGATGTTACTGTCATGCGTATGAACGACGATACAGGCATTGCAATGGCAGAGGCGATCAAGTGGGATCTAGCCGGTTTGGAAGTGCCTACCGTTTACTCTGGTGAATTTGAAATTGTCACCAAGGAAGATTCCCCAGAACGTATTTCAGAACTTAAACAGCGAGCATTTAGGTACTCAGGTCACTAATGAAGAAAAGTTACGCCAGTACACCTAGAAACACTTTAGCTAGACTCATTACGCGTATCGTTATTTTGGTGATAGGCGTGATGGCACTTGGCGTGCTTATTCATAATTATGAAACCAGCAGTAATATCGTACAGCAAGAGACGAATCGAACGGTACAGCAAACCTCAAGCCTGATCCAAAACATGTTTGATTATCGTTTGTCGGTGCTGCAAATCCATCAAGACAGTAGCTCACACAGTGAAACTCTCAGAGAGTACTTTGATACGGGTAATGACGAGACTCTGAGCTACTTTTTCTTTGGTGTTGACCAACGTGAACCGGATCATGCACCAGATTTACGCTTTGTCTCAACCCACGATGGTTTGGCTTGGGAAGACGGCAACAGTCAATTTTATGGTTTGGATGAGTCCAACTTAAAGCATATTTCTGATGAGGTTTCGTTCAGTAGTAATTGGCATTTTATTAAACTGAGGACAGATATAGGTAAGCGTCACTTGTTGGCTCGCCGTACCCCTATTGTTGATAACGCTACTGGGGAAGTCCTTGGTCAACTCTATATCGCCATTGTGCTTGACAACAACTTCTCTTTGGCTGAGTCAATCCAACAGGGCAGTAATAGCGAAAATATCGTGATTGAAGCGCACGGTACACCGGTGACATCGACATTCAGTGGTGATGAAAGCTACACCATTACTGACATCCTCAATTACCAAATGTACGAACAGTTGCCGCGTCATTTCGTTACCATCGCAACCATTAAGATTAATGCTGTTGAAACTCCTTTAATCATTCGAGCTGTTCAAAAAAATAATAATTTCATTGCGTTAGAAGAGAATTATCAGCGTGCGATCATCGTGGTGATTGTGGTGATCATATTGATGTCTTTTTTTGCTCGAACTTGGATTCAAAAGAGAGTCTCAGCCGAGCTTGATAAGCTAATGGACTTTACTCGTTCGGCAAGTGCTAGCGAAAAGTACAACAAGTTCGATGGCTCTAACATTTTCGAATTTCATCATATTGGTTGTACTCTTGAAGACACCTTTGAGCGCTTATCTGAACAGAATCAAAAATTCCAAGATCTCTTTAACTTTGCTCATTCGCCTATCTTAGTTTGGTCTGAAAAAGGCGATTTGATTCAGATGAACCCCGCCGCTCGCATGGCGTTGTTCGATGCTGATGACAATTATGGTCCAATTGCCCAAGAGTTTGAGCAGCGAATGCTGCCTAATATTCAAATGGTGGTTCAGGGTTCTAAACTGACGGGTATTAACGTACCCATTGGTGAAAAGGTGTTTCGTTGGAACATGTCTGCTATTCGCGTGGAACACGGCATCACAGGAGTGGTGGTACAAGGGCAAGATATTACTAAGCTAATCGAGGCGGAAAGACAGGCTGATCGAGCAAGAGAAGAAGCTGAGCATCTTGCGAATGTGCGAGCAGACTTCTTAGCTAAGATGAGTCATGAGATTCGCACGCCGCTCAACGGTATTCTCGGTGTGTCTCAGCTGCTCAAGCGCTCTATGCACAATGAAGATAATCGCGAGCAGGTGGATGTACTGTGTAATAGTGCGGAACATTTACTGGCGGTACTTAACGATATCTTGGACTTCTCAAAGATTGAGCAAGGGCAGTTTAATATTCAAAAGAAAGACTTCCGTTTAGGAGAGTTAGTTAATACCTTAGACAGCATCTATCGACCGCTGTGTGAAGATAAATCCGTCGAATTTACCATTGTGAATCACTTGGTTGATGACATTGAAATCAATACCGACCAAGTACGCCTCAATCAGATCATGTTTAATCTGTTGAGTAATGCTTTTAAATTCACTCATCAAGGCGGTATCTCCGTCAGCTTTGAGCTCGAGAGTATCTTTAACTCCGATCACGCCAGCTTGATCGTTCGAGTGAAAGATTCTGGCATTGGTATTGATGAAAGCAAAATTGATGCTGTTTTTGAACCCTTTGTTCAAGCCGAAGAGACCACCACTCGTGAATATGGTGGCACTGGTTTAGGACTTACAATTGTAAAAAATCTGGTCGATATGCTGGAAGGGGACATTCAAGTCCGCAGCGTGATAGGTCAAGGCTCAGAGTTCACGATAGAAATTCCTGTAGTCGTACACGCCAAGCCGCTATTAGTCGATGCTAAGCAACAAGCTGAGGTTGAGCCAGAGGCGTTGTTTAGTCGACCTTTGAATGTGTTGCTGGTGGAAGACAATCACACCAACGCCTTTATTGCTCAGGCTTTCTGTAAGAAATATGGCATGGTCGTCACCTGGGTAAAAGATGGCTTAGAAGCGATTGAGATGGCTAAGACGATTACCTATGACTTGATCTTGATGGATAACCAACTCCCTAATCTCGGTGGTGTTGAAACCACTCAGCAGCTAAGAGGTGAGATTGGTGTGTCAGCCCCTATTTATGCGTGTACCGCTGATGCTCAAGAGTCAACTAGAGACAGCTTTATGGCCGCAGGGGCGAATTACGTAATTGTAAAGCCGATTAAAGAAGAGTCGCTCCACCAAGCGTTTGTTCATTTCAAAAACTCATACTGGAATGACACAGAGCACTAGGCTTTAACTTAGTGCTCTTTAATGGAGTCTGTTGAAGAGAAGTAACTAATTTTCTGCCTTTATATCGAGCCAGCGACAAAGGCTTGTTCCAATAGCAGCGTTTTCAACTCATCACTCATATCTAGGTGTTCAGGGAATTGGATACCTAGCAGCCAGCCTTGTCTTTGCCTTTTCTTACTTACCACCTTGTAGACAAGATCGTCATCTAAGTACTCATTTAAGTCAGAATTAACTTTTATCTTCCAGCCGACATCAATATCTGATTGCTGGGTAAGATAGATACCGCACCCTGACGCT
Source organism: Vibrio sp. 10N.222.55.C7 (assembly GCF_041473335.1). Taxonomy (NCBI): domain Bacteria; kingdom Pseudomonadati; phylum Pseudomonadota; class Gammaproteobacteria; order Vibrionales; family Vibrionaceae; genus Vibrio; species Vibrio sp. 10N.222.55.C7. The sequence continues at coordinate 53,548 of NZ_JBFRSC010000068.1, forward strand.
GAAAAGTCGACTAGTGTGGCATCCAGCGACAAGGTATCAAAAGTGACTTCACAGCTGAGACGTACTTTATACCTTTCGTGTTCACGAATAGGCTTGGTTGCAAAGTTTGAGGGTGGGCGAAGGAAGATTAGATGTGCTGGAGAGGTGATATGAGCCAGTACATTGGTTTTGAACGCGACAATGTGCCCAAGTTCGGTGTCGGTAATCGCACGAACAATAATATCAACGTTTGTGAGCTTTCTCAGCGTCAGTGCTTCTGTCGCTTTTTGCGTAAGCTCTAGGATGAGGTACTGATCTTCTTTGTGTCCGATATAAAGTGTACTGATCTGGATTGAGTCGTCTGGGCCAAATTCCAATACACCTGCTGTTTTTGTACCTGGCTTTAGGTATCTGAACAGTTCTAAGTTTTTATCTTTATGCATATTCGTTACTGAACAATGTTAATCGTTTGATAAAATAATATAACGCCCTGATAAAACTATGTCATTAGTTTCATTGAAGTAATTAGCAGCGTACAACAAAAAAGTGAATCGCTATCTCAAGTAAACAACGGCTTACTCTTGTCGTAAAACAAGATACACTGCTGACAGATATATACTTGATGGAGAAATAGTAAATGGAACTGGAAACCTTATTGAATACTCTGGCTGAAACCCCAGAGGCCGTGCAATTTGAAGATACAATGCAAGTGATCGAAGCTCACTATGATTTTTCTGAGCGCGAATTTCGCAATGGTGAGGTAGTGAACGCTGCAGGGCAGAATAATGGTTCGTGTAAGATTTTTGCTTTTGGTTTAGAGCAAGGCCTATCAGCAGAGCAAACACTTGCTTGTTTTGGTCAATTTTATCGTAACGACGTGCTAGGTTTTCCTGAGAACAGCGACCATCAAAATATTCGTAACTTTATGGTTCATGGCTGGAATGGTATCCAGTTTTCTCAGCCTGCGCTGGTTGCAAAAGTGAAGTAGACACTAACCAGGTAACGATTAGGTCGAAATTTAATCTCAGTATTTTGAAGCGAGAAAACAACCTCTCGCTTTTTTTGTCTATGTTGAACTGGCTAGTAACTTGCTATCCAGTAACTTACTAAATGGGCTCTAAACTACTGAACGGGCAGGGCAGACAAGCACTTACGACACATACAAACTCCAGCCTTTGGAATATCGCTAGTATCTCGTTTTTCTAACTCAAAACACCAACACGTCTCTTTGCCCGCACTGATATCGCATTGAGCTGGCTCATTACACTGTGGACATTGGTGAGTCGAACTCGCGCCACTAAGATTATCCATAACCGACGTTTGCTCTTCTTCAGATAAGACTTTCCAACCTATAATTTCATCCATTGTTCGAAAGCAGCCACTACACATTCCGCCATTATTTTTACAAGCCGCTCGGCAAGGTGTTTTCATTTCTCTAACCTGTGATTCATTTGGGCTGAAATGTAGCATATTTGTTTCTTCTTGAAGAGCCGTTAAGCTAAGAAATTACTCAGTTAAATTTAGAAATGACCTCGTAATTTTTAGGCTTTTCATGTAGCATCTCGCCCCTTTTATTGAGTGGGGGGATATTATGTTTATTGGATTTGATTATGGAACAGCGAACTGTTCTGTCGCGGCGATGGTTAATGGAGAGCCAAGCCTGTTACCGCTAGAAGGTAACAACCACTATATTCCCTCAACCGTGTTTGCGCCTACTCGTGAGAGTGTTTCTGAACATCTATTCCGCCACTTGAATATCAAGCCGAGTGATGCGATCGGTGAGCAAGTACTACGACGTGCGATTGCGCTGAACAGAGAAGAGAGTATCGACTTAGTGCCAGAAGACATGGCATTTGGTCAGGCTGCGTTGGACTTATATTTAGAAGACCCTCGCGATGTTTATTATGTTAAGTCCCCTAAATCTTTCCTTGGCGCGAGTGGACTGCATGATGTGCAGGTGAGCTTTTTCGAAGATTTAGTGTGCGCCATGATGGCAAATATCAAGAATCAAGCCGAACTCACGACTCAAGAGCAGATCAAGCAAGCTGTTATCGGCCGACCAATTAACTTCCACGGTCGAGGTGGTGAAGAGGCGAACAGACAAGCTGAAGACATACTGTCTCGCGCAGCTAAGCGTGCCGGTTTCCTTGATATCGCTTTTCAATTTGAGCCCGTAGCCGCAGGCCTTGATTACGAAAGCACATTAACTGAAAACCAAACAGTATTGGTTGTTGATATTGGCGGTGGTACCACCGATTGCTCATTATTAGAAATGGGACCAACGTGGTCTGGTAAAGCGGATCGTACCCAGAGCTTGTTGGCACACAGTGGGCAAAGGGTAGGGGGGAATGACCTCGATATCTATCTTGCATTCAAACAACTGATGTCACCTTTTGGTATGGGCAGCAAAGGCATTTCGGGTATTGATATGCCACTGACTCAATTCTGGAACCCAATTGCGATTAATAATGTTGAAGCTCAAAAGAACTTCTATTCAAGAGAAAACCTAGCGGCATTAAAATTACTTCGTAAAGAAGCGTCAGAGCCTCAAAAGCTAGAACGTTTGATGAAGGTTTATCACGACACTTTGGGTTACGGTATTGTGCGTAGAGCGGAAGAGGCCAAGATTGCGCTGGCAGAATCCCCTCAATATCGTGCTGCGATTAATGTTGCCTCTGAACTGGTCGAGGTAGATATCTCAGTCGAACAGATGGTTGAAGCGATTGAAACACCAAAGTCTAAGATGATTGAGTTGGTTAAAGAAGCGATTCAACAAGGCCAGAAAAAGCCAGACGTAATCTACATGACGGGTGGTTCCGCTCGTTCACCGATACTTCGTGAAGCCGTACAACAAGCTGTGCCGAATGTACCGATTGTGAGTGGTAATTACTTCGGTTCAGTAACTGCAGGTTTAGCTCGTTGGGCTGAGGTTTGCTTCAAATAAGAGTTCAATGATGAGTTATGAAGGGCAACCAGTCGCTGATTGGTTGCCCTTTTTTTGTTTTTCTCTAATAAACTTTCTATTGAACGATTTTTCCTAGCTCATATTGGGATTTGTTTCACAAAGCTAAATATTTCAGCTGAGCTCTACGTGTTACAAAATGTTTCAAAGGCAAAGGCGAGCCTCTCGATGGTCTGATGAGTTACCTTGGGTTTAGATTTTTAATGCTTTTTTAGTGATTATAAAATCAAAAATAATCAAAGTATTTATCTCAAAGAATGAAAGGAGATCCCAGAAATCGTCGTGTTAATCAACTGTTTTAAAAGGTATTTTTGTTTTTTATAGTGCGATTTTTTTTATTTTATATATTTTAATGCAACTTTCTTGTCATTCGTATATTAGGGTTTGCCTACTTGTTAAATGCAGGTAACAACTTCTCCGTAAGCACGAGGTTGTTAGTGAATAACTCACCCAGTTACATAATGGACATGACAAATGAATAAGAAACTTTTAGCGCTAGCAATTTCTGGTGCAGTATTTGGTACACAGGCAGTTGCAGTAGAACTTTACAACGAAGACGGCACAACATTCTCAGTTGGCGGTCACGTTTCAGTAAACCTAAACGGTTCTGAGAACGGCGATACAGATGTAGGTGCTAACTCACCACGTATCAACTTTAACGCTACTCAAGAATTGGGTAACGGCTTTACTGCTGACGCTAAAGGCGAATGGGCACTTAACTACCTTGAAGGTGGTGAAGAGACGTTTACAACTCGTCTAGGTTACGTTGGTGTTACTCACGACGACTTTGGCCGTGCAGTAGTGGGCACTCAATGGGCTCCTTACTACGATGTAGCGGGCGTTGCGGATATGCCAATCGCATTCGCGAACGACTTCATCTACGACAACCACGGTGCTCTTGGTACTGGCCGTGCGGACAAAATGGTTTCTTACCGCAATGGTTTTGAACTAGGTGAAGCGGGTAAAGTTACTATTGGCCTGGGTTGGCAAGGTACGCAAACTGTTTCTGACATCTACACCGCAACTATCAGCGATGGAACAGGTCTGACTGATGAATCTTACACTGTTGGTTTCAACACTGAGGTGAAAGACCGCACTCAAGTAACCCTAGGTTACGAGATCATGGGTGCTAAGCTTGGTTACGGTTACAACACTGGTGACATCAAGATTTCTGGTAATACTGAAACAGCATCATCTCACGTATTCTCTGCTGCATACGGCTCTTACGGTCAAGGTCTTTACCTAGCAGGTGTATACGCTTCTAACGAGTACATGAACTCTACTTCAGGTAGTGGTACTTTTGATGGTGCTAATGCTACGCTAACTGGCCTTCTTGCTGAAAGTGACGCATATGAGCTACTAGCAGCCTACGCACTAGACAACAGCCTAAACTTTATCATCAACTACGAGATGGTTGAAGGCCGTGTAATTAAAGGCGATTCAAAAGAAACAGCTCGTGAAGAACTAGCTCTTCAAACTGAATACAACTTCACTCCTAAGTTCGTTGGTTACGCTGGTTACCAGTTCGACCTAAATGACGACAACGGTCGTAACACTGATGATAAGTGGACTATCGGTGGTCGTTACTACCTATAAGTCGCAGACTGATTTAGCATAGTGTTTACTCCTTAGGTTTACCTTTTAGGATACTGTCCTAGACACCATGCTAAGCCCTCTCAAACCTATTGGTTGGAGAGGGCTTTTTTCGTTTTGAACTTCTGTTTTGAATGGCCATTTCTTAATGCAGCGATCTCCTTACAAAAACTTCCCAATGAGCGAATTGAGCTAAAGATCAGAATTTGGAGATCAGTAGTCAGCTTGTCGAAGATTCTCTCTTTGTGATGAGGTAAACTCTGCATTCCAAAAATAGTTCAGGGATAAACTATGAGCAGCGTTGTAGATCAGGAACAGTTAATGAATTCGAAACGAACAGCGACACCGACGAAAGTGCTGTGTGTTGGGCGTAACTATGTCGATCATATCGAAGAGCTTAACAACGCGATCCCAGATGCTATGGTGGTGTTCAACAAGCCGTCTACTAGCGTAACTTCTTCTCTCTCTTCTTTTCATCAAGAAGCCCTACACTATGAAGCTGAAATCTGTTTCATCGTTGAAAACGGTCAATACTCAGCGGTAGGTTTAGGGTTAGACCTGACTAAGCGCGAGTTGCAAAGTAGCTTGAAAGCAAAAGGCTTGCCTTGGGAGCGCGCTAAAGCGTTTGACGGTTCTGCCGTTCTTAGCCGCTTTGTACCCACAACAGATTTGGATCTTGAAGACTTGAATCTAGAGCTGTTTATTAACTGTGTTCGTGTTCAGAAAGGGCACGTTGAGCAGATGCTATATTCCCCGAAAACTATCCTCGAAGAGCTCTCTTCTTACACGACCTTGCTGGATGGCGATGTTGTGATGACAGGCACCCCGAAAGGCGTCGGAGAAGTGCACCAAGGTGATATTTTCCTTGGCCGCCTTAAGTGTGGTGAGACAACATTGATAGAGATAGAGTGGGTCGCGAGTTAATTATTGTTATCTGTTTAGTTAATAATTTGGGCTAATTTTATGATGTTGGTTTTTAATTCGAAATTTTAGCCTTGGTACAACTGATTGCATCTGGAAGGGCGTCAGTAATTGATATAAAATCCGCCTCCATTTTTATCAATGCTGAACCTCATGATCGACTTAACCATTTTACCTGTCTACCTGACTGCCGTTGTTGCACTTCTTCTTTTACCTGGCCCTGATATGTTACTGATTGCGAGTTCAAGCATGAGCTATGGCCGTAAGGTCGGCGTGTTTGCAAGCCTAGGTAATGCGACTTCTGGAATCATTCTGACAGTATTAGCGGCTATGGGTGTATCAGCGTTGATCGCAATGAGCCCAATAGCGCTTAAAGCTCTACATTTGTTAGGCGGCGCGTACTTGTTGAAGATGGGATGGGACTGCCTGCGAACAGAGCAGGGTAACGCGCCTGAGTTAAGCGATAACTTTGCAGCAAAAGCCTACTATCAAAGAGCGCTAATCAGTAACCTGCTTAATCCTAAAGCGTTGGTTTTCTTTGTGATGTTTCTGCCTCAGTTTGTGTCGACGAATATTGAAGCGACTTCGGGCGAGCAAATGTTAGTGCTTGGTTTGCTACTGAATGTCTTAGGTTTAACGTTCAATTTCTTACTAGTAGCGTTGGTCGGTACGATTGGTAAGTCTCTAGTCGAAAATGCTAAGTTTCGCACTTATCAGCAGAAAGTGATGGGCGGTGTATTCATCGTATTGGCGGCTTGGATGTTGTCTTCTTTCTTTACTTCGTAAAGTTCCAAATCGAACATATTATCGCGCGGTGAGCTGACGATAGAAAAATGGACGCTTAGAGCGTCCATTTTTTGGTTTAACCGTTATATGTTGAACATACTAATCGCTAAGAATTCAGCTCTTGCTGGTGTTGTTCGATGAGTTTGTCCATGTACTTCTCACCGCGCAGGCGAGTGTCTTCGTAGATTTCTGTCCCTTCAAATTTTGTCACCGTCTCATAGTAGACCTTAACTTTTGGCTCAGTGCCGGAAGGTCTTACGATAATGCGTGAGCCGTCTTCGAGGTGATAGATGAGTACGTCACTTGCGGGCAGGTTAATCGCCTCAGTATTACCACCAATAACAAAGCGTAAAGACGACTGCAGATCTTCAATCACTGATATAGCGACGCCATTGATTGCTTTAGGTTGTGCAGACCTAAGCTTCGAACCTAACGATGGCGAATCTGGGTCAAGAGCAATGCTTCGCTGCGCGTTGGTGTGAACCCCATGTTCAAATGAAATTTGAGCAAGAAGATCCCAGACAGTTCGACCTTGAGATTTTAACTCCTCAACCAATTGAGCAAACACGACAATAGCAGACAGCCCATCTTTGTCTCGTACTTGAGTACCAATTGTGTAGCCTAATGCTTCTTCATAGGCGAACAAGAAGTCGTTCTGATCATTTTCCAATTGCATGCCAATATTCGCTAACCATTTAAAGCCTGTCAGTGTTTGGAAATAAGTCGCCCCGTGGGATTGAGCTACTTTTTCAAGCAATGTTGAAGATACGATACTGTTACCAACTAATTGGTTTTTGGTATGCGGCTTTGAGAGTAGATAATGAGCGAATAGCACGCCGACTTGGTCACCTGTTAGCATTTTGTATGAGCCATCATCTGTTCTCACTGCAACCGCAAATCGGTCTGCATCTGGATCGTTGGCACAAGCAATGTCGGCATCGACACTTTTTGCTAAGTTAACCACCAGATCCATCGCGCCTTTTTCTTCCGGATTCGGGAAGTTGACGGTCGGGAAGTTACCATCGGGCTCTCTTTGCTCGGCGACGCTGAACACCTTATGGAAACCAGAATCGTGAAGTAGATCCTCGGCCATTTGTGCGCCGACACCATGCATTGCGGTATAGGTGATGGTGGTGTTCGCCGATTCGATCTCGTCACTCACGCATGGGCTCTGATTGATCGCAGCGCGGTACGTTTGATAATAGCCTTCAGTTAACCACACCAACTTACCTTGCGTCTCAGCGTCACTTAGGCTCATTAAAGGGAGCGGCTTGGTCGATGCGATATCGATTTCAGCGGCAATACCCGCATCGTGAGGAGGAATGATTTGAGCGCCATTCTCCCAGTACACTTTGAAACCATTGTATTCCGGTGGGTTGTGGCTGGCCGTCACCACAACGGCAGCTGCGGCGTTGAAGTGCTCAATACCAAAGGCAACGATAGGGGTCGCCGCGACGTTCGAGGTTAGATAAACCTTAATGCCTAAAGCCGTGAGTACGGAAGCGGTATCAATCGCGAACTGCTTTGAATCTAAACGGCCGTCATAACCGACGACCACACCGCGAATGGTCGCATTAGCGACATGTTCGATTAAGTAGTGGCCGAGCCCGGTTGCTGTTTCCTGTATGACTAAACGGTTCATTCGATTTGGGCCGCATCCAACTTTGCCTCTAAGTCCTGCAGTTCCGAACTCTAATCGTTGAGTAAAGCGGTCTTCAAGTTCGTCGTGCATTCCCTCATCGATGAGGTGTTGAAGTTCTTCACGAGTTCTTGGATCTGGGTCTCTCGCTAACCAATTCATTGCATCTTGCATAATCACTAAACCTATTAATGTCTGTATGACTTACCGTTGATTTAATCTAAGTGATATTAATTCTCATTTCCATGAAAGCAATCGTAAACTCGATATAAAATAAATTCCAACGGCAAGAGGGCACGTAGATTAAGCCACTTCAAATAATTGACTGTTTAGTAAGTAAACTTACCTTGAATAATTGGATATCACTAACTAGCCTTTTACATAAATATAACAAAATTTAACAAGTTCGCCGTTTTTGAATCTTTCATGGAAACCTCCAACGCTTTTGAACCGTATTAGTTCTTGGGTTTATATGAGGTCAGTAGCCTGCTCACAGGCTAGTTCCATGTGAGTTGTAGATTGAGATTCAGCCTTTTCATGTGTAGCCGGAATAACAATGAATGTTGTCCAGTTCGCAACGACATTTAGGTCGCAAGTATCCAATTAGGAAGGACAAGGAGAGATCTTTTGAAAAGATTACTGGTTAGGCTAGCGTGGCTTTTGAAGAGTTTTGTTGTGCTTTTAGTATCGCCTTTAGTGCACGCTAGCAGTGATTACAACATGACTCAAGGCGTCACTGAGATCAGTGGTAAGGTGTATGAACTTCATATGCTGATCTTCTACATCTGTTGTGCGATTGCCTTTGTTGTTTTTGGTGTGATGTTTTATTCGATTTTGAGGCACAGGAAATCGAAGGGCGCAGTTGCTGCCCATTTTCACGAAAGCACGAAAGTCGAAATTCTTTGGACCATCATCCCTATCATCATTCTCATCGCTATGGCGATACCCGCCACCAAAACCTTAATAGCGATGGAAGATACCTCCCAATCAGATCTGACCGTTAAAATCACCGGGTCACAATGGAAATGGCATTACAGCTATTTTGGTGAAGACGTCGAGTTTTACAGCCTTCTAGCGACCAGTGACAAAGAGATTGAAGGCCTCGAAGTGAAAGGCGCGCATTACCTGCTAGAAGTTGATAAGCCGCTGGTACTGCCTGTTGACCGTAAAGTCCGTTTCTTGATGACTTCCGATGATGTGATTCACTCATGGTGGGTGCCAGCATTCGCCGTTAAGAAAGATACCATTCCGGGCTTTATTAATGAGGCTTGGACTAAGATAGATGAGCCTGGTGTTTACCGAGGGCAGTGTGCAGAGTTGTGTGGTCGTGCCCATGGTTTCATGCCGATCGTGGTGCATGCCATGGAAGAAGATGAGTTTGACGCATGGCTAGCGGAGCAGAAAGAGTTAGCGATAGCCGAACAACAAGCCGCAAAAGATGCATTAGGTGCGTCACTTTCCTTGGCGGAGTTGAATACCATCGGTGAAGAGGTTTACAAAACTCGATGTGCGGTTTGTCACCAAGCAAACGGTGAGGGCATTCCTGGAGCATTCCCTGCCATCAAAGGAAGTCCTATTGCCCTTGGTGATGTGGATGTTCATATCGACACAATTGTTTATGGCCGTGGCGGTACGGCGATGCAAGCATTCGATAATCAGTTAACCGAGAAAGAGATCGCAGCGGTAGTAACTTATCAACGAAACGCTTGGGGTAATGATACCGGCGATATTGTTCAGGCCTCAGATATCAACGCTTATAAGGCGAAGCAAGAAGGCAGTTCTGAAAGCTCAACGGATGATGCACAAAATGATGCTAAGGATCAGTTATGAGTTCACCAATCAATAAGCCGGTGAAATCGGCTCCAGCAGAAGATCAAGTACTGAGCCATTCTGCGGAAGGCACCTTGGGCAATAATGATTTGCCTGTTGATGATCACGATTCACATGCGGCACCTAAAGGCTGGGCTCGTTGGCTATATTCAACCAATCATAAAGACATTGGTACACTTTATTTGTGGTTCAGCTTTGCAATGTTCTTAACGGGCGGCGCAATGGCGATGGTGATCCGTGCGGAGCTGTTCCAACCGGGTTTGCAACTCGTTGAGCCAGATTTCTTCAATCAGATGACTACAGTCCATGGTTTAATCATGGTATTCGGTGCCGTAATGCCTGCATTTACGGGTTTGGCTAACTGGATGATTCCGATGATGATCGGTGCACCAGATATGGCGCTGCCGAGAATGAACAACCTCAGTTTCTGGATCTTGCCTTTTGCGTTTCTAATCTTAATCGGATCTTTGTTTACAGAGGGTGGCGGCCCGAACTTTGGTTGGACCTTCTACGCGCCACTCTCGACAACTTATGGCCCAGACAGTACCGCGCTATTCGTATTCTCAGTTCATATTATGGGGATCAGTTCGATCATGGGGGCGATTAACGTCATCGTAACCATAGTGAACATGCGCGCTCCGGGTATGACTTGGTTCAAGCTACCGATGTTCGTATGGACATGGTTAATTACCGCTTTCTTGCTGATAGCCGTGATGCCCGTTCTCGCGGGGGCTGTGACTATGGTACTGACTGACAAGTATTTTGGGACTAGCTTCTTTGATGCCGCTGGTGGTGGGGACCCGGTGATGTTCCAGCACATATTCTGGTTCTTTGGGCACCCCGAAGTGTACATCATGATCTTGCCATCTTTTGGTATTGTCTCAGCCATCATCCCTGCATTCAGTGGTAAGCGCCTGTTTGGTTATCACTCGATGGTTTATGCGACCTGTAGTATCGCACTGTTGTCATTTTTGGTTTGGGCACACCACATGTTCACCACGGGTATGCCAGTATTTGCCGAACTGTTCTTCATGTATTGCACCATGTTGATAGCGGTGCCGACCGGTGTGAAAGTCTTCAACTGGGTGGCGACCATGTGGCGCGGTGCTTTGACCTTTGAAACACCAATGCTGTTTGCGATTGCCTTCATTGTTTTGTTTACGATTGGCGGGTTATCTGGATTGATGCTCGCTATCGTGCCAGCTGATTTCCAATACCACGATACTTATTTTGTTGTGGCTCACTTCCATTATGTTCTGGTAACCGGTGCCGTGTTCTCGATTATGGCTGCTGCCTATTATTGGCTGCCTAAGTGGACCGGACATATGTACGACCACAAGCTCAGCCTGTGGCATTTCTGGACGTCGGTGATTTCAGTTAATGTACTGTTTTTCCCGATGCACTTTTTAGGGTTAGCGGGTATGCCGCGTCGTATTCCTGATTATGCGATTCAGTTTGCTGACGTTAACCAAGTCGTGTCGATTGGTGGTTTTGCGTTTGGGTTGTCTCAGCTAATTTTCTTATGGCTAGCGATTAAGTGCGTAAGAGGGGGAGAGCCTGCGCCAAGTAAGCCTTGGGATAGAGCTGAAGGTCTTGAATGGACAGTACCAAGCCCTGCGCCTCACCACACCTTTACCCATCCGCCGAAAGTGGATTAGAGGGCAGAACCATGAGTGATAAGCAAAGCGATACCAATCAAGATAAAAAACAACCTAAGCGCCTGTCTAATAAACGATCGACCAAAAAGCTGACGGGCTACTTGGTGTTGAGCGTGGTTGCGATGTTTTGCTTCGGTTTCGCTTTGGTGCCGCTCTACGATGTCATGTGTGAGGCCTTAGGCATCAATGGCAAAACTAATACTGTTTCAGCGGTGCAACCTCAGGGAATGCAGCCAGACTACTCTCGTACGGTTCGAGTCGAATTCATGTCCCACATCAAGCCAGATATGCCATGGCAGTTTTCGCCTGAAGTTCGAGTGTTAGAGGTTCATCCTGGTGAGGTGGTTCAAACTAACTACATTGCCAAAAACCTTTCTGGAGCCTCATTGGTTGGCCAAGCCGTACCGTCGGTTTCTCCAGGTATGGGGGCAACCTACTTCAATAAGATGGAATGCTTTTGCTTTAATCAGCAGCCATTGGACGGGCACAAGAGCGCAGAAATGGGTTTGATATTTTACATTGAGCCAGATATTCCAGAATCGATACATACGCTGACGCTCTCTTACACATTATTCAATATCACGAATGAGGTGGGTGCTGCGGCCAATAAATCTGAGCCTAACGTACTCGCAAGTAACTAGGAATTTACAGAACCAGTATCAACATAAGGAGTTGAGCGATGAGTTCTAAAAAGGAAGTTTATTTCGTTCCACATCAAAGCCACTGGCCATTGGTGGGTGCTGTAGCACTGTTTTTGGTCGCGGTTGGCGCTGGCTTGACGGTGCAAAACATGGGTACCGACGCCGCAGGTGGTGTGTTTGGCAAAGCGGTGTTGTTAGTCGGGTTTGCTGTGCTGCTTTACATGCTCGCAGGTTGGTTTAGCAATGTGATCACAGAATCATTGAGTGGTCTCTATTCTGAGCAGATTTCTCGTTCTTTTAGACAAGGAATGAGTTGGTTCATCTTTTCCGAAATCATGTTCTTTGGCGCTTTCTTTGGCGCGCTTTTCTATGCTCGAATGATTTCTGTGCCTTGGATTGGTGGTGCGGGCAATAATGAAATGACCCATGAAGTATTGTGGCCGATGTTCCAATCAATTTGGCCACTAACGACGACCCCTGATGGCGTAACGACACAAGCCATGCCTTGGCAAGGTATCCCGCTTAAGAACACCATTATTCTGCTGCTTTCCTCTGTGACGCTGCACATGGCACATATCAGTCTTGAACAAAATAAGCGTATGGCTTTGATCGTGTGGTTGGAGATAACCATTGTTCTGGCTGGCTTCTTCCTGTTCTTCCAAGTTGAAGAGTATCTTCACGCTTATCAAGAGATGGGGCTGACACTTCAGTCTGGCATCTACGGTAATACCTTCTTTTTGCTGACTGGGTTTCATGGCTTACATGTCTGTTTAGGGACGATCTTTTTGATTGTGTTGCTGGCAAGGGTTGCGAAAGACCACTTCACTCCGAAAGACCACTTTGCGTTCCAAGCGGGCAGTTGGTATTGGCACTTTGTTGATGTGGTTTGGTTGGGCCTGTTTGTGTTTGTTTATGTACTTTAACGATTGAGCCTATCGGGGATTAATAGGGGCGAGGGTTGGGAGTTATCACTCCTGATCCCAGAGCAAGTAATAAAAGTAGCACGACAACGGCTGACCACATGACACGACGCCCCAAGAAGTAACTGAGTCTTTTTCCATTGTGTTTGCCCGAGGCGATTTGGATTAGGCCTTTCATCAAATTGAAAGCGATAAAAAACAGCAAAGCGACCAAGACGACTTTAAATAACAGAACAAAGGTAGATGACGCCATAGTGATAACTCCAAACCGATTGATTGATGATGAACACAAGTTCCGCAGTAAAGGTTTTTGGATAGCGGTTGTTTTAACTGTGGTTTCAGTCGGCGCTTTAATCAAGTTAGGTTTGTGGCAACTCGATCGTGGTAACGAGAAATTACGTTATGAACAGCAATTAGCTGAGAGAGCACATCTCTCGTCACAACCTTTAGGTGTCGTTATTTCTGAGTTGCGAGAGCTGGATTTATCTGGTCAAGAGTCATTAAATCCTCAAACCCTAAACGGGTTAAAGGCTGATGTTGAATTAGTCAATACGAGCGGCTTGATGCTCTTGTTAGACAACCAGATAAGCCAAGGAACGGTAGGGTATGTGATTTACATGTTGGGTGAGGTTCGCTTTGAAGATGGAAACCAGTCCTTAGTGGCTGAAAAACAGTTGTTGATCGATCTTGGGTTTGTTCCGGCAAGTAATGACAGAAGAGAACTACCGCAATTAGGAAGTATCACTGTACCAACCAAAATGTCAGGGCGCTTGTATACACGCTCAATTAATCCTTTAAGTCATGAGTTGGGTTTAGAAAATACGACACCGAATAGAATCCAAAACCTAAACATAGCAGCGTTATCACAGTATACAGGAAAAGAAGTGCTGCCCTTTGTCTTCCAACCTCAGAGTTTAGATTCATGGCCCTATGAAATGTTATGGCGTCCAACGGCGATGAGGTCTGAGAAGCATTTTGGTTACTCATTTCAATGGTTTGTTATGGCTGCGGTACTTTTGTTTTTGATGTTGTTGATTGGCTATCAGTACCTAAAAGCAACACCTATCACGAGGAATAAGGATGGATAAATCTCAAGCACAAGTGAACAGGGAAATTACCGAGGCAAACATGGCTGAGCTCAGAAGCCGTCGTACTAAAGGACGCTTGGTATTAATCGGACTCGTTTTAATTTTCGCTTTGCCAGCCATTATCGCCAAAACTGTGTTGGATCAGAATTGGTATACGTCAGGTGTCACTAACTCAGGCGAATTGGTAGAACCAAGAATTACACTAGCGGATTTTGGCGTAACGGTACCCATGGCAGGAGAGGGTTGGGTTGTGGGGTATATCGCACCGATGGAGTGCGAAAGCTTGTGTGAACAACAGCTTCATTATTTGAATCAAAGCTACTTAGCGTTAGGGAAAAACAAAGAGCGAGTGACCGCCGTTGTTTTCGTCTCAGAAGGTAACTCGTTGTCGGGTTCGCTCAACAAGCCTGATTTATCTTTGTTAGCTGGTGGTGATCAGTTAAGCACCGAGTTTTCGCCGGCTTCCATTGTCATAATTGACCCACTCGGGCAATTGGTTATGGAATACAAAAGTGTTTCTGATCCTTCGCAGCTAGTCAGCCAATCTAAAGGCATGATTCATGATTTAAGAAAGCTACTCAAGCTGTCACGAGTTGGGTAGTTAATCAGCTTAAGTTGATAAGCTTTAGCAGATTGCGTTAATGCTGAGTGTTGTTAGCGAAAAGGGAATAAGTATAGGGAGATAAACGATGCAGAATAAAGCCCCTGATTTACTCATGCACATGATGAGATTAACTATCTTGTTAACCCTTACCGTGATTGTGCTCGGCGCTTATACCCGTTTGTCTGATGCTGGCCTTGGCTGTCCTGACTGGCCTGGGTGCTATGGAAAGATTACCGTTCCCTCGAATACCCAAGCCGTTAATCAAGCCAATCTACAATTTCCAGAACGAGCTCTCGAAGCAGACAAAGCTTGGATAGAGATGATCCACCGCTACTTTGCAGGAACATTAGGGCTGCTTATCTTTGTCGTTGTTGCTTGGTGTATTAAAAAGAATATAACAGCTGCTGGTCTTCCGTTACTTATCTCTGCAACCGTGATATTTCAGGCTTTGCTTGGAATGTGGACGGTGACTCTCAAGTTGATGCCCGTTGTGGTTATGGCGCATTTGATGGGGGGCTTCACGTTGCTGTCACTGTTGTGTCTGCTCTACTGCCGTTTGTCTCAATTCCAAAACCGTTTTGGTGAGGCTGCCTATTCTTCACCACTTAAAGTCTCGGTACTATTCGGATTACTCATTGTAGTCGGGCAGATACTGCTTGGTGGCTGGACATCGTCTAATTATGCCGCTCTGGTGTGTACCCAATTACCTATCTGCGAAGGGAACTGGACAAGCTATTTAGATTTCAAAAATGCGTTCGATTTTGCTCAACACGGTCATGATAACTATGAGTTTGGCGTGTTGGAATATCCAGCAAGGCTTACCATTCATGTTATGCACAGGTTCGGGGCTATTGTGGCGACGTTAACGGTGCTGATGATCGTGTACCAGCTATGGAAATTTGGCCAAGCGCCTCACCAAAAGCTGAGCGTGATTGTCGCAATAGTGTTGTTTACTCAAATCAGCCTTGGGATCAGTAATGTATGGTTTCACCTGCCAATCTCAGTCGCGGTTTTGCATAACCTAGTCGCAGCGATGTTGCTCATCTGCATGGTTGTAACCAATTTTGTGGTGTGGCAACGCAAACCGAGTGAGAGCTTGGTGAAGAACAGTGTATTACAAGGAGGTAATCATGGTCAGTAGAACGTCAACACAGTATGAAGTGGTGGCTCAAGACGCAGCCTTAACTCATAAGATAACAGCCAATAATGACATAACTTTAAGTAACGAAAAGGCTGAAAAAAACAAAGCCACTTGGAAAGTTTATTTAACGCTGACTAAGCCTAAAGTGGTGGCTTTGATGTTGCTGACAGCATTGGTTGGGATGTGTTTGGCCGTGCCGAATGGATTGCCTTTGCAACAAACTCTGTTCGGAATGATTGGGATAGGGTTAATGGCAGGTTCAGCGGCTGCGTTTAACCATTTGATCGATAAAAAGATCGACGGCCAGATGACTCGAACAAATCGACGCCCTTTACCATCCGGTGAGCTGAGTAGTGTGCGTGTGCTTAGCTTTGCAGCAGTTATCGGCTTATTTGGGTTCGCTACGTTAGTGGTGTGGGTCAATCAACTCACGGCTTGGCTAACCTTTGCAAGTTTATTGGGCTATGCGGTCATCTATACCATGTACTTGAAGCGAGCGACGCCACAGAACATCGTAATTGCAGGGATAGCTGGCGCAATGCCTCCGCTATTGGGCTGGACGGCGGTTACCAATGAACTGCACTCAAATGCTTGGTTGTTGGTGATGATCATCTTTATTTGGACGCCTCCGCACTTCTGGGCGTTGGCAATTCATCGTCGTGATGAGTATGCCAAAGTGAATATCCCCATGCTGCCTGTGACCCATGGTATTGCTTACACCAAAACATCTATTTTGCTCTATACCTTGTTGCTTAGCATCGTATGTATATTGCCTGTGTTGGTTGGCATGAGCAGTTGGATATATCTGAGCGCTTCATTGGTGCTCAACGGCGGGTTTGTTTATCACGCTTGGATACTTAAATATCGTGATGAGCCCAATATGGCGATGAAGACCTTTAAGTTCTCCATCTATCATCTCATGATCTTGTTTGTTGCTTTGTTGGCGGATCATTATTTGCTCTGATAGCTCTGTACAGATTAAACAAGGTTATCCCCATATCAAAACCAAACCTTTGGTTTCCACTAACCGAACCCTGACACGCCATGTATGAAAAACCGGACAATTGATTGGTATGAATTATATAAAGGAGCCGGTATGGAATTCACAGAACTAGACAGAGACGCGTTGTATCAAACGTGGATGTCACAAAAATCGAGAATGCGAATTACGCAGATGGAGTTTTCAAAAAAGCTAGGCATGAACCAGCTTGATTTCTCAAGAGTGCTAAGAGGGGAGACGCCATTAACCATGTCTTTCATTAGTCATTTTTGTCGTTTACTTCATTTGGAACCAAGGAATGTATTCCCCTCGCTAAAAGAGGGCAATGAATCGGGGCCTAAAGTGGTCTACCTGAAAAGTAGAATGAGTGTTGATGGTGAGATCCAAAATGCTTATATTGAAGGAAATCAGGTAATTGTAGAGTACGCACACACTGTTCAACATGATTAATTTTAGAGTTAGCTCTGATTTTTAACCCCCTTTTTCTACAACCTTTTCACATAGGGTATGTCATACTTAATTAGATTCCTTAATTTTGACTAAGTGCGTTATGAACCCTTTAAAAGTCCTTTTGCTTGTTGCAACCAGCATTTTCTTGCTTGGTTGTGCAGGCGGCCCAATTAGAACCGCTACTAAATTTACCAGCTACGAAGATTTTCAGGCTGGGCCTGACGGAGGCGTCGACTTGGTTTGGGCAAGGGTTGGGCTACGTGACGCGCAGCGTTTGAAATCCAAGTTAGATGACTACGATTCTGTAGTGATCGACCAAATTTTTGTTTTAACAGAAGAAGGTTCGTTGGATCAGGAAGAGATTCAGGAACTCACTGAGCACATGGTTGCGCGCTTGGAAGATAAAATATCGCCTCATAAAACGATTGTCGATGAACCGACAGGAAAAACGCTCCGCTTGAGTATCGCTCTGAGTAACGTTGAAACGCCCAATCCGATCTTAGCTGTAACGAGCAGCGTTCTGCCGTTTGGCCTTGCGATGTCAACCATATCTAAGGTCACGACTGGTGAGCACACCAATGTTGGGAGTGCGAGTGTAGAGTTATTGGTCAGTGATGCTCAAGAGGGCACACCACTGTTTGCAGCCATCGACCGTGAAGCGGGTAACAAAGATTTTTCAACCATGATTGATTCGCTGGATGATGCCAAAGACGCGATCAACTATTGGGTTGAACGTTTAGGTGATACTCTACACAACATAGATGACGCATAGTAAAGACCGAATAATGCTAGAGAAAGAGAACCTGATTAAGTTGGCTCGAATGCAGATGCCATTTGGAAAGTACGCGGGTCGTACACTGATTGACTTACCTGAAGAATATTTGCTGTGGTTTGATAAAAAGGGATTCCCGTCTGGTGAACTCGGCGATTTATTGAAACTGTGCCTTGCTCTGAAAATTGAAGGGCTTGATAGTGTCGTCAAGCCATTGAAAAGAATGTAATTAAATAAAAGCTCACGCTGATCACGTGAGCTTTTTTGTTTTTGAGTTCGACACAATTTTACATGCATGATGTAGCTTGAATAATGGCTCTTCTTACCTTGCTATAAAATACGCAATCGATAGCGTGTAAATAATGGTATACAGGGTGTTTTAAATATAAAACACAAAAAAAATTGCGTTTATTTTTAATTAGTGATTGAAACTAGAGTTTTTACTAGTTAAGTTACAGGGAACAAGAAGATTAGTGCTGATAGAAAGTGACGTGAGACAACGTACATTCAGCTCAAGGATAGAAAAAAGGAAGAAGTAAGCAATGTTCCAGACTGATGATGTAAGAATTAACAAAGTAAAAGAGTTATTACCCCCTGTTGCTGTTTTAGAAAAGTTTCCAGCGACAGAAGTTGCTTCTTCTACAACCTTTGAAAGCCGCAAAGCGATCCACAATATTTTAGAAGAGAGCGATGATCGCTTGCTTGTTATTGTCGGCCCATGTTCTATTCATGACACAGAAGCTGCTCTTGAGTACGGTAAACGTTTGAAAGTGTTGCGCGACGAACTTGGTGATAACCTTGAAATCGTAATGCGTGTTTACTTTGAAAAACCACGTACAACTGTTGGTTGGAAAGGTCTAATAAATGACCCGTACATGAACGATACGTTCAAGCTAAATGATGGCCTTCGTCTAGGACGTAAGCTACTGCTGGACCTAACTGACATGGGCATGCCAACGGCAAGCGAATTCCTAGACATGATCACGCCTCAATACGTTGCTGACCTAATCAGCTGGGGTGCAATCGGCGCACGTACTACAGAATCTCAAGTTCACCGCGAACTGGCTTCTGGCCTATCTTGCCCAGTTGGATTTAAGAATGGTACTGATGGCAACATCAAGATTGCAACAGATGCTATTCGCTCTGCTAGCGCTTCTCACCACTTCTTATCAGTAACTAAGTACGGTCACTCAGCTATCGTTGAAACAGCAGGTAACCCTGATTGTCATATCATCCTACGTGGTGGCAAAGAGCCAAATTACAGCGCAGAACACGTTGGTAAGATTAAAGAAGAGCTAGCAGCTTCTGGTCTTCCACAAAAAGTGATGATCGATTTCAGCCACGCAAACAGCTCTAAGCAGTTTAAGCGTCAAATGAACGTATCTGATGACGTAAGCGCACAAATTTCTGGTGGCGACAAAGCTATCTTTGGTGTGATGATTGAATCTCATCTTGTTGAAGGTCGCCAAGACCTGGTTGAGGGCAAAGCTGCAACGTACGGCCAATCTGTTACTGATGCGTGTATTGGTTGGGAAGACACTGAAACAGTACTTCGCCAGCTGGCAGACGCTGTTGAAGCTCGTCGTAACAAATAGACTAATTACAGTCAGCGATTAAGCTACTGAAAATTCAAAGCCCTTAGTTAGCAACAGCTAATAAGGGCTTTTTTGTGGATCTTAGTTGAAAACTGGAAGTGTCTGTATTCTTAAATGAGAAAAGACAGTAACTCGTCGACTTTAAGTGACAGTAAAGCTTTATCTTGTTTGGTTTCAACGTTAAGGCGTATTAATGGCTCGGTATTGGACTTTCTTAAGTTGAAGCGCCATGAGCCCATATTCATGCTGATTCCGTCTGTGTGATCGATCTCAACGGCATGATCTTGGTAGTGCGATAACACGCAAGCCATGACCTGCTCTGGGTCTGAGACTCTTCGATTGATCTCCCCGGAAGAGGGGAATCTATCTATACTAGTACTCGTTAATTGGTGAAGAGATTGTTGAGTTTTCGACATCAGCTCGATAACCAATAGCCAAGGAATCATGCCTGAATCGCAATATCCAAAATCACGAAAATAATGGTGTGCGCTCATTTCGCCCCCATAGACGGCATTCGTTTCACGCATCTTCTCTTTGATCAGTGCGTGTCCTGCTTTAATTCCAATCGCTTTTCCACCATGCGTTTTTGCGATTTCAATTGTGTTCCAGGTCATGCGCATATCGTGCAATACAGTCGTGTTAGGCTGTTTGACCAAGAATGCTTCAGCAAGCAACCCTACAATGAAATAACCCTCGATGTAATCGCCTTGCTCATCAAAGAAAAAGCATCGGTCGAAGTCTCCATCCCAAGCAATTCCAAGGTTGGCAGAATGCTCTAAAACGGCATCTCGAGTGGCTGCTTGGTTCTCTCTAATCAAAGGGTTTGGAATACCATTTGGGAAGTTTCCATCAGGGTTATGATGAACTTTGATGAAGGTGATAGGGACACCGAGTTCGTTAAATTTATTATCTAAAGCATCAATGATATGTCCTGCAACACCGTTCCCAGCATTAACCACAATCTTCATCGGTGACAGCTTTGATGGGGTTATGTACGAGAGTAGGTGCTCGACGTACGGAGCAAGAATACTGTTCGATCTACTAGAGTTACTTGGTTGTGCATGAACGAACGGTAAATTGCAGTTCAGCTCTTGATTAAGTTCTTCAATGCGTCGTTTGATTTCATCTAAACCACTGTTTTTACTGATAGGGCTAGCGTCTACACCGACCATTTTCATGCCGTTGTAATTGATTGGGTTGTGGCTGGCTGTGATTTGTATTCCGCCAATCGCTTTTAGGTAACGAGTCGCAAAGTAGACCTCTTCAGTGCCAGTCATACCTAGATCAATGACGGTAATCCCTGACTCGATTAAGCCTTTGGTCATGGCTTCTTGTAATGACAGGGAGGTTTTGCGGTTATCACGACCAATCACTACCTGCGCCAAACCATCGAGTGAGGTTTCAGGCTTAGCGGATAGGACGTATTCGCCAAATGCCTTACCGAGCAGGTAGGCGAGTGGCTCATTGATTTGTTTACCAATGACGCCGCGGATATCGTTGTTCTTAAAGCAGTTTAGGTCTAATGTTGGTTTCATCGATTTGTCGCTGCTTTATTTCGTTTGGTTGTGCTTTGATGAGTGGACTTGTTGCTTGCGCACGTCTCGCCCATAACTGTCTTGATATCGAATGATGTCGCCTTCACTTAAATGACTGCCTGTTTGTACTTCAATCATCTCGAGTGGGAGATCCCCTGGGTTCTCTAGGCTGTGAATATGACCTAAAGGGATGTAAGTGGATTGATCTTCTTCAACCAGATAGGTTTTCTCATTGTTGGTCACTTTCGCAGTACCCGCCACGACTACCCAATGTTCCGCTCTATGGTGGTGCATTTGTAACGACAACTTGTGACCGGGTTTAACGGTGATACGTTTAACTTTGTCGCGCTTGCCTAGGTCGATAACATCGTATTTACCCCAAGGTCTAAACACCTCACGATGATGCACATGTTCTGTGCGACCCGCTTGATTTAGTTGACTGACAATCGATTTAACACCCTGAACCTTGTCTTTATTTGCAACCAATATAGCGTCTTTGGTTTCGACAATAATCAGGTTGTCGACACCTACCGTCGCAACTAGCTTATTTTCAGCATGGATGTAGTTGTGTTGAGAGTCGACGGTTAACACATCACCTTCAATGACGTTATTGTGCTGATCTTTTTCGCTTACATCCCAGATCGCGGACCATGAGCCAATATCGTTCCAGCCGACATCCATCGGGATCACCGCGGCGTGCGAGGTCTTTTCCATCACGGCGTAATCGATTGAATCACTTGGACTGCTTTTGAATGCTTCAGCGTCTATACGGATAAAGTCGAGGTCGGTATTTTGCGTTGCAAGAGCGAGTTTACAAGCCGCTACTATCTCAGGGTGGTGTTCGGCGAGTTCTTCAACATAGCGTGATGCCTTAAACATGAACATGCCACTGTTCCATAAGTATTGTTCTGAGCGGATGTACTCTTCTGCTGTTGCTGTGTCTGGCTTTTCTACAAAGCATTCTATGGCGAAGGCGTGATTGATTGGCTGCTCTGTTCCATTAGTATCAGTTTGAGCACTGGAGGAAAGAGGCTCTCCCTGCTTGATATAGCCATAGCCAGTCTCTGGGGAGCTAGGTGTTATACCGAATGTCACCAGCTTGCCTTGTTTTGCGTAATCAACACCACGGTTAATCGATTGTTGGAATTCAGAGGTTTTAGCGATGTGATGGTCGGCAGCAAGCACTAATAAGATTGGGTCAGCCGTTTCTCCTTTAGTGCCATGAGACTTGGTCAAAGCTTGCAAGGCTGCAAGTGCGATGGCTGGCGCAGTATTTCTACCGACAGGTTCTAACAAAATGCCACTGTGCAGGACGTTAGCTGAGCGAATTTGTTCAGCGGCGATAAAACGATGCTCTTCATTACAGATAATGAATGGCGCATCGCAGCTGCTATCCGCTAGGTGTGCGTCGATACCTTGCAGGCGTTGAAGTGTTTGCTGAAGCATCGATTGTTCGCCAGCAATATTCAGGAATTGCTTAGGATAGAGCTCTCGAGACAGTGGCCAGAGGCGGCTTCCAGAGCCGCCAGCTAGGATGACAGGTAAAATCATAGAGTGGTAATTGTGTGCATTAGAATACTGCCATCATATTACCACGCTTCACGCTTATTACTTATCGATAACCAAGAAGGATGTTGACTATCGATGACCTTCTGTAGGGGAGTTCAACATATCTTTGGGATCGCTAACATTCTGATTATCGCCTAGGCTTTGAACGCTGTTATGACCTTGAACATTAGAAAAATCTTGAGGGTCAATCTTGAGTGTCTGTGTTGGGAACGCGATGTCTGCATTGTGTTTATGAATAATCGCCAGAACCTGTAACAGAACGTCTTGCTTCACTTTGTGGTACCTGATCCAGTTGACCGTTTTTGTGAAGGTATAGATAAAGAAGTTCAGCGTTGATGGCCCAAATTTGTCAAAGTTAACGATCAACGTCTGTTTGGCATCAATATCTGGGTGGGCCTCGAGCATGGTTCTTACATCATCAACAATGAGCGCCAATTTGTCTGCATCTTGATAACGAAGACCAAAGGTTTCATTGATTCTACGATTCAACATTCTCGATGGGTTCTCTACCACAATACTACTGAACACCGAATTTGGAACGTACAAAGGACGCTTATCAAAAGTGCGGATAATCGTCATGCGCCAGCCAATGCGTTCGACAGTACCTTCGATTTGACGATCGGGAGAGCGTATCCAATCACCGACTTTAAAAGGGCGGTCGAAGTAAATCATCATGCCACCGAAGAAGTTCGACAGTAGATCTTTAGCGGCTAAACCGACGATTAAACCACCGACACCACCAAAGGTAAGCAAACCCGATAGGCTCAGCCCAAACGCCTGCATGATGGTTAAGCCACCCATCACCATAAAGAACAGTCGAGCCACCTTTGCGATAGCCTGTACTGTGGTTTCGTCTCTGGTTTTTTGCTCTAAGACATACTCTTCAGAGTTACTGATCATTCGCAGCGTAAACCAAACAAACGTAGATATGATCAGTATGTGTTTAAGTGTTCTTAGCCAGTTGATTTCATTACCAAACTGGTCTTGAAGAATCAAGCCAACAGACACGGTAGCAGGCCAGCACCAAAGCAACGTACTGACAGGTGTTTTTAAGGCCTCTAGCAGTAGGTCATCCCAATGAAATTGGGTTTTTTTGACCAAGATTTCCAGGCGATTATGGACAATTCGCCAAGCGACCCAAGCGAAAAAACTCGCAATAGTGATGAATAGGACGCTATTTGCCCAATCGCTATGGCTCTGGTTGATGTAGGTTTGTACTTGGGTTATGAATTCATTCATTGTGTGTACTGCCGCAGAAATTATGGGTTAGAAATTAGCAGAAATCACTTTTGTTCTCTACCTTTATAAATCAATCGATTAGCTGACAATTGTATCTCTATATGGATATATAGTCGTTTTTTTGTATGAAGACAATTTTGTTATTTGTTTTCGATGCTACGTAGCTTTGTAAGTGGAGTAATAAATGAGTGACAAACAATATGCAGTTATCGGCTTAGGGCGTTTTGGGTTATCTGTATGCAAAGAGCTACAAAGTTCAGGGGCGCAGGTGCTCGCTGTCGATATTGATGAAGAGCGAGTGAAAGAAGCGGCTAATTTTGTTTCACAAGCGATTGTTGCGAACTGTACGAGCGAAGAGACAGTTAAAGAACTAAGGCTGGACGATTACGATATGGTGATGGTGTCGATTGGCTCTGATGTTAACTCCAGTATTCTAACGACGCTAGTGGTAAAAGAATCAGGCGCAAAAGCCGTTTGGGTGAAGGCGAACGATAAGTTTCACGGCAAGATTCTTTCTAAGATTGGTGCCGATCATATCATCATGCCCGAACGAGACATGGGTATTCGCGTTGCGCGTAAAATGTTGGATAGACGCGTTCTTGAGTTTATCGATCTTGGCAGCGGTTTAGCGATGACGGAGATTGTTATTGGTTCTAATTTGTTGGGTAAGAAACTTGGCGACCTTAAGCTGTGTAAAGAAAATGGTGTTGAAGTACTTGGCTTCAAGCGAGGACCGAACCTAACTAAAGCTCCAGAACTGGATGTGAGTTTAGAAATTGGGGATGTGGTGATCATCGCTGGGCCGAAAGAGACCTTATCTAGAAAGCTACGCAATTGGTAATTGGCAATAAGGTAACAGTATGAATTCGTTAAAACGAAAAGGTACTTTCTACACGCTTAAGAGTGATAAAAAGCCACGTAAAGGCTCTGAACCTAAGATTATCCTTACGAGCTTCTTAGGCGTACTTATCCCCTCTGCAATATTGTTGACGATGCCTGTATTCTCTGTGACAGGCCTAAGTTTTACGGATGCACTGTTTACAGCAACCTCGGCGATCAGTGTGACAGGATTAGGTGTTGTCGATACCGGTGAGCATTTCACCTTGGCGGGTAAAATCTTACTGATGTTCTTGATGCAAGTCGGCGGGTTAGGGCAGATGACTCTATCTGCGGTACTGCTTTACATGTTCGGTGTTAGGTTAAGCCTTAAACAACAAGCACTCGCGAAAGAAGCGCTTGGCCAAGATCGTAAGATTAACCTTCGTAAATTGGTTAAGAAGATCATCATCTTTGCATTAGTGGCTGAATTTATCGGTTTTGTATTGCTCTGCTTCCGCTGGGTACCTGAGATGGGATGGTCAACGGGCAGTTTTTATGCTCTATTTCATGCGATATCTGCATTCAATAACGCAGGTTTTGCACTGTTTTCAGACAGTATGATGAGTTTTGTTGATGATCCGCTGGTGATCTTCACCTTAGCTGGCTTGTTTATTTTCGGTGGGCTAGGCTTCACAGTCGTCGGCGACCTATCGAGTAACTGGCGTAAAGGTTTTCGACATCTTCATTTACACACCAAGATTATGCTAACCGCCACTCCGACTCTATTGTTGGTAGGTACGGTATTGTTCTGGCTGCTAGAAAGAAATAACTCAGCAACCATGGAAGGGTTATCGACTCAAGGACAGTGGCTAGCCGCATTTTTTCAGTCGGCAAGTGCTCGTACTGCTGGCTTTAATAGTGTTGATTTGTCTCAATACACTCAGCCTGCATTGTTGGTAATGATTGTACTGATGTTGATTGGTGCTGGTTCTACCTCAACGGGTGGTGGTATTAAGGTTTCGACCTTTGCCGTCGCGTTTGTCGCAACTTGGACCTTCCTGCGTCAGAAAAAACATGTAGTGATGTTTAAGCGAACCGTAACTTGGCAAGCGGTAACAAAGTCATTGGCCATTATTGTGGTAAGTGGGGCGTTATTAACCACCGCGATGTTTTTGTTAATGCTTACTGAAAAGGCAGCGTTTGATCGAGTCATGTTTGAGGTGATTTCTGCCTTTGCAACGGTTGGTTTAACAGCTGGCTTAACCGCAAACCTGACTGAGCCCGGTAAATACATCATGATTGTAGTTATGGTGATTGGACGAATCGGACCTTTGACTTTGGCTTACATGTTAGCTCGCCCTGAGCCTTCGTTGTTGAAATACCCAGAAGATACGGTGTTAACGGGTTAATAAGATTAACAGGCTAAGGTTAACCCTTCTTGTTAGTGCGTTAGAAAAACAAAGCCAGCGAATATGCTGGCTTTGTTTTTTAGAGGTTTATAGTCAGTTTTTGAATTCTTAGCCCTCGAATAATCCCACATATTCTTCGTAGCCTTCGTCTACCAGTTTATCCGCTGGAATAAAGCGCATTGCGGCTGAGTTCATGCAGTAGCGTAAACCTGTTGGCTTTGGACCATCTTTAAATACATGTCCTAGGTGAGAGTCACCAAATTTACTGCGAACCTCTGTTCTCGGGTAAAGCAGCTTGTAGTCAGTAGTCGTTACGACATAAGCCTCGCTGATTGGCTGTGTAAAGCTCGGCCAACCTGTACCTGATTTGTATTTGTCTTTTGAAGAGAACAATGGCTCACCAGTCACGATATCAACGTAAATACCTTCCTCTTTGTTATCCCAGTATTTGTTGTCAAATGGGCGCTCAGTAGCGTCTTCTTGCGTTACATCGTATTGAAGTGCTGTAAGCTTCGCTTTGATCTCTGCATCAGACGGTTTTACGTATGTTTTAGCATTCGCTGTCGCATTCTTACTGTCGATGATCTGACGTAGTGTTTTAGGGTTGTCCTTTCTATCATCACCGAAGATTTTATCTAAATACTGATCACGACCTGAAGCGTAACGATAGTAGTTATAACGAACCTTACTCTTCTTGTAATAATCTTGGTGGTAATCTTCTGCTGGCCAGAACTTCTCAAATTTTATCAGTTCTGTTTTTAGTGGTGCACCAAAGATATTAGCTTTGTCGATCTCCATCATGAAGTTCTGAGCAACATCTTTTTGTGCTTGGTTATGATAGAAAATAGCCGGTCGATAATGACGGCCTCGGTCTACAAAAGAACCTTTGTCATCGGTTGGGTCGATGTGTCGGAAGAATTGGTCAAGAACCTGTTCGTAGCTAACCACATCAGGGTTATAGGTCACGTTGATCACTTCGATGTGACCTGACTTACCCGAAGAGACCTGTTTGTAGGTTGGGTTTTCTAGTTCACCGCCAGAATACCCAGAGATAACGTCGGTGACGCCTGTCAGCTTTTCTAGGTCGGATTCTGTACACCAAAAACAACCACCCGCGAGTGTCGCGATTTCACTATTACCTGAATTAGCTGTTTTATCCATTGTATTGGCAGTGCCAGTCTGGCTTACAAACAGCGAAATCAGTGGTAGCGCAACCACGAGTGATACCAATATTTTAGATAATTTATTCATAGATACCTCATCTTGACGTTCTTCTCATTCGATTTTGAATGTACGAATAGAGACAGGTTTTAGATGGAAAAAATTGCATCATTCATGAAAAAAATATGTTATCGAGAAAATCTTGCTCATAAATGCCGCCAGTAGTAGGGTGTAGGCATTGATGTAAAATAATAGATAATGATGACGTTTTCGTACATCTAAGGAACAGCATGCAAGCAGAAGTTAAATGGGTCGAAGGTTTTAAATTCTTGGGTCAATCTCAATCAGGCCACTCTATTGTCATGGATGGCAGCGGTGGTGCAACGGCGCCAAGCCCGATGGAAATGGTTCTTATGGCCGCTGGTGGTTGTAGCTCTGTTGATGTCGTCGATGGATTGAAATCTGCTGGTCAAAGCATTACAGGCTGTAACGCGAAACTTGAAACGACACGTCGTGAAACCGCGCCAAAAATCTTTACTGCGATTAACATTCACTTTGAAGTTTCAGGTGACAACCTTGATCCTAAGTTGGTTGCAAAAGTATGCGCTGATTCATTGGAAAAGTACTGTTCAGTGTGCCTAATGCTAGGTGCAGGCGTAGAAATGACGCACAGCTGGGAAATCGTCTAGTCTTCTGGCTGTATAGCTTGGCTTTGAGTCGTTACTTTTCGGCTTATGAGCAAACATAGATAAAGAAAGGGAGGAGCACTTAGCAGTGCTCCTCCCTTGTTATTAAGGAAGTCGTTATTACGTTAGAATACGATTATTCCACTGTTTCAATGATAACTTCTTCAACTTGAACATCTTCTTGGTACTCGAAGCTTGGGATTGTTGCTTCCACACGACGGTTTTGAGCACGACCTTCAGCCGTATCGTTTGATGCGATTGGGTTTTCTTCCCCTTCACCAGAAGCGGTAATGCGATCAGCTTCAATACCTTGCTCTTCGATGTATGCTGCTACTGCTGCCGCACGTTTCTTAGAGATCATCATGTTGTACTCAGCTGCACCTGTTGAATCTGTGTGACCAACAATGTTAACGGTAGACTGAGGGTATGTTTGTAAGACTTCCACAATTGGCTGTATAGCGGCTTTACCTTCGTCTGAAAGTTCTGTGCTGTTAGTCGCAAATGTACCTTGAGAGAAACTCTCAGTTTGCGCTTTGGTAACCACTACCTCCGCTTCCTCTTCAACGACCACAGCTTCTGGCTCTGTGATTGGTTCAGAAGGTGCTTGAGTTACAGCCGCCGCAGAAGCTGCAGCCGCTGATGCGGTTGTATTACCCGTGCCGAAATTGTAGCTAAGACCTACTGTGACAAGGTTGGAGTTTAGGTCTTGGATGATCTTATCGTCAAAATCATCGAAGTATTGGTATTCCACTCTCAGCGCCCAATCGTCTGAAAGCTGTTTCTCGGCACCGATACCTAAGGCTAAAACAACGTCGTCTTCGTCATCGTGCATGATGTAAGCAGGACCTGCTTTAAAGAAGATATCAAACTCTTGTTTAATCGCTAGTCGATACATTGGGCTTAAAGAAATGGCTACGATAGAATCGCTGTATCTTTGAGTCGCTCCGTTGTTGTTAAAGCTGGTGTCATAATCACCTAAGTAATCTGCATTCAATTCTAGAGCAATGTTATCGGTAAAGTTGTAACCACCGTAAATACCGCCCGCCACTGAATCATCTTCACAATCAATGTTGTCGACACAAGCGCTATCTAGCCAACCCATGCCAACTTTTGCGCCTACGTATGTCGTTGCGGCAATTGATGGAGCAGCAGCGAAACCTGAAGCAGCTATCACAGCACACATGATTTTTGACAATTTTTTCATAATCTTATCCTTGGATTAACTCTTATTGTTATCTGAATGAGCCTTTAAAGCGACGACTTACTGATTGGGACACTGCAACAGTAGATCGTTCAAGGCGTAGATTCAGGTCGAACCTATCTTGGAACTGTTATTACATTGTTAGTACAGTTGCTTATTATGGTCAATGAAATTGTTAAAAATTATATATTTAAGGTGCTATTTACAGAGGTTTTTGTCAATTAATTGCTGTCTCAAATGTTGGAAACGAAGAAACCTCGTATCATTTTTAGGCGATATGAGGTTTCATTTTCATGTGTACGGAATGTTTGGTTGGGTAATCTAGGTGATTACCGTTATGGACGCTCACCCGCCAATAAACGCTTCTCGATATCTGCAATTACGCTAGGTAAGTCTGCAATGGTATCGATTAGGTAGTGTGGGTTTGATTTGTTTAGCTTAACGCTTGCTTTTTCACGTGCAGCTGCAAGTGTTGTCTCGTCTGCATCTAAATATTCTTGATACGTTAAGCCTGCTTCGTTCCCCGATAATACAAGTCCAACTGTCCACATGCCTGCGTTGTGACCCTCATCGATCCCCGGTGCTGCGTCGTCTACTTTTACACACGCAGCAACGCTAGTTACACCTAGATCGATTACGTTTTTCAGTGCCATAAATGGAGCAGGGCGACCACCTTGAGGTAAGTCATCGGTCGCTACCACGTTATCTGGTCGGTAACCGTAATCTGCAGCAGCAGGAATTAAAACATCCATCACTTCACGTGGGTAACCTGAACAAGACCCGATCTTCACGTTCTTCTCTTTTAGGTTATTGACCACTTCTATCGCATTCAAAATAGGTGCTGCGTGATCGGCTACTTTCGCTTTTTGAAGAGGCATGAATGCCGCGTAGATCGCGTCAACGTCTTCACTTGTCATGGAGCGTCCGAACTGAGCCTTCCAACGAGCGTCAACAGCTGGAATTCGACCCACTGCTTGGATGTGGTCCCATTTGCCGATCCCCATAGGTTCACGCGCTTCAGCTAAGTCGATGTCAAAGTCGAAACCTTGTTTGAATGCTTCAACGAAGATGCTAGTTGGAGCAAACGACCCAAAATCAACGATAGTGCCGGCCCAGTCAAAGATAACCGCTTGGATAGGTGATGTCGTGTTCATAATAGTGTCCTATTTTTGTGTCACTCCCAGTTCAAAGTTCTGGGAAACAAATGGTTGTTTAAGGTTATTGGTTTAAATGTTGATTTCGAGAATTAAAGGTATTCAAAATCTTTGCAGACTTTGGCTATCGCTTTTTCGAATACAGACAGAGCGACTTCTAGCTCGCTGCGACTGATGATCAATGGCGGGCTCAATTGAATCACGTTACCTTGTGACACCTTAAAGCTCAGGCCATCGTTCAGACATTGGTAAAGTACTGCTTCTGCTTCATCGAACGCTCGGTTTTTGGTGATATGGTCAGTGACCAATTCCACTCCCCAGAGCAGGCCGATGCCGCGAACGTCACCAATGACTGGGTATTTCTCTTTCATTTGAAGCAGTTGTTCACGCACGAATGCGCTGTCCGCTTGTACTTTTTCAAGTAGATTTTCTTGCTCAATCACTTCCATCGTAGCCAGTGCCGCCGCGCAGCCAATAGGACTTTTCTCGTGGGTGTAGTGACCAAGTGATACTTGCGCTGCCGTGTTGTATTTGTCTTTAGTGACCATGGCTGCAATTGGAACCAAGCCCCCGCCAAAACCTTTACCGATACAAAGAATGTCAGGTTCGATATCAAAGGCCTGGTGAGTGAACCATTCGCCACTACGAACCATACCGTTTGGAATGTCGTCGATGATCAACATGACGTTATGCTTATCGCAGATCTCACGGATGCGCTTCCAGTAAGCTTTGCTTGGAACCTGAACGTCTGTGTTACGCACTGCTTCGGCAATGAAGGCTCCAATGCCACCTTCTTTTTCAATCACATACTCTAAATAGTCGGCATAGTGAACGTCGCATGCAGTTTCGTTTGCATTGACTGCGCTATTCTCGTTAAACGGGAAAGCGCCACGATAAGAGACGGCTGGTGGAATACGTTCTACGCCAGCCATTAACGGGCCCATGCCTTCGCGGAAACAAGCTTCACCACCCACTGAAATTGCGTCCAGTGACGCGCCATGGAATGAGTCCCACAGTGAAACGACCTTGAAGTTGTTGGTGACATGTCGAGCCAGTTTGAGTGCCATGCCGATAACCGAAGTACCACCCGGTGTAAACAACACGCGGTTCAACTCACCACCGCAGATCTGTGTCAGCTTTTCAGCGCATTGAACGGCTGTTTCATTGGTAAAGCGACGTGGTGAAAACGGCAATGACGCCATTTGCTGAGTCACTTTATGAATGATGTGAGGGTGACCATAACCTAGTTGATGGACATTATTGCCATGAAAGTCCATGTACTTTTTGCCAGTCGCATCTTGAATGTAAATGCCTTCGGCTGCTTCAAGTGTGTCTAGGCAAGGTGTTGACATCGCTTGATGAAGAAACACGTCTGAGTCGCGTTTTAACATCGCTTGAGTCGCCTCATCGTTTAGCGACTCGTTCCATTTCTCACGCGCTGGCGTGGTGTTCACATCGCCTTCGCTTCGAAAGTGTGTCGCCTTTAGAACAGAATCTTGATTGGCCATCGTCATTATTTGATGTCCCAGTACATTGCGTTTTTAACTGAGCCAATGAGGGCTTCAATGTCAGAAGGGTAAACTTCACCGATGTTACCGATTCGGAAGCAGTCGGCGTTTGAAACCTTGCCCGGGTAAATCACAAAACCTTGTTCTTTCAAACGGTCATAGAATTCCTTGAATTGGTAATCGCTATGAGTTGGAGAATAGAAAGAGGTGATAATCGGTGAATGAAGTTCATCATTTAACAGAGGTTCAAAACCAAGAGAGCGCATACCTGCAACCAGTGTGGTTTGGTTTGTTTGGTAGCGATTATGACGAGCTTCGATACCACCTTCCTGTTCCAATTCAAGTAGAGCTTGATAGAAAGCACGCACTGTATGCGTCGGAGAGGTAAAACGCCATTTACCGTGGTTGCTTTCCATGCAGTGCCATTGGTCAAACAGATCAAGGCTTAATGAACGAGCTTGGCCTTTGCACTTTGCCAGTTCCGATTGCTTAGCAATAACAAAGCCGAAGCCCGGTACACCTTGGACGCACTTGTTTGCAGAGCTGATCATGTAATCGATACCTAAGTCAGCGATATCCATAGGGATGCCACCAAAGCTCGACATTGCATCGAGAATGACGGTTTTGTTGTGCTGTTTTGCCAATTTGGCAATGTCTTCAATTGGATTCAGCATGCCTGTCGTGGTTTCACAATGCACAATCGCAACGTGAGTAATGTCTGAATCCATGGCCAATGCCGTTTCCATTTCGTTCAAGTCAGGCTGTGATGTTTCACCTGGGGAAACGACATGGCATGGAATGTTTAAGTATTCTGCGATTTGAGCAATACGAGCGCCGTACGCACCGTTATCAACAACAAGAAGTTTTCCATTTTTAGAGATAACGCTACCGATTGTTGCTTCTACCGAAGCGGTGCCGCTACCTTGCATTAATACGCTTGTATATCCCGCTTGCTTAGTCGCTAAAGTCACTAGCTTGCTACGAATCACTTCAACAACGTCTTTGTTGTATTCATCATCCCAAGTACACCAATCTTTTAACATCGCTTGGCGAACGGTTTCAGAAGTAGATAAAGGGCCCGGTGTCAGCAGTAAGTATTCGTTTCTCATGTTCAACTCTCGTGATTTTAATTTTGGACTATACCAATATTTAGAGCTACTTTAACAACCAATTTAAACGGTCGTAAATAGCCCAAACATCATTTTCACAAAAGCTTCATATTAAAAATGGTCACTTGTCTTGAGAAAGTTTTCGATCTTTAAATTGCCATTTTTCGTTCATTTAATCGTCACAAAAGCCAGTTAGCTTAATAATTGAAATCTGGTACATACCAATATGTGGGGTGTGTGCCAACAACTGGAATGAATTTTTGAATATAGGTGCCTCTCGATAGGGCTTCTAGCTTTAACAACTTTAACTTTGGCAATTTTTAATTTTGGCAGCTTCTCACTTTAGAGTAGGGCCTGACTGGAGAAAATGATGAAAAACCGTTTTATGAAAGGATCACTTGCAGCATTAGTCACACTATTAGCTGGTAACGCTTATGCGGCACAGGAAGTGACGGTTTATACCGCTTTTGAAACTGACATCTTAGCGAAGTACAAAAATGCTTTTGAAAGCGAAAACCCAGACATCAACATCAAATGGGTTCGTGATTCAACCGGGATCATGACGGCAAAATTATTAGCTGAGAAAAACAACCCTCGTGCAGAAGTGGTGTGGGGCCTTGCGGGTTCTTCAATGGCATTGCTTAAAGAAGAGGGCGTCCTGAAACCTTATACGCCTCAAGGTGTAGAAGCGCTGCGCTCAAACCTCAACGATCCGCAATCTACTCAAGCTTGGTATGGCAACGATGCATTCTTCAATGCGGTTTGTTTCAACGAAGCGGTAGCGAAACAACTTAACCTACCAGCACCTAAATCTTGGGATGACCTAACCAAGCCTATCTACAAAGGTCATATTGCGATGCCAAACCCAGCGTCTTCTGGTACGGGTTATATGCAAGTGTCTGCTTGGCTACAAAACATGGGTGAAGACCAAGGTTGGAACTACATGCAGAAGCTAGACCAAAACATCGCTCACTACACGCACTCTGGTTCTAAGCCATGTGTTCAAGCGGGCATGGGTGAAGTCGCTATCGGTATTTCTATGGCGAGCCGTGGCGCTAAGCTGAAAACTCAAGGCGCTCCACTTTCAGTGATTACGCCTGAAGGCATCGGCTGGGAATCTGAAGCGGTAGGTCTTGTTAAGCCTTCTGATGCAGCACAACGTGTTATCGATTGGTCTATTTCTAAAGCGGCAAATGAGCTTTACATCGAAATGTACCCAGTTGTTGGTCACAAAGATGTGACAGGCAAAGCAGAGAACTTCCCTAATGTAGAAAAGAACATGGCAAAAATGGACTTCGCTCGCATGGGCAGCGAACGTGCCGACGTTCTTAAAACATGGTCTGACAAGTTTGACGCTAAATCAGAGCCAAAATCTTAATCTGACGACCTAGTCAGTTACTTAACTATTTAGTTCATTAGAAGTTAGAAATCAGTAAAGGAAGGCTTCGGTCTTCCTTTTTTAGTTTTACGCCTTCAGGTTTTAAGTAAGGTACAACAAATGACAAAGCACTACTCATATTGGTTCAAGCAAGCGTTGGAACAAGAGTTCGGCAACATCAATGCGGGGCTAGATTCGGCTAAGCCGCTCCAAAAAGATGTCAACTGTGATATCGCCATTGTTGGCGGTGGCTATACGGGTTTATGGACGGCGATTTTAATCAAACAACAGCAACCCGAAAAGCATGTTGTCGTGATTGAAAAAGGCCTATGTGGTCGCGGTGCTTCTGGTGCGAACGGCGGTTGCATGCTGACGTGGTCAACCAAGTATCCGACGCTGAAAAAGCTCTATGGAAAAGAACAAGCGAAATGGTTGGTTAAGGAATCGGAAAAGGTTATATACGAGATCGAATCCTTCTGTAACGAACACAAGATTGACGCGCATCTATATCGCAGCGGAACTTACTACACGGCGACCAATGAAGCTCAAAAGGGTGGAATGGAGCCTGTTGTTAATGAGCTGGTTAAGCAGGGTATCAATAGCTGGAAGAAGTGCGATAATTCTTTGGCTGATAAAGCGGGATCTGAACGCCATATTGAGGGTTACTACTCAGAAGCTGCGGGTAGTGTGCAGCCAGCGTTATTGGCTAGAGGTTTGCGCCGAGTCGCGCTTGAACTGGGTGTCGAAATTCACGAAAACACAGAGATGACATCACTCGACTATGGCTCTCCCGCTCGAATTCAAACCAAAGGCGGGTCAGTATTTGCGGATAAAGTGATTTTGGCACTCAATGCGTGGATGCTCGATCACTTCAAAGAGTTCAAACGCAGCATTGTGGTTGTCTCTTCAGATATGGTGGTGACCAAGCCCATTCCTGAAAAGCTCAAGAAGTTTGGCCCAGAGAAAGGGGCGGCGGTGGTGGATTCGCGTATCTTTGTCCACTACTACCGAGATACCCAGGACGGACGACTCATGTTGGGCAAAGGCGGCAATAAATTCTCGTTTGCCAATCAAGTTGAAAGCATGTTTAACCAAACGACTAACTACCTGCCGATTCTCAATCAATCGTTCCAAAAACTGTTCCCTAAATTGGAACAAAGTGAATTCGATTACAACTGGTCTGGCGGCTCAGATCGTTCGGTTACCGGATTGCCATTTTTCGGTAACCTAAAAGGCCAAAGCAACATCTATTATGGGCTTGGTTATTCAGGCAATGGCGTTGCTCAAACCCGTATGGGCGGGAAGATTTTGTCAGCAAAGGTGCTCGATATCGACAATGCTTGGACACGAAGCGGTTTAACTAAAGGCCCGTTAGGACACTTCCCGCCAGAGCCATTTCGTTGGGTAGGTGCGATGATGGTGCGTGATGCGGTACGAAGAAAAGAGAACGCGGAAGATTCGGGTAACACGCCATTGTGGCTAGATAAACAGTTATCCAAACTCGCAGGTGCGGCGGGCAAAGCCGACAAGGTTGAATCATAGATTAATCTTGCGTTTAAATTAGAAGTTTACATTAAGGCTCTCAGTGATTTATGGGCAAGTCACTGAGGGCTTTCAACGTTGAACGAACTGTGAATGCTGAACAAATAGCAATCCTTAATGCTTATTATATCTGCAATATAACTGTCATTTAGCTACTATAAATTTGTCACTCAACTGCAATATTCTCAGTTTAAATTTGGTATATACCATATAGAGAGTGCTGTAGTATGAGCAACCAAACTTATTTGAATATTGAAAACGTTGTAAAGCAATTTGGCCAATTTACAGCGTTAAAAGACATCTCCCTATCGATAGATAAAGGCGAGTTCGTCTGCTTTCTTGGCCCGTCCGGCTGTGGAAAAACCACCTTATTACGTGCGATTGCAGGTCTAGACTTGCCAACTTCAGGTTCTATTGAGCAGAACGGTAATGATACGACCTTCTTGCCACCAGAAAAGCGCGACTTTGGTATCGTGTTCCAATCTTACGCTTTGTTTCCAAATCTCACTGTGGAAGAAAACATTGCGATTGGTCTGAAAAACCAAGGCATGTCGACCAAAGAAGCCCTTGAGACGGTTGAGTCTTGGTTAGAGACCATCGGCTTACCAACGTCTGGCCAAAAGTATCCGAATCAGTTGTCTGGCGGACAACAGCAGCGTGTTGCTCTGGCTCGCGCGTTAGCGTTGTCTCCAGGCTTGTTGCTACTCGATGAGCCTCTTTCTGCGTTGGATGCGAAGGTAAGAACACATCTGCGTGACGAGATCTGCCAACTGCAACGCAAGTTGGGTATCACCACTATCATGGTGACGCACGACCAAGATGAAGCCTTAACGATGGCCGACCGTATTGTCGTGATGAATCATGGTGTTATCGAGCAGGTCGGTGCTCCACAAGAGATCTACCAAAAACCTGTCAGTCGTTTTGTGGCTGAGTTTGTTGGTAGCATGAACTTCATTCAAGCTTCTGTCGCAGCGCAAGGCAAGATACGTATTGCTGAGTCGATGCTACCGTTGCCGGGTTTAGATAACCTCACGCCAAAACTTGGTGATGTTTTCGATATTGCCGTTCGTCCAGAGCAAATCCAGTTTGTGGATCGTTTTAGTGAGTCATTACCCGTGAGAATCGTATCAAGCGAATTCTTAGGGGCGTTTTATCGTGTTGAGTGTCAATTGCAACATGACTCCACGGCGAAAGAGATCATCGTTGATGTATCAGTCAAAGAGTTCAATCGATTGAAGCTGCGTCGCAGTGATATTCGTTATGTGGCGTTTGACCAAGAAGGCCTGAGAGCTTACCCATCGAAAAGCCTGCAAGTGATGAAAGACGAGGCGGCGTAAATAATCATGGAATCGACTCAAATGATGCAATCTAAGCTGCTAATTCAACGACGAGTACAGCCTTTTCTTGCTCGATTAAGTAAAGACAACGTAATCCTATTTGGGCTGTTGGCCTTTTTGTCTGTGTTCATGACGCTGTTTATCCTGATGCCACTATGGGCAATGTTGAAAAAAAGCGTTCAGAATGCAGACGGAGAATTTGTAGGATTACAGAATTTCGCAACGTATTTTGCTTCTCAAAGCCTGTGGCAGTCGGTAGGCAATACGTTCACGCTTGGGTTGTTAGTGACCGTTGTCGTGGGAGTATTAGCGTTTGGCTATGCCTATGCTTTGACTCGTTCATGCATGCCTTTTAAGGGGCTTTTTCAAGTGCTAGGTTCAGCGCCTATTCTGGCTCCTTCATTGCTACCAGCGATCAGTTTGATCTTCTTATTTGGTAATCAAGGTATCGCTAAAGAAGTCTTAGGTGGTAACTCGGTGTACGGCTTGATTGGTATCTCACTGGGCCTGATATTCTGGACGTTTCCACACGCCTTAATGATTCTGACTACTTCATTGAGAACCTCTGACGCTCGTCTTTATGAGGCGGCACGTGCACTCAATACTTCATCGCTAAAAACCTTCTTCATGGTGACGTTACCTGCGGCAAAATACGGCTTGATAAGTACCTTGATCGTTGTGTTTACGCTGGTGGTTTGTGATTTTGGTGTGCCAAAGGTGATTGGTGGTAGCTACAACGTTCTGTCTACCGATATCTTTAAACAGGTAGTAGGGCAACAGAATTTCTCTATGGGCGCGGTGACTAGCATCCTATTGCTATTGCCTGCGTTGCTTGCATTTACCGTTGACCGCTGGGTTCAAAAGAAACAAAAGAGCTTGTTTGATACTCGCTCCGTCGCTTACCAACCAGAGCCAAACACTCTACGTGATGGCGTGTGTTTACTCTATTGCACCGTAATTTCAGTGGCTGTTGTTATCGTGCTAGGCATGGCGATATACGGATCTATGGTCACTTTCTGGCCTTGGAATAAAACGCTAACGCTAAATAACTATAACTTCGCAGAGATGAGTACTTATGGTTGGACGCCATTTTTCAACTCTTTAACCCTCGGCGCTTGGACTGCGATCATCGGTACCGTATTGATTTTCTTAGGCGCGTACTGCATTGAGAAGGGCAGAGCATTTGGTCCTGTTCGTCAAGCAATGCAAATGCTCAGTGTGGTACCGATGGCCGTTCCGGGTATGGTGTTGGGTTTGGGGTATATCTTCTACTTTAATGATTTGAGTAACCCACTCAACTTCTTGTATGGCACGATGGCGTTCTTGGTGATTAATACGGTGGTTCACTACTACACAGTCGGCCACATGACAGCGTTAACCGCATTAAAACAGCTGCCTGAGGAAATAGAAGCGACGGCGGCTTCGGTTAACCTACCGCAATACAAGCTGTTCTTTAAGGTGACGGTACCCGTTTGTCTGCCTGCGATTTTAGATATTGCGACATACCTGTTTATTAATGCACTTACCACGACATCTGCGGTAGTATTCTTGTATTCTACCGATACGATACCTGCGTCAGTTTCAGTACTGAATATGGATGATGCGGGACAAACGGGTGCAGCAGCTGCCATGGCGGTGATGATCATGATATCGGCAGCGAGCGCGAAGTTGATTCATATGTTAATCAACAAGTTATTCGAGAAGCGCACCCAAGCTTGGCGCAAACGCTAGCGAACCATTTTATATTGCAGTTGGCCAAGGAATGGCTGACGACAAGAACAAGAATAAAAGGAAATGAAGTGCAGTACGTAAAAATCAAAGACGTCATCGTAGAGCAGATAGAGTCGGGGATGTTAACACCACGACAGAAGCTGCCTGCGGAGCGCAAACTGGCTGAATCGTTTGATACAACACGAGTTACGTTACGTGAAGCCTTGTCTTCACTTGAAGCGGAAGGACGAATTTATCGAGAAGACCGACGTGGTTGGTTTATCTCTCCAGCGCCACTGCGCTACGATCCAACACAAACACTGAACTTCACGAATATGGCTTTGTCGCAGAATCGTAAGCCAAAAACAGAATTGGTGGCGGCGAAAGGCATGTTAGCAACCAAGGAGGCGACTCGGCTTCTTGAGTTACAACCTTTTTCGGACGTTTATCGAGTCGACAGAGTTCGTTATCTTGAAGATAGGCCGGTTGTGTATGTGACCAACTACATTCGACCTGAGCTGTTCCCTAATTTGCTTGATTATGACTTGTCTAAATCGTTGACGGACATCTACCGTGAGCACTTTGGCGTGGTGTATCAGAAGATCCGTTACCGAGTGAGCACAACGTCTTTGCTTGGCGAAACCGCGCAAGCCCTGCGTGCGACTTCTGGTTCTCCTGCAATGGTCGTAGAGCGTGTGAACTACAACCAAAACGGCGACCTGATTGACTGTGATATTGAGTATTGGCGTCATGACGCGATCAGTATTGAGTCAATCGCGCAGCTAGAGCGCTAGTCATACGTTATAACGTTGGCATATCTGCAATTATGCAGGATTGCCCAATTGAAACGCTCAAAGGTCTCTTATTCGGAGGCCTTTTTTATCACCTGTTGTCAGCCGTTGTGCTAATTCATCAATAATTTAGGAATGAAATGGAATTCTCTGCGATTGTAATCGTGATCATTTCGGCTTTGCTTCACGCGGGTTGGAACGTTCTAGGTAAATCTAATCAAGGCTCGGGCTCGTCTTTCTTTTTAGCCTCTGGCTTTGCCGCTGCCGCGATATTGACGCCTTACTTGATCTGGTATGTTCACAGTGTAGGGCTGTCAAATATCTTACTTCCATTCTGGCAACTGGTTTTCTTGAGTGGGATCTGTCAAATCATCTATTTGATTGGGTTAGGCGCGGCCTATAAACAAGCTGATATCGGTGTGATTTACCCAATGGCACGGGCACTGCCTGTGTTGATGGTGGGTTTAGGCACGGTGTTGATAGGCTATGAGCTGTCACCTAATCAATGGATTGGGTTCACTTTAATAACATTAGGCTGCTTGTTTGTACCACTTAAGCAGTTTTCAGATCTTAGGTTAAAAGCGTATCTCAACCTTGGCGTACTGTGGGCGTTGATCGCGGCCATTGGTACCACTGGCTATTCCATCATTGATAAAGAAGCGCTTTTGTTACTCGAGCCTTTGAGCACACCAGTTATAACTAACAAGCACACCGCGATTTTCTATCTAGGCATTCAGTTTTGGGCGATTGTGATTCCACTCAGTGTTTGGTTATTCGTAACCAACCAAAGAATCGAGTTTACTAATGCTTGGATACTGCGAAAGAGAGCCACAGTGGCCGGCATCATGATGGCTTCGACTTATGGTTTGGTGTTGTTTGCGATGACCATGACTGAGAACGTCAGCTTGGTTGTTGCTCTTAGGCAAGTAAGTATCATCTTCGGCGTAGTGATGGGGTTCTACTTTTTAAAGGAAAAGTGGCACGCGACTCGCGGTGTAGGCGTCTCTCTAATTATTGCTGGCTTAGTTATCTCATTGACTTAAAAGCTCGCCGGAACGATTGGATATTTGTGCAGAGGCATCTATATTAAGCTAAATCAAAAACGCCCTTAGCGATACAAACTTCGTCAAGGGCGTTTTCTCTTTATCTAGTAAGAAGCTGTAGGTAGTAAAAGACTTAACCCGCTAAAGCTTGAGCATCTTGCTGTTTCAACACTTTGTGGCCATCTTCAGTGACACCACGTTTCCAGTAGCTGCTGATGTAGATGTTCTCTTTCGCGACTTCTTTTTCGTTGCGGAAGTATTGTCTTAGCTCACGCATGCTTTCAAATTCACACGCTGTCCATATTGAAACCTGACCTTCTAACCATTCTGTGTTGCGCACGGTTTGTGAAAGTGACTCTGAGGTTTCATCTTCAATCAACCAGGTTACTTTGATACCTTGAGGAGTCTCAAGTACCTGCTTATCTGCTGCTGAGTTGATCTGAATGATAGCGTGCCCCGTTGCTGTTTCTGGGAGCGTTTTTACTTTTGCAGAAAGCGCAGGTAGGGACGTCATGTCTGCAACTAAGAAGAACCAGTCTGACTCTAGGTTAAGCCCCTGAATTAAACCAGGGCCAGCCACTGAAACCGTGTCACCCACTTTTGCGTTCATTGCCCATCGAGCCGCAAAACCACATTGCAAATCTGTAGTGATATGGCGAACAAAATCAACTTCAATCCACTGCTCTACAGGATTGTACTGACGAATGGTGTAAGTGCGCATGGTTGGGCGCTCACCTTCGTTTAGCTGGCTTAAATCAGTCGTGCCAAGTGGCGAGAATAAAAGCTTGATGTAGCCGCCGGCACATTCTGTTGGGTATTTACTTAATCCTTCACCGCTAAGCGTTATGCGCTGCATGTTTGGAGTAATTGTTGAGGTTTGAGTAACGGTTAATGTGATAGGGCTAGGCTTGCTCATATAAGGCTCTCTTAGATTTGGATTTCCACATCATAATCCTGAACTAAAAAACACTCAATACTAATAGTTATCATTTACTTTGATTTACACATGTACTACCTAACTTATACGACAGATCCTATTGAGAAACGGATCCTACAAAAAAGAGCCCTTTAGAAAACTAAAGGGCTCTTAGGATTGGTTTGACTCAGCGAACAGAATTAGCTGTTTGCTTGCTCTAGTTCAATCGTTTCTTCAGCGGCTTTCGCAGCTTCTAGCATCTTACGAATAATGAACGATGCTGCCATTGCGATACCTACCATCACGACGGCAAGAACAGTCAGCATTTGGAAGTAATCACCGTAAACCGTTTGCACGATCTCTTGTGTGATCTCTTGACCTTTCTCTAGTGCAATAGACGTTGAGAATACCGCGCCAACAATGCCTGATAGTGCGATAGCAACAGAGAACAAGCTTACTGAGAAGTTTTCAATGTGCTTAGGTGCAACAGACAGGATGAAGGCTACAACCATAGAACCAACAATAACCTCACCAAATGCTAGGAAGAAGTGGATTGCTAAGAACACTTCAGGGCGAATCAGAATATCTTCACCAACGGTTGTTACTGCCATCGTTAAGATACCGAAAGCGATAGCCGTAAGGATGAAAGAGAAACCGACTTTGGTTGCAGTTGAGAAGTTAATGTTTTTCTTTTCTAGGTTAGAGAAGATACCCGCGATGATAGGGCCAGCAACCATACACCATAGTGGGTTCATTGCCATTGAAGCTTCAGGTGCGACAGGGATGAAACCAAATAGATCGCCACGCATTGTGTTGATCGCTACCATTGTCATCGAAGTCATCATCTGACCGTAGTACACGAAGAAACATGTCGTCAGGAATGTGATGATTAAGATAGTCCCCATTTTTAGCATGTCTGATTTCTTCGATTTCATCATCAAAGAGACAAAGTAGATGATCGCTGCACCACCGATTGCGTACACGATGTTTTGGCCAATATCCATGTTAGAGAACATGAAGAATACCAAGCCGATCATTGCTGCAGAAAGACCAAGGAACGCTGCCCAGTTTTTAGTGCTTACTGGTTTTTGGTCGATTTCAGCACTTGCTTCAACAAGGCCTTTGCGAACAAAGATCATCATCAGAAGCGCAGCACCGGCTAGCACCGCTGAAAGAAGGAAACCACCGTGGAAACCAACAACAAGTACTAGCATTGGGAACAGGTATTGGCCTAACAGAGCACCAATATTGTTTACTGAGTAGTTGATTGGGTAGCAGTTCTCAAAATCTTCTTGAGTTTTGAACGTGCGTTTGTAAAGACTTGGGTAAGAAGGGGACATCAAACCACGTGCATAACTTGCTAACGCAATACCACATAATGCCATCGGAACATTGGTTGCTGCTGCACCAAGTACCAGTAGAACGTAACCACTTGCGAACCCTAGGAAGGCAATGGTTAAAGATCGGTAGGCGCCTAAAAACTTGTCGGCGATAAAGCCACCTGCGATAGCAAATAGCGGTCCGATTGCAGAGAAAGCACCAACAACCATCATGGTGTCGGCTTCATTGTAGTTCAGATCTTCAAGGAAGAAACGAGTCAAGATCACCATGACGCCATAGAACGAAAGTCCGAACATCATTTGGCAGAACATCATTGATTTGTTTAATCTATTCCACATTATTTTATTCTCACGTTTGTATTGATATGTAGTGTAATTACCCGATTATAATATCATTAGTAGTAATACATAAACTGAAATATCTGTCCCAAACAGAACTTTACTCGATATATCTTTTCTTATGAGTGCATTCATATTTCTCATGAATGAGGTTTGCAACGTTAGATTTTGCAAGTGGATGCATGGCGGTATGAAATTTAGCCATCATCATTTGTGGCTAAGTAATGAACTAATAAAGGGAAAGTTAGAGGTAGTCATTCTATAAGTTATTTTGAGTGAGTATCACTTTCAATTGTCTGCTGGGCTTTAGCCAATAAAAAAGCCAGCTTGGTGGCTGGCTTTGTTGAGATATTGAAAACTAAGTTTACAAGAATGCCGTCTCTATAGAGGCTTTCTCTACTCGTGTTCCTGTCTGTTACTCACACGGGGGTGCCATGTGAATCACGGCCAGGCCGCCTAGAGAAGTTTCACGGTACTTCTTGTTCATGTCTTTACCTGTTTGATACATGGTCTCGATAACCTTGTCTAACGAGATAAGACACTTGCTGGTACGTTTCAACGCCATGCGCGATGCATTGATGGCTTTCATTGCACCCATTGCGTTACGTTCGATACATGGCACCTGAACAAGGCCACCGATCGGATCGCATGTCATGCCCAGTGAGTGTTCCATCGCGATCTCAGCGGCAATACAAATCTGTTCGTTGCT
Source organism: Vibrio sp. 10N.222.55.C7 (assembly GCF_041473335.1). NCBI lineage: Bacteria > Pseudomonadati > Pseudomonadota > Gammaproteobacteria > Vibrionales > Vibrionaceae > Vibrio > Vibrio sp. 10N.222.55.C7. The sequence continues at coordinate 97,622 of NZ_JBFRSC010000068.1, forward strand.
ACCACCACGTAGGGCAGTTAGGCCTGCTGCGGCCATTGATGAAGAAACGCCGACTTCACCCTGACAACCTACCTCTGCGCCAGAAATCGAAGCGTTGGTTTTGTATAAGATGCCGATTGCGCCAGAGACTGCCAAGAAGTCTTTAAGCTGCTTGGTGTCTAGCTCCTTGATGAAACGATGGTAGTACATCAATACCGCAGGAATAACCCCAGCTGCACCGTTGGTAGGTGATGTCACGACCTGACCGCCCGCTGCATTCTCTTCACTCACGGCAAAGGCAAATAGGTTAATCCAATCCATGATCTCCATTGGATCGTTTTCAATCGAGGCATTCGCTTCAAGCTTTTTAAGCAGAGCAGGTGCTCGACGAGTGACTTCTAGGCCGCCATCAAGGATGCCTTCCGTGTCAAAGCCACGCTGCATACACAGAGACATCACCTTCCAAATTTGGTCGGCTTTCTGGTCAATCACATCCATACCTTGGAATGAAACTTCGTTACGTAGAATTAAGCCACCAAGGCTCAGTCCTTGTTGTTCGGATAGTTCAAGCAACTGATCAGCAGAAGAGAAAGGGAACTCAACTTGAGTTTCTGCTTCCTGTTTGCCGTTTTGTAGCTCATCAGCGGTTGCGATAAAGCCACCACCAATCGAGTAGTAGGTTTCCATATCCAGAAGGCTGCCGCTTTCGTCAAAGGCAGAGATAGTCATGCCATTTTCATGCAACGGAAGGTTAGTTTTGTGGAAGAGCAGATCGCTTTCTACATCGAAATAAATTTCATGGTTACCGCTAACCAATAGAGATTTATCTTCAATCGCCTTACGCATTGCTTGGTTAGCACTGGTGATTTTAATGGTGTCGGGGCGGTTACCTAGCAAACCTAACAAGGTCGCTCTGTCTGTGTGGTGACCAATACCCGTCAATGATAACGAGCCGTATAAGTCGATTTGAATACGCTTCACTTGCTTAAGCTGAGCATCAATTTTTTGGGTAAAGTTAAACCCAGCGATCATTGGTCCATTTGTGTGGGAGCTGGATGGTCCAACCCCAATTTTGTAGATATCAAAAATAGACAGCATAGTAACTTCCTGTGAAGACGGTTCGATGGACGAACTCTGTGTAAAATTTGTATTTGGTTAGTTGCACTTCTTTGAGTGAACCTGTTCTGTGGGTGAAACAGTTATGCGATAGAGCGTATTCATTGATTGAAAGGGCTCTTTTATCGACTAGTGCTAACAAGCATAGAGCGATGAAATACAAGAGCGTGCTATGTTTGCTGTAAAGCGACACGTTTATTCTTGTATTACCTAAGATGTCGCTATCAATAGTGAGCATTATTGCGAGCAACATATAAGAATTTCAAAATACTTTTGTTAACAAGTATTGTATACATAATTCACTCCATCTAATCCCCAAAACGAGACTTGAACATAAAATGAGCATTAATCACCTCCTTATTGTGCTGGGTAAGCGACTTAATGAGAATAAATTGACTGATGAAGGAATCAGTCGAGTTGATGCTTTGGTTGAGTATCTGGCGGAGCCTTTGGTAGAAGAGTCGAATCAGCAAACTGCGGTAGCATTTTGTGGTGGGCTAACAAAAGGGCAAACACTGTCTGAAGCCGACGCGATGCACCAGTACTTTAGAAAGCTTGAAAAGCAGCGTGAACATCCGTTTTCTTTAGGGGCGATTTTGCTCGAGCAGCACTCGACCAACACTGTCGAGAACATACAGAACTTGGCCTCAGAGATGATTGCAAGCGGGCTGTTTACTCGCGGGCAAAGTGTGCAAGTGACATTCGTTTCGAATGACTACCATTTACAACGTATATTCGAGATTCAATCGCTCATGGGCGAGCAAGGTTTGCTTAAAGTTCTCATCGAGAAGTGTTCCGCACTTGGGGTAGAGCAGCAAATAGATCGCAGGTTGGAGGCTCATGTTGCGGTGCCATACCCACATCAAAGTGCTCAGGGGCAATTGTTTCTGTTGATGGACGTACTGACGACCTACCGAGTTTATCTTGAAGGTGTTTGTGCGGGCGCATTTAAGCGAGATTTAGAGTTGGTTAGACGAGAGCCAGAAAGACTGTCTTTGGAAGCATTGATCACTGCCAAAGAGCTCGTTGGACGTTCATCTGACTTTGACATTGTGGAGAGTTTACTCCCAGCATTGGAGCGCTGTATCCAGCAGACTTCAGTGGGTACCGATGTAAAAAAAGTCAGGGAATACCTAGCTCTACTAGATACTAACCTGACTTTATTGAATCGTTATTTAGATCCGGAATCGGATCACACACATCGCTGGTGGCGATAGGTGATTATTTCTTTCTCGTGATGCCAAAAGCTAGAAGTTCAGTGCCTTCTTCAGCGATGTTTTTAACCGCTCGAACGTAATCATCGCCCATAACATTGTGCCAGAAGGCTCATGTGTTTTTTTACAGTGATTAACTTTGGTTTTCTGAATCTTGCTCATGGTTATTGCGGTAGTACTCCCACTGTTCAATGCGCTCGCCGTCATCGAATACACAGTAAGTTGTACGCTGATTGTTTTCAGTAACCGTGTCTAATTCACCGTCTTGTTGAACACAATAAACCGCTGCTGGGTTAGCGACTGAAACACGTTGGCCCTCGCTATATTCTGCATAGTCGTTTGCACAACCGCCTAATACAACGGCACATACAGCCATCAAACCAATTTTCTTCATGTCTATCTCCTACGTGATAACTCTATAATCGAATGCGTTAAGTTCTACAGAACCAAATGAGAAGCTCTATGAAATTAGTATATTTTAGATTTCAGAAAAGGTTGTCCTAATTTGGTCAAGATATTGAAATAGGTTGATATTTCTTCATGTTTAACGACTTTTTGAGTGTTAGATCAAGCTAAGTGGATTCAAGTTACCGTAGGAATATCCCCGTCCGATCCGTTCTGGTTAGCGGTTGTGAACCTCGAATCTATTGATGATTATGATATGATGCCGCCAAATTCAGTAGAGCAGTCAGAATCATGAGACACCTAAAAACAACCATCCATCCTGATATCGACCATCTAGACAATAAAACGGTCTATAAGCGCAACGCTGCCCGTGCCATTGTGTTAGATGGTGAAGACATTCTGATGCTGTATACAGAGCGTTATCACGACTACACCATTCCTGGTGGTGGTTTGGATGAAGGGGAAGATGTGATCGCAGGTATGGTTCGTGAACTCGAAGAAGAGACTGGCGCGAAGAATATCCATAGCATCAAGCCGTTCGGCATTTTTGAAGAGTTTCGTCCTTGGTACAAAGATGATGCAGACATGATACACATGATTTCTTACTGCTACTCATGCAAGATCGATCGTGAGCTTGGTGAAACGGCTTACGAAGATTATGAAGTGAAAAACGGGATGAAACCGGTGTGGATGAATATCCATGAAGCGATCGCTCATAACGAAAAGACCATGGCAGAGAGCCCTAAGAAGGGCATGAGTATTGAACGTGAAACCTTTTTGCTGCATTTGATTGCCAAAGAGATGCTTTAGCCGTTATCAATACTAGCCTGCTAAGCTATTTATTTGCCGCCACTTTTGGCGGCAAAATTGTTTCTAGCAATGCTAAAATTTAATAGCGGAAACTAATTATTGAATATGGTTGATATTGTCAACTAAGTGTTTTTGATGTATCTTTACCTCAGCGATGAACCTATCTAGCTTAACTGCCCGGTTATATCGTTAAATCTCGCTGTGAGCCTGCCCTAAACAAAGAATACTATGAATAAAAGACAGTTTATTGCCCATTATCTGCGCATGAATCGCACCTCGTACTTATTGGCGATTGTGTTCATCTTTCTCGTCAACTGGTTACAAGTAGAGATCCCTCGTTATATCCAATTGGCGATAGATTTGATTGATGATGCCTCTTCAACTGGCCACCAACAGCTTCAAACCTATGTTTGGATTGTGGTCGGGATGTCGGTTGCCATGGTGGTGGTGAGAATTCTGTCTCGTATCTATGCGCTTAATCCGGGGCGAATTACAGAGGCCGCACTTAAAAGTACACTTCTACAAAAGTTGAATCGCTTACCGAGCAGCTTTCACGAACGCTTTGCTTCGGGTCGACTGATCTCGATTATCAACAATGACCTTAGTGGCATTCGACTGCTGTTTGGTGTCGGCTTCTTGCAGTTCTTCAATGCCTTGCTTGCGTTGTCGTTGACGCCTCTTTACATGTGGCGCATATCGCCAGAACTCACACTGTATTCGATCATTCCTATCTCAATCGCTTTTGTGATTTTCCGTGTGGGCTTCAAGCGTATGAAAACGCTGCATTTAGAGCACATGAAGCGTCTACAAAACCTGTCTGCTCAACTAATGAGTTACCTGTCTGGGATTGACTTGATTAAGAGCCAGCAGATGTCACCTTGGGTGAAAGCCGAAACTGAAAAGCTGAACCAGTTATTGCTTGAATGCCGCCTTAAAATTACACGCATTCAAGTCTTCTTTATGCCGGTACTCGACTACGCCAATGACCTGATGAAAATCATCATTCTTGGGCTTGGTGGCTACATGTTAATGAGACAGGAACTCACACTTGGTGAGATTACCGCCTTTCTGACTTACTCGGTTTTGCTCGCTATGCCATTGATGCAACTTGGCAGAATCGCGACCATTTATCAGCGTGGCATGGTAGGTATTCAAAGTGCACAAACCATTCTTAATGCCAAAGTCCCGGAGCTTGATGAAGATAAGCTGACTGAACTAGATGTTGAATCACTGAAGGGAAAAACGTTTTCCGTTCGCAATCTCAGCTTCAGCTATTCAGGTGAAGAACGCGTGATTCTCGATGACATCAGCTTTGATATTCCAACAGGTAAGAAAGTGGGTGTGTTAGGCGGGATCGGAGCGGGTAAAACGACATTAGTGAACTGCTTAAACCACCACTTGGATGTACCACAAGGTTCTGTTTTCCTTGGTGAAAGAGATGTCACTGGCTTCTCACGCAGTGACTTACGCCGTTACGTGAAAACCGTGACTCAAGACCCTTACCTGTTTTCAGCAACCGTCGAAGACAATATCCGCTTTGGTAGCCTAGATACCGATTTGGCAAAGAGTCAGGTTGATGAAGTGCTAGAGCTCAGCCAGTTGGCTAGTGATGTGACACGTTTTGAACACGGCGATCAAACCTTAGTCGGTGAGAAAGGGATCATGTTGTCAGGTGGTCAGAAGCAGCGCTTAAGTATTGCGCGTGCTTTATTGCAACCCACCGACCTGATCATCATGGATAACGTTCTATCGGCTGTCGACTATGAAACAGAACGTAAGATCTTGGAAGGTTTGTTTAAACGTTTGGAAAATCAATCGGTTCTTGTGGTTTCACACCGCGTTAATGCCCTTGAATATATGGATGAAGTCATCGTGTTGAACGAAGGTAAAGTGATCGCGAAGGGCGACCACGCCACGTTATTGAAAACCTGTGATTACTATTACGATACATGGCAACTACAGCAGAATGAAACGGAGGCAGCAGCATGTTAAAACGTGTTGATCTCAAGTACCTCAAGCACTTTTTTAAGTTTGCTAAGAAATACAAAGGCTCTGCGATTCTGGGCATCGCTATGCTTCCTCTTTCTGTCATCACGAGCTTGTTGTTCCCTTGGCTGATCATTCAAGTGATCGATGTTCACCTGAGTCACGGGGATATGGATGGTCTGCTCGAATACGTCTTCTATCTCGTTGCCGTGCTGGTGGCGAGTTATGTGGTGGATACCACCTATTCGTACAATCTGCGTAAAACTGGTCAATACACGATAACTGACATGCGCTCAGTATTGTTTGCTCGCGTGCTCAAACTGCCACGCAGCTATTTTGATAACACACCGATTGGGGTAACGCTTTCACGATTAACCAGTGACTTGGAAACCATCGGCGAGACGTTTGTTCAGTCGGTTGTCGGGCTAGTTAAAGACAGCATCAATACCATTGCTCTGTTAGTGATGATGTTCTTTATTGATTGGCAGTTAACGATGATTGTATTGATCATTATGCCACCAGTGATGTATTTGACGGTTTATGTACGAAACCGACTTCGTGCTCTCTATAAGGTGACTCGTTCTTCTCTCGCTCGCGGTATTGGCTTTTTACAAGAAGTCTTATTTGGCATGAAAACCGTTCAGATGTACCGAGCGGAAGAGCAAGTCGAGCAACGCTACCAAGGCTATACCGATGAGTTTTTAAGAGCGCAGAAGAAGATCAATAAATACGATGCGATTTTGTTCTCGTTTATCTCTGGCATCACCTCCATCACTATCGCGATTATGATCTGGTATGGCTCTGAGCAAGTGTTAGAAGGGGCGCTCACCTTGGGTGTGCTGATTGCGTTCATCAACACCTTAGAGAAAGTGTTTGTTCCGATTCGTGACTTTACTTCGCAGATCGCTTCGATTCAGAGTTCATTTGCAGCGTTTGACCATATTGAAGAGCTGTTTGTTGAGCCGACTGAAGAAGAAGGGCGCAACCTGTTGTCATCTAACAAGGTTGAGAAGCAGCTTGAACAGTTTGTGAGCCTAGAGTTTAAGAACGTAAGCTTCCGCTACAAAGACGACTCTCCCTACGTTCTAAAGAATGTCTCGTTTGTATTGGAGAAAGGGCATCAAATCGCGCTTGTGGGTTCGACGGGCTCGGGCAAGTCGACGATTCTGCGTCTGATCTCTAAAGCCTACCAAGACTATGAAGGCAGCATTTTGTTGAATGGAATAGAGCTGTCACAGATCTCAAGTGAAGACTCTGCTCATTTGTTCTCAATGATGATGCAAGACGTGCACTTATTTGAAGAGACCATCCAATTCAATATCGCGCTGGGCAAAACGCATCTATCTAGAACTGAGGTTGAACAGGCGGCGCGCTATGTTTATGCCGATAAGTTTATTGAACAATTGCCACAAGGTTATGACTTCCACTTGGAAAAGAACGGCTCTAACTTGTCTGTAGGGCAAACGCAGCTTATCTCGTTCGCTCGAGCGGTTGCACAGGGTGGTCAATTGATGATGCTTGATGAGGCGACCAGTTCGGTAGATTCAATCACTGAAGACCTGATTCAAAAAGCAATGCAGCGCCTTTTCAAGGAAAAAACCGTGATTGCGATTGCACACCGTTTGAGTACCGTTCGTCACTCAGATACGATTTTGGTGTTGGAAAAGGGTGAAATTGTTGAGCAAGGTAATCATCAACAGCTGGTGGCACACAATGGTATTTATGCTGGCTTGTTAAAAGAATCGATTGTAGAAACGGGCGATTCTCAAATAACGGTTGCCTGATCACCTCAAATCAGGTTTACCGTTATCGATACTATGAATTGGTGTTGCTTATGTTTCACCAATTTCTATTCTTTTCTAGTATTCCCAGTAGCTTAGGGAAAATAAAACATATTTTACGATTATTAATATGTTATGATATCCCTACTACTAAAGGGGTGTCTTAGGGCATCGGGATGTATGCAAGCAAAAAGAACCGGCTTGTGTCAGTCACTTTCTGGCGAATATGGAATCGAAAATGTTGTTGGAAGAAGTTGTAGAAATTATCGAATTAACCGACTCAGACCATTTATCTCAAGCAATGGAACTGTTTAACGAGCATGGTTTTGTTGATGCTGAGTCTTTACCTTTTATGAATGTTGTTTTTGAAATAGCACCAGATCAACTTGCGAAGAAGCTGTCGCAAATTGGTTTTAAAGGTTTAGTGCAAGTCGAAAAGAATGAAGATGCATCAGGCTTCACCATTATTGATGCTGACCGTGTTCTGCTAAAAGATTCTGCTTAGTCGAAAGGCTCTGCTTAGCTGCAAGATTCTTCTTAATAACAAGAATAAGATTCAGCTTAGTGAAAAGACTCTATCCAGTTCAGTAACACCCGTTATGATTATTTGAGGTTAACACAGTGACAACAGCAACCGTTTCATCAACAGAACAACATATTTCCAACGAACATGCGCTTTTAGGTGCATCGTTATTAGCGTCTCAAAAAGTTGAGTTGGCTCTGTTCAGTGTGATCTCTAAATTAGCTAAAGCCCTATCAAAAGATCAGCAACAGGCATTAGGTTTGGATTTGGATACCTTTTTAAGGGAGAAGCCAAGTGAACAAGCCTCGACTCTGAGCCGCTACGAAAATACGTTTGGTGAACAACTTCCTTTGAAGGCTAATGAACTCAACGATTTTATTTATCATCGAAACTTGGTCACTCGTGGCTTTTGGCGTGTGACTGGTGCTGATGTTAAAGGCGGTGAGAAACTTGCTAACCCAGAGCTTTATTTAAAAGAGTTCTTGGCTAAATGTGAATACTGGCAAGTGATGATTGATACTCAAACCAAGTAATCAAATTGAAATAAGAAAGCCATAGCGAACATGCTATGGCTTTTTTGTTTGTGCAAACCGTGTTGAATTCTCTGAATCTAGAGCATCATCTTCAATACATAGTTCCTAGAGACAAAGTGGTGTTTAAGTGCGGCACTGATATGCAGCACAATTAAACAGGCTAGGGCAATACAACTGGCACGATGTAAATAGAAAAAGAAGCCGTTGATTGCAGAGTCGGTAATTAGATTATTTACGCTCACTAACCAAAATAAAGAGTACGGTTCTTTTAGCATTAAGTAGCCGGTGCTGAAAACCATAAACATCACAAGATACATCAAAGAGTATGCAAGCTTGGCAACGCATTTTTGCCCTTCAGGCACAGAGGTTGGCATGCTTGGCGACGAGCGAAAGTGGCTCCAGATATAACGAACCACAAGCAGTGGCGTCGCAACGGTCGCCAATGACATGTTGAGCACTGACAGAAAAGAAAACAGCTCTGGATGACTGGTGACATAGTGCATCACATACCCTGCGATTGTTGCATAGATGATTACAGAAGCCATTACCCAGTGCAGTACACGGCTTACTAAATCGTATCGTGGATTATTCAAATTAACCTCGTTCTGATCGTTATTAATATAAGATTCATCTCGATGCAATAAACCATTTTTCGGTATATTCGCATCGCGAATTAATCATATAGAACAGTATTACGCGGTATTTTTATAATTTAGAAATTAATGATGTTGCTTCAGGTGTTTTATAATTATCAATGATGTTTTAGAGTGTTAATTCCAATATGGACATAGCAAACTTGTCGACTTCCTAGCTTGTATGCCTATTACGAGATACAGTTAGTCTAAAGATAAATATATAAGGAATGTATAATGCTTCGAATCTTATTGATTGCAGTTATCTCGGTGTTCAGCACGATGAGTTTTGCAAGCGAAGAGGTTAAGTACTCGGAACAAGAGTATTTGGATAGACCGCTGATGGAACGCTATATCTTGGATGAGTTGAAGCAGCTTCGAATGGAACAGCAGGATCTTGAAAGACGCTTGACCATTCAGATGACTGACCGGGAACTGACTGTGGCAGACAAGTCTCTGAATTACGCCAATGTAACCGTAACCTACTTCTTCTACATTATTGCTGGTGTGGCCTCTCTTATCGCGCTGGTGGGTTGGCAATCCATCAAAGAGCTTAAACACACAACTCAAGACATGGCTGATAAGCGACTTAATTCTATCGCTCAAGACTATGAGAAGAAGTTTAATGTTCTTGAACGGGATCTTAAGCGCAAGACCAGAATCATTTCCGACAACAACCGCGAAATTGAAATTATCAATGAGATTCATAACCTATGGTTGAGAGCACAGAACGCACAAACGGCAGAGCAAAAAATTGAAATCTACGATGAAATACTGAAGGTTCGTCCTGGAGATTTAGAAGCACTTACTGCCAAAGCTGACGCTGCTATGGATATACAGGAATACCACTGGGCAATGAGTCTTTGTAACCGTGTATTAGAAGTCGATGACCAAAATGCTCATGCCTTGTATCAACGTGCTTGCGCCTATGCTCGATTAGGGGCAGAAGGTCAAGCGATCGATGACTTAGAGCGCGCTATTGAAGCCAGTGGGTCCATGAGAGAGCTGCTAACTGAAGAGCCGGACTTTGAGATGCTGCGAGGCTTAGAACGCTTCGAAGTACTTCGTGAAGAGTAATATGAGGTAAAGATCCGTGTTAACTAAGGTGGTGGGCTTTGCATGCTCACCATACTTTCACACCTATCGCGCTATGGTTTCTTACATTTCATTTATTTTTTTGATTTAATTGTTATGTTATAACACTTTCTAAGTTCCTTGTTATAACCGCTAAGTATTTTATGAAGTTCCTCCGTATTGGTCTGATCGTTACTGCGATCAGCGCATTTTCCCTTGCTGCTTTGCTCTCTTTTCACTCCAAACCAGCACCAGAAATCTCTATCAAAATAACACCTTACCAAGGTTCTCAACCTAATGATAAGGAAGTCATCGACTCGCAAGCGACTCCCAACTCTTTGGTTAAGGTCCATTATTTTGTGAAAGTTGGCGATACGCTAAGCAACATCTTTTCGTCATGGCAACTGCCATATGGAACCGTTCAAAAGGTGATGGAAGCGGATCTGGAGTCTTTGAAACTCGACACAATAAAACCTGGTGACCATCTAGAGTTGCTTTTGGATAGTGACTCAAAACAGCTTGTGGAGCTGATTTATCACGAGAGTTTGGTTGAGCAAGCAGCCTTTACTCGAAACGATGATGGTAGCTTCACCTATAAATTCCACGAGATCCCAGGCGAATGGAAAGAAAAACTCTATGCGGGTAGTGTTCACGGTAGCTTTTCAACGTCAGCCTACAAAGCGGGGTTAACTACTAACCAGATAGCCAATATCACCCGCACACTAAAAGACAAAGTCAACTTCGCTCGAGAGCTGAGAGCTGGTGATAGCTTCAATGTATTGGTCAAAGAGCAGTACACGGATGATCACCTAACGGGTAAAACAGAAATTCAAGGTATCTCAATTCAATTAAGAAACCGAGAAGTCGCAGCTTTTCTAGCACCAGATGGTCTTTTTTATGACAGAGAGGGAAATAGTCTAGAGCAAGCCTTTGATAGATACCCAGTCGACAGAAAATTCCGAAGAATCACTTCTTCGTTCAATCCGACACGAAGACACCCAGTAACTGGGCGAATCTCACCGCACAATGGTACCGACTTTGCGACACCTGTTGGTTCACCTATCTACTCAACTGGTGATGGTCGAGTGGTGACACTTCGTGACCACCCGTATGCTGGTAAATATTTGGTGATTGAACACAACAGCGTATATACGACGCGTTATCTTCACTTGAGCCGCTTCTTAGTTAAGAAAGGTCAGCAAATTAAGCGAGGTCAGAAAATTGCGCTATCGGGTGCTACTGGTCGTATTACTGGCCCGCACTTGCACTTTGAGGTATTGGTTCGTGGTCGCGCCGTCGATGCGATGAAGGCGAACTTACCAATGGCAAGCTCAATTATGCCTAAAGATAGAAAAGAGTTTTTGGCTCGAATTGCCTCTTTTGATGCCATGATTTCTGAGCCAGAAGATCGTGCGAGTTAGAGATATTCAAGCCTAGTTTGGCAGCGAATACAATAACGCCCCTTAGCTAGCGATTCAGCTAAGGGGCGTTTTTCTAGGTAATCGCATGATTTAGCGAGTGATTCAGTTAAGCAACCACCACTGCCGTGCCACTAGCAGAGACCATCAACATGCCATTACCTGTTCCCAAGACTTCGTAATCAATATCTACGCCTACCACCGCGTTGGCACCCGCTTCAATCGCTTTCTGTTCTAACTCTTTGAACGCGTAGTTACGTGCTTTTTCCAGTTCTTTCTCGTAGGTGCCAGAACGTCCACCCACAAAGTCACGAATTCCTGAAAACATATCTTTGAAAACGTTCACCCCTAGAATGGCTTCTCCGGCAATAACCCCTTTGTAATCGACAATGCGCTTGCCTTCGACTGATTGTGTGGTGGTAATAATCATAATGGCCTCTTGTAAGCTTGCTGAGCTGTCACTCGCTTATTGATTGATAGTTTGGTCTTGCTCTTGAATGTCATCGTTCAGTGCTGTCTCTGAGCGTGTGAATTCATGTCTTAACCATGTTCTCAGTTTTAGCACACTTTCTTGTTTTAATTTGTTTTTTGGGCAAACAAAGTAAAAATCTTGGTGCGGGTTAGCAACCGGTTTACCCAGTTCGACAAGCATCCCATGGCTGATATCATCTTTCACAAACAAGCGATGCGTTACTAGTACGCCTAACGAACGAATTGAAGCTTGCACCGCTTGAATGGAGACATCGAATGTTAGGTTGCTATGGAATGTGGGCATTGGGATTTGGTAATTGTCGCACCACACTTGCCAGTCGTGTTGTCGCCTGAGGTTAAAAACGCCAATGGTCGGGTTTTGTTTGACGAGTTGTTCGACGCTCAATCCGGTCTGGTTTTTTAATATCGTAGGGCTACACACCAATACTAGGTCATCGTCGCCCAGTTTCTCGCTGTAATATTGTTCCCACTCGTTGGGTTTGCCATGTACAAGCGCAACATCGACCCCTTCCTGCTCGATATCGAAAGGGCCAGTTAGCGTCGAAATGCGGATATCAAGTGAGGGAGCGAAGGCTTGGAAGTCGGGAACTCGTGGGATCCACCAGTGCATCGCTAGCGAATTGACCATGTTGAGGGTAATGCGGTGGTCGTTAGGCGTTCTGGCAAGCTCTTCGGTCGCCTCTATCACTTGCTCAAGTGCGGGAGCAACTTTGCGGTAATATCGCTTACCTGCGGCATTAAGAACAACACGACGACCGACTCGTTGAAACAGAGGCTTGTTGACCAGTTGTTCTAACGACTTTATCGCTTGGCTTACCGCAGAGTGACTGACGTACAATACCCGCGCGGCGTCGGTCATGCTGCCAGTCTCAGCAACAGCAATGAAAGCATAAACGGATTTAAGCGGAACGAGTTTTTTCATTGGTAAGTTTTCCTTACAGTTATAGTTAATATTACTCGCTATTTTTCATTACGTCACGCCTCTAAAATAGATGTCATAGGAGGTGATAATTATGTCTGATATTACCAAGGCGACGACTTTCATGTTGTTGTCGACGTTCAGTTTGTCTTTAAGTGGCTTGATGGCCAAGTATCTATCTGAAGTGATGCCCACTTCGTTACTCAGTTTTGTGCGTTTTTTGTTACCCAGTCTGTTTTTATTTCTTTTCCTGACCTTTTACAAAATCAGCAAGCCGACACGAGAAATGTGGAAACCTTTGGTGATGCGGGCGATCTTTATGGTGGCGTGTCAGTGGTGTTTCCTTACTTCACTGCAAACCTTAACGCTTGTTGAAGGGGTTGTGTTGTTCAGTACGGGGCCTCTGTTTATTCCATTGTTAGAAAAGTTAATATTTAGAACCAAGATTCATACAACGACGATAGTGTGTTTAGCTGTCACCTTTGTTGGCGTAGTGATGATGGCGGGGGATTGGTCGCAGTTTGAGTTGGGTTCGGAGTTCTTTAGACCTGCGCTTCTGCTTGGGCTTCTCGCGGGGGTATTTAATTCTGGCTCGCAAGTGAGTTTGTACCGAGCGTCTAAAACCAGCCTGACACCAGCAGAGCTTAACGCGTGGACCTTTTTAGTTGCGGCAATTATTGTGATACCAATGGTGGTGTTTACTTCTGTTTCTGCGGTGCCTGATGTACTTGAAAGTGCAGAGAAAGGAACCTTGTCGGCGTTGCTGTCTTTTGACGATTTACGCTGGATTGTTCTCGGATCACTTGGTCTTGCACTGTTTACCATCAATACCCAAATCTTCCGTTCCAAGGCGTATAAGCTTGCAGACAGTGGCTCCCAGTTGGCACCTCTGATTTTTACTAACATGCTGTTTAGCGCGCTTTGGCAGGGCTTGTTCTTTGATGATGTGTTTTCTACACAGCAGATGATTGGCATTAACCTGATTGTCGTGGCGAGCATCACCAATACATTGCTGGCAAAAAGACACAGCAAGGCGAAAGCCAAACAAAAACCGCACACCACAGTAGCTGTAGCGACTGTAGTGGACGTTGCGGTATTGGACTCGGCAGCTAAAAGCTAACCATTGAGTTATGGCTTATCCTCTGAATGGTTAATTTAAAACTTAGAACAATGAGCGTATGTATTCTTTTACTCGGTCGATGTGTTCGTGCGGGTCAATCTCGCAGCGTTGGTTCATTTCTAGGAATCGCTCAGCGTATTTATCGTAGATTTTGTTTTCCAAAAACAGTAAATACAACTTGGGATCGATATGACCGCTGGTGGCCATGTCGGTCATGATGTTGAGTGATTCGCTTAAGAGTTTACCTTTCTTATAAGGGCGATCACTAGAGGTGAGCGCTTCAAAGACATCAGCAATTGCCATTGCTCTGGACGGCAGAGGTAACTGGTCTTCGTTTAAGCCTCTTGGGTATCCCTTACCGTCGATACGTTCGTGGTGTCCGCTGGCGATATCCGGAATGTTTTGAAGGTAAGGCGGGTAAGGCAACTTGTTGAGCATGGTGAAGGTTTGGATAATATGATCGTTGATCATGAAACGTTCTTCATCGTTTAGCGTACCACGGCGTACTTTCAAATTGTGCAGTTCACCTTGGTTGTATTTAACTTCTCCGGGCTTAAGTACAAACGCTTCTTGCCATACATCGGCAGGGTTAAAGCCATTGTCCCAAGGTATTTTATGCTCCGGTTTGTCTGCAAGCAGAGGCTCCATGACAGGCAAACCCTTTTCCTGACTTGTTGGCTCAGTTCTCTCTTTCTCAACCGACTCTTTTTGGGTGTTAAATCTCTCTTTTTCAGACCAAGACAAACCCAATTGATCATCCAGTGTACGTTTCCATTGGCGTTTGGCTATTTGATCTAAGCGTTCTAGCTGCTCTTCCGTCATAGATTCGCCGCCAAGATTACACTCAGCAACGAAGGCAAACTCCTCATCCAGTTCAGACAGGCTTTGTTCGAGTATTTTGAGTTGTTCTTCTTGTAGTGCACCGTTCGCCATCGCTTTCCAGTAATCGGTTTCCGCTTGCTGTTTCAACAACTCAAAACGCATTCGCACTTCGTGGATTCGGTCGTAAATGGTTTCCAGTTTTGTTGCCTTATCTACCACATATTCAGGCGTGGTCACCTTGCCGCAGTCATGAAGCCAAGCGGCGAGCATCAACTCTTCCCACTGTTTACTGTCCAATGAGAATTGCGGGTAATAGCGGTCATCATCTATGGTTGCTTGAGTTAGCCATTTGGTGAGCTCAGGCACTCGTTGGCAATGCCCGCCCGTATAAGGTGACTTGGTATCAATCGCCGATGCAATCAGCTCAATAAAGGCATTAAGCATGTCTTTTTGTTGCTGCATTTGGTCGATGTTGTCTTTCGCTATTTCCGCAAAGCTGAGCAACTCTCTTAAAAAGGCGTGCTTGTCTGCCTGCATCTTGGTAATTGGTCTCTCATAGCCAATTGCCACAATCCCTACCAACAGTTTCTCTCGGTTTAATAGTGGAAATAGGTACAGGTCTGAATTGAAGATCGAATCTTGGTAATAGTTGAGAACATTGTCTTCTCTGTTCAAATGGATCGTCTCACCAGATTTAAGCTGACACAGCAACCAAGGCGTGTGTTTGATGAAGTCATTGATGTCGGCCTTAAAAGGAAGAATGGCAAGGTTGGCTGCCGTATCAAACACGTCTTTCTCTTTGGATTGAGTGAAAAGGACAATGGTTTCTGCTTTGGTAATTAAATAGCTTTGATGAGCAATGTTCTTGGCTAAGATCGAAAACTCCTGATTCCCGGCGGTGTCTCGAAGTAGGGTAATCAGATCATGAAGCGTGTGTTCCATTAGCTCAATCGAGTGGGCGAGGTTAGCCACTTCTTGAATCATGCTTTTGGGATAATGAGTACGCCTGAAGTCGAACCGAGCGATGTTGTCGGTGAGTTGCATCAGCGTATTGAGCGGCTGAGACAGTCGATTAGCAACAAACCATACGATAGCGAAGCAGATGAACAACATCCCAATCGCGACCGCAACTTGCTCGTCTCGCATCGAGATAAGATCAGCGAGCAGCTCATTGTGTGGCGTCGCTTCTGCCAAGTATAAGGTGACATTTTGAGTCAGTTGAACCGGCGTTAGCGTTAGTGCCCAAGTGTTTAAGTTGTACTCAACGTTTTTTAGATTGAGGTTAAACTTCTCTTCATCAGAGATAAGCGGCGCAATAACGGACGCTTTCAATGCTTCCATCTGTTCACGTTTGGGCACATTAAAGAAGCTTTGGTCTTGCTCACTGCCAGAGAGATTCCCCGTCGTTTGGTTGTTCGTTTGCTCAGTTTTACTTGTGTCATCAGATTGGGAGTCAGGCTTGGGTACTGATAGCTCAAGTTGATGCTGACCGAGTAGATTAAAATGTTGATCGAACAAGGCGAGTCGGGTTTGCGGAGAATAAGCTAATTCACTGATCTGAGAAGAGAGGGAACTCAACGTAAAGTCGGCACCAACCACATGCTTGCCATCGGCAGAACGCCTAGAGAGTGTAATGCCATTGGTTTGCAGGAAATAGAATAGATAGGGCTCAGAGAGTTGTATTGAGCCATCAGGCTTTGCGTTACGAAACCAAGGACGAGTGGTGGGGTTGAACTTACTCTCTGCTTGTCGAGTACTGATCACTTGATGTGCGCCATCAAGATAGGTAATAAAGTTTTCACCGTCTAGATTGGTGCTGCTGACCATCATGGTCGCTTTAGCGGGCGCGCTGTTTTCGGCTCTCTGTTTATTGGTGCTTAATGGACGAAAGATTCTGAAGTCACCATCTTCAGAACCATAAAATAGAGCGACCAAATTGGTGTTTTGCTTGAAGATGATATCGACCGAAGCAAGCCAAGAGTCTTTTTCGACAGCGGAAGCTTGATGAGCAACAAACGGGCTCACCGCCATCACATTTAAGGTTGTGATAACAGGGGCAATGGCTTGTTTAAATACTGATTCCAGTTTGTCGCGGTGCTCATTACTGATCTCGCGCACTGTGCCTAGCAGCAGCTCTTGGGAGTGCCGATAACTAATCGAAATCAATACCGCACCGACAAGTGTTGTCAAAATTAGGAAAAGGCTAGTGATGTGGATACTCAGCGGATATCGTCTTCTTCTCATCTAACACTCCGGTTTGTAGACTGGTTTAAGTATTGACGAACTTGGGTAGGTTGCAAAAAATTGGCGCAATTACCGAGTGTGTGCGGTTCTACTTAGATAAGGCCAAGCGCTGGCTGGCTCTGGTTAGCCACGTATTCCCGTGTCGTGTAAATGAACCAGTAATAAACCTTTATGTTTGGGTGCTAATTGTCACTTTCAGCTGATAAACTGGCCGAATTGTTGCCATTAGGCATTCATTTTCTGAAGTATTCTTTTCCTGAAAGAGATTCAGAGTTACTTTCTGAAAAACGTATTTTGACCGAGCGAAGAGGGCATTGATTCATGGAACTCAAAGTAGATACTCACACCCACACATACGCAAGTGGTCATGCTTACAGCACATTGATCGAAAACGCCAAGTCGGCAAAGCAAAATGGTTTAGCCATGTTTTGTACTACTGATCATTCAGAATCAATGCCGGGCTCGCCACACTATTGGTTCTTCAGCAATCAGCGTGTGCTCCCTCGTTTTATTGAAGATGTCGCAATTATTCGAGGTGTTGAGTCAAACATCATGAACACACAGGGTGAAATCGACATTCATCCGAGTGTGGATAAGAACTTGGATTGGGTGATCGCGAGTTTTCATGAGCCAGTATTTCGCCCATCGGATGTCGCTACCCATACAGAAGCATTGTTGAATGTGATTAAGGGCGGTCGAATTGATGCGCTTGGTCACTTAGGCAATCCTAATTTTGATTTCGATTTCGAAGCCGTTATTCAATGTGCGGTTGAGAACAACGTGGCGATTGAGATCAACAACACCACACTCAAAGGCAATAGCCGAGTTGGCAGTGTTGACCGCTGCTATGAGATTGCAAGAATAGCGAAAGCGAAGGGTGCATTTATTACAACAGGCAGCGATGCGCATTTCTGTTTAGATGTCGGTGGCTTAGACTTAGTCGCAGCATTGTTAGATGAAGTGGGCGTAGATTCGAGTAAAGTGATTACCCATTCGCCAAAGCAGTTCCTAGCCTTTTTGGCCTTGCGCGGTCGTAATGAAATCCCAGAATATTCAGATCTTGTTTAAGAGAATGTCGGCGGGTTTGCATTTCGACACAATCAATTTTTGTGCCTGAAAGATTTTTGTATACACTAGCCGAAAATAATAAAGTCGAAGTGCCACAGTAATGACGGCTCTAACTTCAAAGACACCGCTTCACTTGGAGAAACAATGAAAACTCGCTCAATCCTTTTATCTGGCTTAATCGCTGCTTCAGTATTGTCTGGCAACGCATTTGCTAATGTAGACCTTAAGAAAAACATGCAAGAAATGAAGCTTGCGTTCAAACAAGCGGCAGAAGCTCAAAGCATTGAAGAGATGCAAAAGCCTATCGTTCGTTTAGATACGCTAGTGGCAGAGCTGAAAACGGGTGTTTACCCAGTCGAGAAAGAAGACAACTTCATGGAAGGCTTCAAAAAGATCAGTGCATCACTGGATAGCATTGAGCAGAAGCTAGACCAAGGTGACTTAGCGTCGGCACAGCAAGAACTTCGTACTATTGATGGCCTTCGTGAAGAGTACCATGAGAAGCGTAACCCAAGCATCTGGAGCAAGATCTTCGGTTAATTCGTTAATCATGAACGTTTGCTAGATAGGTAACAAAGAGCAAAAGTAAACCTCAAGATTCGATTTCTAAAACGCCGCCTTACATTACCCTCTTTCGAGGAAGGTGTAAGGCGGCGTTTTTATTGTCTCTTTTGTCGAAAGCCTGCTGCAAAGAGATGAGTATTACTTTCTTAGTTTTAGTGTTGTAACCAGTATTTAACGAAAAAGAGTGTGCGTTAGCTTCAATTTTTTAACTTGCTGTTAATCTTTACGTTTACCTATATTCCAAGTCCCTCATAATAAGGGAAATTTATAAAGACTTGGAATAATGCGCCGAACCTCGTTCAACTTCTTCATGTTACTTGCAACAGCATTAAGCTGGGCGCTAGTGACATTAATGCCTGTTATCAATGCTCATGGTAATAGTGTGGGAGTATGGGCGTCGTTATGTACGGTCAATGGCTTTGAATTGGTTCAAATCGAAGAAGGCGAACCTAATACTCATAAAGGAAAGCCGTGTCCGTTTAGCCATTTTTCCACGTTTCACCAAGATGAACTTCCCACTACACTACTGACAACTCGACTGAGTTCTATTGTCTCCGACAGCTACGCTTTTTTGGCTCTAAGCGAACGCTACACGAGGCAAGCCCCGCGCGGCCCTCCCTTTGTTATTGCTTAAACCTAACCCATTAAAATAATTAAAAAATAAAGTATTAAGTAAAGTTAAACATGCTCAGATTACTTTCTGATTTTTCAGAAGGTATGTTTGCGTGTGTCAAAGGAAATTATAATGTTGAGAAATGAATCTCAAACCCCTGCGAAAGCACAAGCAACTTCGCAGTCTAAAAGCAGTGCAACAACCGGTTCGGAAACCAATATAAAAAGCAAAGACCGCAATAAAACCCTCTATTTCCTCACATGGCGCTGGCACTTCTATGCTGGGCTATTTGTTATCCCGTTTATGTTAATGCTGAGCATTACAGGTTTGGTGATGCTGTTTGATGATGAAATCGAATTGACTTTCCACCACGAAGCCCTAGAGATTGTTGCATCGGGCGAGCCGATTAAAGTGTCACAACAGTTAGCTGCAGTACAACTTCAATACCCACAAGGTTCGGTTACCCAGTTTGTTCCGAGCAAAGCTCCTGATCTGGCTAACCGCTTTTCGGTAGCACTTGTAGACGGCACATCGGTCTTCGCCACGGTAAATCAATATACGGGCGAAGTGGTCGGAGAGATTCCGCGTAGCGACAGCCTGTACCAACTCGCGAATGACATTCACGGCACTTTGTTGATTGGTGATTGGGGTGATTATCTAATTGAAGTCGCAATAAGCTTGTCTATTCTGTTGCTCATCAGTGGTATTTACTTATGGTTACCTAGAGATAACGCGAGCCGCGCTGGTTTTCTTAAGCTTCGATTTGGTTCAGGAACGCGTATTTTAATGCGTGATCTGCATGCGAACATTGGAGGTGTGTTATCGCTCGTTCTGTTGTTGTTTATTCTGTCTGGATTGGCATGGACAGGTTTTTGGGGCGGTAAGCTTGTTCAAGCATGGAGCACTTTCCCTGCTCAAATGTGGGACGATATTCCGTTGTCTGATAAGACGCACGCTTCCCTCAACCATGGCTCAGAAGAAGAGCTACCTTGGAACTTGGAGCAAACACTATTGCCTTTGTCTCAAGATAAGCCAGCAGAACACGTTCATCATGTGGAAGAGGCGACGGAACCTCATGATCACTCTAAGATGGGTGAAGATCACTCTCAACATGTGTTGTCAGCAAGCAACTTCGACATTGATGACGTTACTGAAAAAGCATACTCACTTGGCTTTACACGATACAAGGTGAATTTCCCGCGTTCAGAAACGGGTGTTTACACGGTCACAGCCAACACTATGGGCGGTGACATCATTGATCCAACGCAGGACCGTACTACGCACCTCGACCAATACTCAGGTCGTATTCTGGGTGAGGTGACATGGCAAGATTATAACTTCATTGCCAAAACGTTAGCGGTAGGTATTTCATTGCATCAAGGTGACATCAGCATCATTAACAAGCTTCTAAATGCTTTGTTTTGTTTGGCGTTCATTGTTGTGTCCGTGACTGGCGGTGTGATGTGGTGGATACGTAGACCTTCAGGTCAAAGAAAGCTTGGCACGCCACCGAAGTTTGGCGATGCAGGGCTTTGGAAGACAGGTTTAGTGATCGTGATAGTTATTTCAGTACTGTTTCCACTGGCGGGAGCGACGATCGTGACAGCAATGCTGCTGGATTGGTTACTATTTTCACGCGTTGAGAAATTCAAGACGGCATTGAGTTAATTGATATACAAACTGACCTCCTTTTTGAGGAGGTCAGTTTCATTATTCAGATGACATGCTCTGTTTATTAAGAAGACGTTAGACTTGTACAGCTCTATATTTGATAAAGCTCTAGATTTCATAAAGCTCTAACGGAAGCCCGTCAGGATCGGCAAAAAAAGTAAATGCTTTACCTGTAAATTCATCAATTCGGATCTGTTCGACTTCGATTCTTTGTTCTTCCAAATAGCTTTTGATTTGTTGAACGTCATCAACACAAAAAGCTAAGTGTCTTAGCCCTTGAGCTTCAGGAAAGCTAGGTCTTTCCGGTGCGTTAGGGAAGCTGAATAGTTCTATCTGAGCACCATTAGGTAGCGCCAAATCAAGTTTGTACGACTGGCGAGCCTCTCGATAGTTTTCGGCAATGATCTCAAGTTTTAAAATCTCGGTGTAAAAGTGCTTCGATGCGTTGTAGTTTGAACAGATTATGGCTGCGTGGTGTATTCCTTTCAACATCAGTTTATTTCTCCTGCCAACTTGTCACCTAAGTGCTCCATGGCGTAATCAATGAATACACGCAGTCGAGCGGGCATGTACTTGGTTTGAGCAAACTGCATCGCAATCGCACCATGGTAATTACTCTTGATGGTCCAATCTTCCAACACTTGTACTACAGACCCTTCAGCCAACGCATCTTGAATCACGAAGTCATGGAAAATACCGACGCCTAGACCTTCTTTCACACCTTTCAGTCGCATCTGCGAGTGGTTAACTGCGTAACGTCCACTGACGGGTACTGTGTGAAATTCATCATCTTTAAGAAAATCCCAAATGTGATCTTTGTCTGTCTCTGCAAGATACAAACAGTCGTGTTCAGACAGCTCGGTAGGGTGGTGAGGAATCCCCTTGGCATCTAAATAGTCAGGGCTTGCACACAACACGAGGTTTGTTTTTCCTAACTCTTTCAATACTAAGCTTTCGTCGGGCTTATCAGTCAGGCGGAAAGCAATGTCGATGCCTTGACGTAAAATATCGATGTCGCCGTCAGCCGCTCTCAATTTAAGTTGGATTTCTGGATACTGATTTAAGAATGGAACAACGAAAGGCTGCAATACCGAATTCAAGAAGGCTTCAGGCGCCGCTACCGTTATCGAGCCTGCAGGTTCGGTATGGTCGGAGGTAGACAGTTCAACGGCTTGTTGAGCTGCGTTGATCATCACCACACTCTGATCATAAACCAATTGACCCGCTTGCGTAATGATAAGGGTACGAGTGGTACGCTCAAACAGTTTCACCGATAGCGCTTTTTCCAAGCGGGTGATGAGCTTACTCAAGGCTGATGGTGTCACGCCTAACTGTTTTGCTGCAGCCGTAAAACTACCTTCGTTAACCACCAAAATGAACGAGGCGAGATCCGGAAGCAGGGCGATGAGTTTTGGGTTAATCATAAGTATCCAGTTAAGCTAGTTTCAACGATGAACTTAATGGTCATTGTGAGCGATTTACTTTGATTTGTGAATCAATTTCATTAATTGATTGACGTGATTGCTCTGATAAGTTGTTGTGTTTGAAGCTCATCTGTATAGCGGCGTTGCTGCTGCGCATTCTGAGATGAAAAATTGAGATTTGATATGAAAGCGAAATTAGACGGAAATTATAGCTAATTTGGCGTTTAAAAAAGCAGGTGAAGGGCGTTAATGTGCCCTATGTCACTGGGATGAACTATTATTAGTGCCTGTGATTCATTAATGTTTTTCCAACTAAAGGGATAATCGGAACGGGGATGTTCAACTAGAATATAGGCATAAGTTTTACAGTGTAAATGATCGTGTTGAGATCGTTTACATCCCTACATAAAGCGGCGCGCGATGCTGCTAAATTATAACTAGGAAGGAATGAGACAATGTCTTCTGCATTTTACCAACAGATTCAAACTCAAATCGAAGAAGTTAAAGAAGAAGGTCTTTACAAGTCTGAGCGCATTATTACTTCTGCACAAAAAGCAGCGGTTTCTATCTCGACTGGTGAAGAAGTACTAAACTTCTGTGCAAACAACTACTTAGGTCTTGCTAACCACCCAGCTCTTATCGAAGCAGCTAAAGATGGTATGGATCAGCACGGTTTTGGTATGGCTTCAGTACGTTTCATCTGTGGTACTCAAGATTCTCACAAAGAACTAGAGCAAAAGCTTTCTACGTTCCTAGGTAAAGAAGACACTATCCTTTACACATCTTGTTTTGATGCAAACGCTGGTTTGTTCGAAACAATTCTAGGTAAAGAAGACGCAATCATCTCTGACGCACTAAACCACGCATCTATCATCGATGGCGTTCGTCTGTGTAAAGCAATGCGTTTCCGTTACTCGAACAACAACATGGAAGAGCTAGAGCAGCAACTTATCGCTGCTAAAGAAGCTGGCGCTCGTCACACACTAATCGTAACTGACGGTGTGTTCTCAATGGACGGCGTAGTGGCTAACCTTCCTGCTATCTGTGACCTTGCAGACAAGTACGATGCACTAGTAATGGTTGATGACTCTCACGCAGTAGGCTTCATGGGTGAAAACGGCGCGGGTACTCACGAGTTCCACAACGTTGTTGACCGTATCGACATCATCACAGGTACGCTTGGTAAAGCAATGGGTGGCGCTTCAGGCGGTTACACTTCTGGTAAGAAAGAAGTGATCGACTGGCTACGTCAGCGTTCTCGTCCATACCTATTCTCTAACTCTGTTGCACCAGCAATCGTATCTGCTTCTATTCGCGTTCTAGATCTTCTAGCGGAATCTGGCGACCTACGTACTCAACTATGGGAAAACTCTGCTCACTTCCGTACTCGCATGGAAGCAGCTGGTTTCACTATGGGCGGTGCTGACCACGCAATCATCCCAATCATGCTGGGTGATGCAAAAGTAGCGGCTGAATTCGCAGAGCGCGCACTAGAGAAAGGCATCTACGTTGTAGGTTTCTCTTTCCCTGTAGTACCAAAAGGTCAAGCTCGTATCCGTACGCAAATGTCTGCTGCACACTCTCGTGAGCAACTAGACCGCGCAATCGATGCGTTCATCCAAGTTGGTAAAGACATGGGTATCATCTAATTTTAAAGGGGTGCCACGAGCATCCTTTAATTAGATAGAACAACACCCAGTAGAACATATAGATTTTTGATTCTCGCCTTACAGTTAGGCGAGATGAACTAGGTAACATTATGAAAATTAAAGCACTTTCTAAGCTAAAGCCTGAAGAAGGCATTTGGATGACCGAGGTTGAAAAACCTGAAATGGGTCATAATGATCTTCTTATTCGTATTAAGAAAACCGCAATTTGTGGTACTGACGTACATATCTACAACTGGGATGAGTGGTCACAAAACACAATCCCAGTACCTATGGTAGTAGGTCACGAATACGTGGGTGAAGTTGTTGGCATTGGCCAAGAAGTTCGTGGTTTTGAAATCGGCGACCGTGTATCTGGCGAAGGTCACATCACATGTGGTCACTGTCGTAACTGTCGTGGCGGCCGTACTCACCTTTGTCGTAACACAACAGGTGTTGGTGTTAACCGCACTGGTGCGTTCTCTGAGTTCCTTGTGATTCCTGCGTTCAACGCATTTAAGATCCCTGCAGAAATCTCTGACGATCTAGCTTCAATCTTTGACCCGTTTGGTAACGCAGTACACACAGCACTTTCTTTCGACCTAGTTGGCGAAGACGTGCTAATTACTGGTGCTGGTCCAATCGGTATCATGGCTGCAGCTGTTGCTAAGCACGTTGGTGCTCGTCACGTTGTAATCACTGACGTAAACGAATACCGCCTAGATCTTGCTAAGAAAATGGGTGTGACTCGCGCAGTAAACGTGATGGAAGAGAAGCTTGAAGACGTAATGTCTGATCTTGGCATGACAGAAGGCTTCGATGTAGGCCTAGAAATGTCTGGTAACCCATCTGCGTTCAATAGCATGCTAACTAACATGAACCACGGCGGTAAGATCTCTCTACTAGGTATTCCACCATCAGACATGGCGGTAGACTGGAACCAAGTAATCTTTAAAGGCTTGGTTATCAAAGGTATCTACGGTCGTGAGATGTTCGAAACTTGGTACAAGATGGCTTCATTGATCCAATCTGGCCTAGATCTAACACCAATCATTACTCACCACTACAAAGTGGACGATTTCCAGAAAGGCTTCGACATGATGCGCTCTGGTATGTCTGGTAAAGTAATCCTTGATTGGGAATAAGCTTTAGCTGAGTAACAAGATATTAGAAAGGCGACAGTTTTTACTGTCGCCTTTTTTACATCTCGGAACTCAAGAAAATGGGCGATATGATCAAGGTTCAGTTGCCCATTTTTTACAGCAATGAGTTGTTAACCCAATGCAGCAGCCTGCATGATTAGGCCACAGATGTAAGCGCCGTATGTACCGAGAGCGTAACCCAATACCGCCATTAGGATACCTACTGGTGCCAATGCTGGGTGGAATGCAGCCGCGACGATAGGTGCCGATGCAGCACCGCCTACGTTAGCTTGGCTACCTACAGCCATGAAGAACAATGGTGCACGAATTAGCTTCGCCATTACAATCATCAGAAGGGCATGGATAGTTAACCATGTAATACCAATGAAGAAGTAACCTGGGTTGTCTAAGATAGCTGTCACATCCATTTGCATACCGATAGTTGCAACTAGGATGTAGATGAACGCTGAACCAATTTTCGATGCGCCACTGTGCTCAAGGCTACGTGTCGATTTGAAGCACGAAGCGATCAACGCGAACGTTGTTACCATAACGATTAGCCAGAAGAAGCCAGATGTAAGGCTGTATTTCGCAAGTTCTGGAGCATTCGTTGAGATCCATGGTGCGATTAGGTCACTGAAGAAGTGAGCAAGGCCTGTTAGACCAAAGGCAATTGCCGTGATCTTCATGAGATCGGTTGTGGTTGTTGGGCGAGCGTTCTCTTCTTGGTATTTAGAAACCGTCTCTTTTAGCTCTTCGATAGCTGATGTGTCTGCTTTTAGCCATGCATCAATCTTCTTCTGACGACCTGCCATGACAAGTAATACGGCCATCCAAATGTTTGCACAGATAACATCAACTGTAATCATTGCAGAGAAGAGTTGGTCATCAACCTCGAACACTTCTTTCATGGCGGCTTGGTTTGCACCGCCGCCGATCCAAGAGCCAGCTACTGTTGTAAGGCCACGCCATACATCGCCAGATACAAGGTCAGGGTTGACTTGGTCGATAATCAGAATCGCCAAAGGCCCACCAATGATGATGCCGACAGTACCCGTTAGGAACATGATGACGGCTTTTGAGCCAAGGCCGAAGATTTTGCGTAGGTCTGCTGAGATGATCAGAAGAACTAGTGCACTTGGTAATAGGTAACGACTCGCAACGAAGTACAGCTTAGAGTTTGATGCGTCGATGATGCCTAAACTGTTCAATAGAGAAGGAACAAAGTAACAGAGCAATAGACCCGGAACGAACGAGTAGAATTTTTTCAGTGCGCTATTTTGGCTACTTTCCGTGATAAATACACCGCCAAGAATAACAGCTAACATGCCCATTATTACAGCATCATTAGTAATCATTATTATATCTCCTTTAAGGTGAGCGCAAAGGTCTCACTTTTTGAATTGCAGGACTATACCGATAACTGCTAATCGTTACAAATTGTAACGATAGACATATTTTGAAATGTTTGTGTTAATTTTAATGGTTTAAGTGTGTGAATTCAGTGGGTTATTTATTTGTATTGTGAATGGTTTTATTGGATCTTTTACGGCGCATTTAGATATATGCAATGTAATTCAAGCCTTAGAGAGTGGTCGCTATGAATTGGGTGGATGCTTGAATGGCAGGAATGAGTGCATATATAGCCATGTTTATGGTGTGGTTTATGCAGGGTTGGAATGTTTCAATAATGTAAAAATTGAATCCACTTTTGCTATGTGGTCAGAAATTAAAAATTTTAGCTAGATCACATAAATCTTTCGGATTACGAGTTCTAGCCCCCGCTACTCATGCTCATTTGACGTTTTGTAGGGGTTCAATGAAAGAAAAAGGTTCATCGCGGCTT